>NZ_JBGSXS010000240.1:0-46653 GCF_041751335.1 Aquiflexum sp.
GAATTGTTCATCGAAGAGCAGGAAAATTCATTGGGTCAATTGGTGCTTTCAAGAAAGAAAGCCAGAATGGTCCGTGCATGGAGCGATATCGAAGATGCCTTGGCCAATGACAGTGTCATCGAAGGCCTAGTAAAAAGAAGAACCAAAGGTGGTCTGATTGTGGATATCTACGGTGTTGAAGCCTTCTTGCCAGGTTCCCAGATTGATGTGAAGCCTATCAGGGATTTTGATATCTATGTAGGTAAGAAAATGGAAGTGAAAGTGGTTAAAATCAACCACACCAATGATAACGTAGTCGTTTCTCACAAAGTCCTGATCGAGAAAGATCTTGAGAAACAAAAAGCTGAAATATTGAACAACCTTGAGAAAGGTCAGGTATTGGAAGGAGTGATCAAAAACATGACCAACTTCGGTGTTTACATCGATTTGGGTGGTGTAGATGGTTTGCTTCACATTACTGATATCTCTTGGGGAAGAATCAATCATCCGGAAGAAGTGCTTAATTTGGACGACAAAGTTCAGATTGTGGTTCTTGATTTTGATGATGACAAGAAAAGAATTTCTTTGGGTATGAAGCAATTGACTTCACATCCTTGGGATGCACTTTCTGCTGATCTTGAAATCGGCTCCAAAGTTACAGGCAAGATTGTAAACGTAGCAGACTACGGAGCATTCCTCGAATTGGCTCCTGGAGTTGAAGGTTTGATCCACGTGTCTGAAATGAGCTGGTCCCAGCACTTGAGAAATCCTGCTGACTTTGTGAAAGTCAATGATGAGATCGAAGCGGTGGTATTGACTTTGGACAAAGACGAAAGAAAAATGTCTTTGGGCATCAAGCAATTGACTGAAGATCCTTGGACTAAGGGTGATATGTCCTCTAAATACGGCATTGGCACCAAACACAAAGGTGTGGTAAGAAACCTGACCAACTTTGGCTTGTTCCTTGAATTGGAAGAAGGTATCGATGGCTTGGTCCACGTATCTGATCTTTCTTGGACCAAGAAAATCAAACATCCTGCAGAGTTTGTAAAAGTAGGTGATGAATTGGATGTTGCTGTATTGGAACTTGATGTGGACAACAGAAGATTGGCCCTAGGTCATAAGCAATTGGAAGAAAATCCATGGGATACTTTCGAAACTGTATTCCCTGTAGGTTCTGACCATAAGTGTACAGTAGTTTCCAAAAATGATAAAGGTGCTGTTTTAGAACTTCCTTATGGATTGGAAGGATTTGCTACTTCTAAGAATTTGGAAAAAGAGGACGGATCTTCAGTAGAAGTTGGTGAATCTTTGGATTTCAGAGTTACTGAATTCTCCAAAGATGACAAGAGAATTGTTCTTTCCCATACTGCTACATTTAGAGAAGAAGCCAGACCAGCTGCTGCTGCTCCTAAGAAAGCCGTCAAAAAAGCATCTGCACCGGCAACCGAAGCTACAGCTGATAAATCCACCTTAGGAGATATCGATGCTTTGGCTGAGTTGAAGGAAAAGATGGAAGGTGGTAAGAAGTAATCTTTAGAAAAAAGAGACAAGAACCAAGATGGTTCGTATCAAATATTTAAAAGTGTCTGCCGGAAGGTGGGCACTTTTTTTTTTGTGTTTGTTTCAAACTGAAAAAATAACTAAGTGTAGCGTTTTTCAGGTTTATTTTTTAATTTTTCAACATGAAACGATACTGTCAATACCTGTTTATCTCACTGGTTTTTTTCTCATGTGCCAATCAAAAAGAACGGGAGATTGAAATTTCTAATAGCTTTTCTTTTGAAGTAGTAGATTCTTTGGATTTAAAGATTTTAGGCGACCCAATGCTGATTGATATTAATCCTAAAGCAGACAGGTTTGCCTTTTATGATTTTGCTGGTAAAGAATTTGTCTTCACTGATCAATCAGGAGATGTTTTTAGTCGATTTTCAAAAAATGAAGACACCCCTGATGCCTACGGTTTTCTGATGGAATTTCCAGGCTTTATAAATGATAACCAAATTGCTCTAGCAGGGATGAAAGGAATTTTCATCTATGATTTGGAGGGCAACATGGTCAAAAAAATGGAACATCCTGAATTGTTGGGTGGCGCAGGTTTTATGAGTTTTCCCGGAAAAGGAATCGAAACAGTGATGCTCAACGACCGAAAATATTTGCTCAGTAAATCCGTGCGCACCCGTGACACTTTTGCTGGTGAGCAATTATTCTATGACACTTTTAAGGCATTGGAACTTATTGATATTGAAAATGACAACTTTGTTGAAATTGTCCCTTTTGAAAAAGGAAGCCAATTTTTAGATGGGAACGGTTACTTTGAAAGTGATTACGCACCTGCTTTGGAGGCGTTCGAGGACAAACTTTACGTTGCTTTGGGTGGGGAAAATCGATTGATTGTATATACGCTAAGCCCTGAAGGAGCAAAGCTTGATACCATTATCAATCTTCAGATCCCAGGTTTCGAAAAACTTCCTATAACATCTCGTGAGGAATTTTCTGATGGTTCCATAACGATCAAAGGAAATACTCCTGCCATTAGAAACATACATGTTGTGGATGAAAAAATCATGATCCATTACTATGGAGGTTTTCCGGATGGTACAATGAAAGAGCTTGAAGGCATGTGGAGTTCGGGTGATAAAGAAGAAGCTGCGAAGTTCTACAGTAAAGCAGAAAGTGAAGTCAGTCAGGGAGTCTTGATTTTAGATAAAGAAACCTTGAAAAACGTGGGCTATCTTGATTTTCCCAACCGAATAAATAAAAGTGGTTTTGCATCAAGGGGAGGATTTCTATGGATGCAAAAAATCCTAGACCCAAATGAAGAGGAAGATTTTTTAAGAATTTACAAAGTGAAAGTGGAAGCCAAATGAATAAACATTGCATCTGTATAATTTTATTTTTAGCAATGACATTGGGTTGTTCCGAAGTAGAAAAAAATTCCAGGAATAATGTCGATTCAAACGAATGGGAGCTTGTGATTTTAGATTCAATTCAGGTGGACTATTTGGCTGACATCAGAGAGGGGATTTTTAACAATGGAATAGGTCTGATTAAAGACATTTCAAATAGTACTTTGATTAAGTTTGACTCAACAGGAAATATTCTTGTAAAAAAAGAATTTCCTAAAGAAGGACCTGGGTCAGTAATGCGCTTGGAGACTTTACTTGAACATAAAGGAGAATTCTTTGGAACGACTTCATTTAATAATTTTTATCATTTCGATGGCGACCTTAATTTAAAAGAAAGTTTGGAAATGCCCTTTATGGGTGAAGCTAGAGGCGGTGCCTACAACAGAAGAAATATTGCTGTTTGGAAAGAAAAATTGCTGTTATGGTATCCAGGACGCAATGGTATCAGTCCTTATATTGACCATTTTTATAGAGATTACCCTCTTTTGGAATTGTATGATTTAAATACAGAAACATCAAAACCAGTTGTTAATACACCTCCGACATCAAAATTTAGCAGTGATGATTTTTTTAATCGGCCCAACATAAATTTCACCATAGAAAACGACAGCTTGTATTTTACCTTTTCCAATGAGCCCATTTTGCATGTATATGCTTTAGGGGATAGTATTACCTGGCAAAGAAGTATTGATATGGAGCCAACCGATTTTAAATTATTCCCAGGACAAAACACTCCTGTGACATATCGAGAAATGATAAAAATGTTTGAAGCACAAATCCGAGGCATATATTCAGATTCGAACCATATCATTGTCACATATCATGGTGGAATTGATGAAGATACTTTTACGAACAATAACTTAAAGGAAAGAGAAAATTTTTTCCGGTATCCGGAATTCATTACCAATTATCTCAAAATCTACAGGTATGGATATGGTTGGTCCAATGAGATGATTGTTCCTTCAAAAATCAAATTTATACTTAACATCGAGTCTGTGGATAAACCAATCTATGCCCTCAGAGATGATGATTGCCTCGGGGAAGAGCAGGATTATATTACTTTTTATAAACTTAAATTGGTCAAAATATGAAAATCAGGATTTTGGCGATGTTATTTCTCTTCTTTTTACTTCTCGCTTGTTCATCAAATAATAAGTCAGATTTGGAGAGTTTTTCTAACGAATGGGAACTTGTGATATTGGATTCTATTCAGGTTGATTATTTGGGAGTTGTAAGTGGAGGAGATTTTAGAAATGGGAAGGGAGTGTTTTTTAATTTTCAGGAAAATAAATTGATTGAGTTTGATTCAACTGGGAAAATTAGTTATGAAATGACTTACCCAAAGGATGGGCCGGGAAAAGTCGAATATCCAACCCAATTGCGGTACACAAAGGATGGAAGACTTTTCGCAGCAAGTTTTATGGGCTGGTTGTATGAATTAAATACTGATTTATCTTTAAAGCAGGAAATAAAACTATCATTTCCAAGTGAGGCAAAAGACGGAGGTGGATTACTTCGCAATTTGGAATATTGGAATGATTCATTATTAAGTTTTTACCCAGGTAGAGATGGGGCAAATCCCTACGATCCACATTTCTTCCGAGACCATTTTCTTTTAGAAAAAATTGATCCAAGAACAGGAGGTTCAGAACCAATAATTAAAACTCCAAGTACTTCAAGATATTCTTCAGATAAATACTATGAAAGACCTTGGGTCCAATTTGGCATATCCGGGAATATTCTGTTCTTGGCACTCAGCAATGAGCCAATGATTCATACTTTCGATTTAAGCCATGGTGGAGAATACTTAAACACTATTGATATTCAGCCCTCTAAATTTTTGGACAATGGTGAACATCAAGAAAAATACCAATATATCTCAGAGAGAAAAATGCTTGATGGTGAAATCAGACAACTATTCGTAACAGAAAAGGGATCAGTGGTCATTTTTATGGAAGGTATTGACGAAGATGTTTTCTTCCAAAATGAATTGCACATTCCAAAAAACTTTCCCAAATACAAAGACTTTCAAAATCAGATTTAAAAAGTCATATATCAAGATTCCAGCCTTTCAAATGAAATCATTATACCATATAGCATTGGAAGAATTTTGAATATTGAGGAACTGGATAAGCCCTTTTACGGGCTTAGGGATGATGATTATCTCGGGGAAGAGCAAGATTACATCACCTTTTATAAACTTCAATTGGTCAAAAAATGAACTATTCGAGAAGCTTTATTTCAAAAGGATTTATTATTTAATTGGTAGCAAGTCGGGGAATTTTGTCGCATTTTGAATGATTTTTACGTCCCCAATAATATAGATGGTTAGATTCGAATAAATTCTTATCATTCATCAATCAAATTTCCCACCTATTATTGAAGTTTTTATGAGTAAACTAGTCGTTTCTTTAAAGTTGTTTTTGTTCCTGTTTGGAGTCCAAACTTCACAAGCCCAAAATTCATTTTATGGGAAAGTTTATTACGGTATTTCTGATGCAGCATTGCTTGTCAAAGAAGAGGTGGTTGGGGGAGGTTTAAGTTATGATCCGGAAGGGTTAAGGGAATTCGGCTTTTTACTGGGAAAGGAGTTAAGTAAGACATGGGCAATTGAAGCTGGATTGAATGCTGCATCTGCAGATTTCAAATATGTACTCGGCCACAGAATGGTTTCTGCTCATGAATCAACCATGCTTCCTCCTTCTGAAAGATTTCAAATGCTCAGTTTTCCTGTTTTAGTGCGTTATTCCATTTTTCCTTTTTTGTATGTGAATGCTGGCCCCATGCTCGATATTCAGCGGTCAAAAAACCCTGACTATAACCAATCAGGAATAGGTTACCTATTGGGGATTGGTGCCGAGCATTATTTAAAGAAAGTTGGTGTCTTTGTCCATCCTCATTTCAAAAGACATGCAACCATTCCATTTGAGTCCACCAACTATAACCTGAACGAATTCGGAGTACAATTTGGGTTGGCGTATAAGTTTTAAACCATGAAAATACGATACTATCTTATACTGTTAATCTTTGGCTTTTTAAGTTGTGAAAAGCAATGGGATGACCCAATTCCTGAAGGAGCTATACTCGGCACTCCAAACTTGACCGCTAACCTTACCGAAGAGGGAAAAGTAATGCTAAACTGGGATTTTTCCAGATTTTGTCCAGGGTGGATGTGTATTGATTGGGTGGAAGGAAGTAGATATGAGATTTTCGGGAAATACCCAGGAACTAATGATTTTATCCGCATTTCACGTTTGGGTGCAGATGAAAAAGCATTTTTGGTGGAGAATCTGGAATTTGGTAAACCTTATGAGTTTTATTTGACCACGCATCGGGCCGGTCAAAAAACCACATCAAACAGGGTCATGATTATCCCCAATCCATTTCCTGAATTTCAAACCTTGATGGAGTCAGATGATTGGGATCCAATATTTAATCCTAAAATAAATCCTAATGGGGACAAGATAGCTTATATTTCTAATTATCGATGGTCTGAAGGTGATCAAAACTTCATGACCTTAAGCCTTTATTTACTTGATTTATTTTCGGGTCAAACGGAACTGATCAAGCTGAACAGTCATCATCCGCAATGGTCTGCAGATGGAAAAAAGATTGTTTTTGGAACTGATGACGGGTTGAGTCAAATTGCTCAAGGTTATAAACCAACCCGATTGGAAATTTTTGATATAAACAGCAAAGAATCCACCGTGATTAGTTCGGGTCAGTATCAACAATATTTCCCCAGTTTCGAAAGAGGTAATGCTGCAGTGATATTTCTTTCAGATTCGTTGGAAAGAGGAAACATGGGGTTATGGAGAACTGAAACTAATGGTACCACTAAAGTACTGTGGCCCTCTTTTCAATTACCTGAACAGGGAGTAGGTTTGCCTTTATTTACAGGTATGGATGGATCAGTGTTTAAAGACATTGTAGCTGTGGACAATATTAGGGTGGTGGAGAACAGACCAATTTACAATATTTATGGTTTGGAATATGGATCAGGGATCCAAAAAAAAGATTTGGTGATTTCCCAATGGAATGATATGGCTCCTGCTTTTTCCACATTTGATGAGAGATTACTTTCCTTTATTTCTGATAGGTCAGGCAGTAGACAAATTTGGACTTTGGATATCACCAATGGTAAATTAAACCAGATTTCTTATTTTAAAAATGATGAAAATTTTGTTTCATCAAGCACTAGTTTGAGTTGGACAGATCAGGGCAAGGCTATTGTATTTTCTATCTATAGTGTTGGCGGGATCCAAAAAGTGGTTAAAATTTCTGTGCCTGATTTTTAATGTTTAATTAAAATCTCTCCCAATCCACTTTTTCAGCCTTTATTGGCAATTCCCTAACTCTTGTTCCAGTTCCATCAAATATAGCATTCGCTATCGCCGCTGCAACAGGTCCCTGCGCAGCTTCCCCTGCACCCATTGGAGAAAGTTCAGGCCGATTGATAATATGGACTTCGATTTCAGGCACCTCCTTAAATCTCATTATAGGATAGGAACTCCAATCCTTGCTTAAAATGCCATTTTCATCAAACTGAACAGATTCCAATAAGGTCCAACTTGCAGATTGGACCATGCCACCTTCGGTTTGGTTTTTCAACCCATCAGGATTGATGCACTGCCCGGAATCTATCACTCCAGTCATTTTGGTCAGTTTAAATGATTTTTCGGCTTTGTTGATTTCCACCTCAGCCAAAACAGCGAAATAGGAGGCTGAATTTTTGTATTTGGAAAAAGCAACCCCATAGCCTTTACCTGGATTTTTCAGCTTGGAATCCCATCCGGTTTTGGAGGCCAAAGTTTCCAAGACAGCGATGGCCCTTTTATCGTCCAGGTTTTTAATTCTAAAGGCAATAGGATCCATTCCTGCCTCAGAGGCCAATTCATCCATAAATGATTCCAAAGCAAAGATATTCCCATAAGCCCCAAGTCCCCTCAAAGCAGAAGTCCGCAATGGGCCATCATAATTGTACAAATGCAATCTTTTATCAGGCATATTGTACAAAGGTGTGGCATTCCGGTATGAACCTCCTGAAAAACCTCCTTTTTGAAATTCAAAAGGCTCTTTTAAATGTCTTGCAGAAACATAATGCCCTGCCTTTCCATTGGGTCGTGTGCTGTGCGTATCAGACCAGATTTTGGTGTCCCAAGCCAGAATCTTTCCAGTTTCATCCATACCTGCTTCCAACTGAATGGACATGGCAGAACCATAGGGTTCCCATTGGTGTTCATCCTCCCGCATCCATTGCAGGCGTACAGGTCTTCTGGGATAGTGTTTGGCAATCAATGCTGCTTCTGCGGAGACATCATCTGCACCATTGTGTCCGTAGCAGCCCGAACCGGGCATTCCAATACATCTGATTTTTTCTTTTGCCAACCCAAAAAGATCTGATAAAGTATTTTGGAGGGGATACACACCCTGGGTTGGTGACCATACAGTCAGGTTATCATCATCACATTTTGCTACAGCACAAGAAGGGCCAGTGGAACCATGCATTTGGTAGGGTCTCTGATATTCAGCTTTGATTTTTTTGAATGAGGAATTGATTTTACCTGATATGCCCGGGCTGTCTTCAACTATTTGGGGAGAATTGGCATTGGTTTTCATATCTTCAAAAAGTGCTTCTGACAAAGGACCCAATTTTGGGCTATCCCATTTACTGCTTTCTTTGAGATGCTGCCATGCTTTGACTGCCTGAAATTCTCTTTTTGCGATAACGGCTACGAAACTCCCATCTTCAATTACCTTTAAAATCCCATCGTGGTCTTTTATATTGTCAAGGTCTATAGAAACAAGCTTTGCTTTATATACCGGTGGGTGGAGAACACGGGCATGTACCATGTCAGGCAATCTTAGGTCATGGACAAAGTGAGCTTCTCCCCGAACTAATTTCATAATATCTTCCCTTGGAACTGCTTTTCCTACGTAAACGTGGTCATTATGATCTTTTATGGGTGCATCACCGGTTATCTTTTCTTCCAAGTATCTTCCCTCCAACAATTCCCAATAGGATATTTCTTTATCAGGACCGCCCTGAATAATACCGTTTTTGACCTGTAGCCCTGTAATGTCCGTCCCCCATTTTTCACCTGCCAATTTTAATAAAACCAACTTTGCCTCAGCAGCAGCCTGACGGATGGCTTTGCCGCTTCCTTCCACCGAATTGCTTCCTGCCGTATAGCCTTCATTGGCTGTCTGCCCAGTATCACCGTTAATAATATGACATATTTCCAGGTCAACATCCAGTTCCTCAGCAGCTATCTGCATCAATGCAGTCCTAATCCCCTGTCCTAATTCCTGTTTTCCAGTCAAAATGGTCACATGACCATCTGCATCTAATCTTATCCAAGAATCGATCAGGTTTCTGTCAATATGTGGTCTTTCAGAAATTCCGCCATAATCATTCATCAAGGTATTTTCTGTTTCCTTAGATTTGCAAAAGGCCAAAGGAAAAAGATTGAATCCGATCAGAAGCTGTCCGGAACTTTTGAGGAATGTTCGTCTATTTGTTGTGGTCAGTTTCATATTTTAAAATTTCGTGGTTTTTGAGGATGCTTTTTTGATAGCAGAAATGAATCGGGTATGTGTGCCGCATCGGCAGATTACAGGCTCTAGGGCATCCCTTATTTCATTTTCGTTTGGCTTTGGATTGGATCTTAATAATGCCAATCCGGCTATCATCATTCCGTTTAAACAATAGCCACATTGGGCTGCCTGTTCTTCAAAAAATGATTCCTGTAAAGGGTGGAGGCCTTTGCCCTTTTCCAAACCTTCAATGGTTTCAATTTTTTTCCCTTCAAAGGATTTGCAAGGTTGGATGCATGATGGAACAGCTTCCCCATTCACCAACACCATACAGCTTCCGCATTGATGCAACCCGCAACCGAATTTAGGCCCATTGAGCCCAAACTCTTCCCTCAACACATACAAAAGCGGTTCTTTCTCATCGACTTCCACTTGTACTTTCTTTCCATTTAGATCAAGTTGGGCTTTTACAGTCATATAGTTTTTATTAAGTAAAAATTCAAAATACCCTTAATCCCCCTAATTTCAAATCCAACAAGTTTGAAAGGAAAAATGGGAAGGATAGACGGAAATGAATTGATTGGTAAAAAGAGAGCGGAAAAATCAGATTTTTTTAAATACCATTTAAAAACAAATAAACCCCCTTCGCAGAATGCGAAGGGGGTTTATTTGTTTTTATTGAGGTCACGAGCGGATTCGAACCGCTGTACAAGGTTTTGCAGACCTCTGCCTAGCCACTCGGCCACGCGACCTTTTGAAATAGGAATGCAAATGTAGGTATATTCAGTTTTTAAGCAAATGTAATAAGTGTAAATTTTGAGACCTTGATTTCTAATTTTCACCAAAGGTTTCTTAATCAATCAAATGAATTAAGAATTTACTTTTACTTTATTTTCAAAAAAGCGCTTTGCATTAAGTGCTTTGGAGGTCGGGGGTGGATTTGAACCACCGTAAAGAGTCTTGCGAACCCTCGCCTAACACTCGGCCACCCGACCTTGAGAAAGATAATTATAAAGAAAGCTTTTCTTCACCTATAAACACCTTAACAACGAAAAAGATTTTGGATTGTTTTTTAAATTTATCGAAACTAAAATATTTTTTAAACAAATTTGGTTTTCATGAATCATAGAGGTCGAGGGTGGATTCGAACCACCGTAAAGTGTCTTGCGAACTCTCACTTAGCACTCAGTCACTCGACCATAATTGAAATATCTGCACCAGCATATCCGGTACTTTCGTAATTCTGCTGACAATTGGATTGTTTACAGAGGATAAAATTTTCAGGGAAAGATTAATTCCAGTTGAAATAAACATTTCCATGAATTATAGAGGTCGAGGGTGGATTCGAACCACCGTAAAGAGCCTTGCGAACTCCCACTTAGCACTCAGTCACTCGACCATAAAGTTAATTTTTGAACAGGCTTTTCCCGAACAAACATAGATTTCCGACAACAAATATTTGCTGACTGTAAAATAAATTGAATGGAACATTTGATCGGGGGTGACTTAAGCGTCCACTATTCCAATAAAGGACAAGGTTTTATTTGAAAAACCTAAAAAGACTTTTTGAAGCCTTATTACTATTAGGAAACTCATCCTTATACATTGCAAAGAAATATAAAATTATCATATTTACAAAGCAATTGATTTTGAATTTTAAAATGAACTCCAAATAATTGCTCCCATTTAAAATTCCCGCAAAGCTAATTTTTTGAGGAGATTTTCTTGACATTTTGTTTTCTTCTGAATTTTACCAAATATTCTTTTATTTATAATCATTCTAAATTGAATTTAGGTTTAAGAATGCTTCTTTAATTTATTGTAAAACAATAACTTACAAATAATTAGAATCTATAAACGCCAAGTAGCTATCTATTTCATCCAAGTTTGAAAAATAGAATCGGGGTAGTACATTTGCAGTGTTTATCAAAAAACGTGCACGAAACTGTTTAATAAGTAATAAATATGACGATCAAACGCTCATTATTAAGTGTTCCTTTAAGGTTAAGCACATTGTTACTTGTGTTTCTCCTTTCGATGAGTACACAGGTCTTTGCGGTTAATCCCGATGTTTCTGACAGTGAAGAAGCGATTGCAGCTGGAAAAGCTATTTTCAATGCCAATTGTAGAACCTGTCACAGACTTGACCAAAAGAATGTAGGCCCCGCACTGAGAGGAGTTTCGGACCGTCATTCAATTGAATGGAACAAAAAGTTTATTCGAAATTCACAGGCATTGATTGCTACTGGCGATGCAGAAGCTGTTGCCATTTATAATGAATTCAATCAGTTGGCCATGCCTGCGCATGAGTTTCTTTCTGATGATGATGTAATGAACTTACTGTCTTATATTGAATATGGTGAAAAGGTAGATCCTGCAGCCGCTGCTGCGGGTGGCGGTGAAGGTGGTCAGGTTGGAACAGGCGGAGGAATTCCAAGTGAATATCTAACTATCATCCTAGCTGTACTTGTAATAGTTTTATTGTTGATTTTGGTAGTTTTGGGTTTGATCATTTCGATCCTTACCAAATACCTATCAAGTCAAAAATTAGATGAAGTTGATGAGGAATTTATTAACCAAAAATTCGATTTCAAGAAATTATTAAGGTCTGATGCATTCATAATTATCATTACTACCCTTGTGGTGGCCTTTGTTGCTAAATCAGGTATTGATCAATTATATACAATTGGTGTTCAACAAGGCTATGCTCCTGCTCAGCCCATTGCTTTTTCCCACCAACTTCATGCGGGTCAATATGAAATGCAGTGTCAATATTGCCACACGGGAGTGGAAATTGGCAAATCCGCCAATATCCCTTCTGCCAATATCTGTATGAACTGTCACGCCCACATTCAAAATGTTGGTGGAAAAGAGGGTATTTCCCCTGAAATCCAGAAAATTTATAATGCAGTTGATAATAATCAACCGATTGAATGGGTCAGAATTCACAATCTTCCTGATTTGGCTTATTTCAACCATTCCCAACATGTTGCGGTAGGTGGTGTGGAATGTCAAACCTGTCACGGTCCCATACAAGAAATGGAAGTGGTCTATCAGCACAGTTCGCTGACCATGGGATGGTGTATAGATTGTCACAGACAGACAGATATCAATTCGCAGGGTAATGAATATTATGATAAATTGGTTCAGCTTCATTCTGAGTCAAAAAATGCTTTGAAAGTCAAAGACATTGGCGGTTTAGAATGTGCGAAGTGCCACTATTAATTTAAATCAATTCAGAACGTACTCTTCTTGATTATACAATGAAAGAAAATAAAAAGACCTACTGGAAAGGGTTAGAAGAACTAACAAACGATCCGGAGTTTGTCAAAAATGCAGATAGAGAATTTCCTGAAATGCCTTCGTCACTCAATTCCGAGGAAGGTCCATCAAGAAGGGATTTTTTAAAACTTATGGGCTTTAGTGTGGCCGCAGCATCTTTGGCTGCCTGTGAAGCACCTATAAGGAAAGCAATCCCCTATATTAACAAGCCCGTTGATATTAATCCTTCGATTCCTAATTATTATGCATCAACCTTTTCGTCAGGTGGTGATTATGCGTCAATAGTTGTAAAAACCCGGGAAGGCAGACCAATTAAAATTGATGGAAATGAATTGTCTCCAATCAACAGTGGCGGTGTAAATGCCATTGTGGAAGCTTCCGTTTTATCATTATATGATAGGGAAAGACTTTCAGGACCACACATTAATGGTGAAAAAGTGGAATGGACTATCCTTGATTCTGAAGTGAAAGCCAAATTAGCTTCAGCTGGTCAGGTAAGGATCGTTACAAACACTGTCCTTTCACCATCCACCCAACTGACGCTTAATCAACTCTCAGAAAAATTCGGGGCAGAAATTGTCACCTATGATCCTATATCAAATTTCGGGATAAGTAGTGCGGCTAAGACCACCTATGGTATTGAGGGATTGCCAAGTTATCATTTCGATAAGGCAAGTGTCATTGTTAGCTTCGGTGCCGATTTCCTTGGTACTTGGATTTCACCGATTGAATTCGCAAAACAATATAGTAAAGGCAGAAAGATTTCGAAAGAAAAGCCTTTCATGTCCCGTCATTTCCAATTCGAATCTACGCTTTCTTTGACAGGGGCCAATGCTGATTACCGAACACCGATTAAACCATCTCAGAGTGGTTTGGCAGTATTGTCCTTATATAACTCATTGGCGAAACAAGCAGGTGGGCCCACAGTTTCAGGAGATGCAGTCGAAGTGGAACACCTTGACAAGGCTGCTAAAGAACTTTGGGCAAACAGAGGAAAATCTATAGTAGTTTCAGGATCCAATGATCCAAATGTCCAAATTGTCATCAATGCAATTAACGACCTTCTTCAGAATAATGGTGTAACAGTTGATTTTTCCAAACCATCTTACTATAGAAAGGGTGATGATGTTAGAATGAATCAATTTGTGTCTGACCTTAATGCAGGTAGGATCGGTGGAGTTATATTTTATAACTGTAATCCTGTTTATGATTTTGCCCAAGGAGCTGCAATTGCTGAAAGTTTATCAAAGGTCAAGGTTTCTGTTGCAACAAACGGGACCATGGATGAGACGGCAACTTTAGTACAATATCATGCTCCGGACCATCATTACTTAGAGTCCTGGAATGATTTTAATCCAAAAAATGGAGAATATAGCTTGTCCCAACCAGTTATCTCTCCGCTATTTGAAACTAGACAGGCGCAGGAATCTTTCTTGGTTTGGTCTGATTCAGATATTACCTACTATGACTTCTTACAGGGAAACTGGAATTCAAGTTTATTTGGATCCCAAACTGAAATCACAGAATTTCAGGAGTTTTGGGACAGATCTCTTTTCAATGGAGTATATTCGGTTCCTTCAGAATCTTCTGGGGTTTCCGGTTTCGCTGATATTTCAGCAGCAGCCTCAGCTGTATCAAATGCTTATAGTGCGTCCAGTGAGGTTGTTGAATTAAGTGTTTATACCAAAGTTGGAATAGGCAACGGTACTTTTTCCAACAACCCTTGGCTTCAGGAAATGTCAGATCCGATTTCTAAAGCTACTTGGGATAACTACCTGACCGTTTCCCAGAAGTGGGCAAATGAGAATGATTTAAAAATGGCAGAAGGTGCAACCAGAAAGGCCAAAATTACCGTGGGAGCAAAATCGCTGATTATACCAATAATGGTGCAGCCCGGTCAAGCTTACGGAACGGTAGGGTTAGCACTTGGATATGGTCGTACAAAGGGAGGAAGAGTTGCTAATGGGGTTGGTGTCAATGCCTATGAGCTTTTGGATGTTTCCAAAGGCTTTGTGAATTTTGATATCACAGAAGGAGTAAGTGTGGAACTTTTAGCAGATACTTACAAAATAGCCCAAACCCAAACGCATGAGACTTACATGGATAGGGAGTATGTCATTCAAGAAGCTACTCTTCCTGAATACAAGCAAAATGCATCGGCCGGAAGACATCATCCGAAAGTCTATATGGAAGGTGAATTTGTAAAACCCTCTAAAATTTCCATGTGGGCTGGACATCAATATAGTCAACACCATTGGGGTTTGGCAATTGATATGAATTCATGTATTGGTTGTGGGGCTTGTACAGTTGCCTGCCAAGTTGAAAACAATGTGTCAGTAGTAGGTAAACAAGAAGTTCTCAATAGAAGAGAAATGGCTTGGATAAGAATAGACAGATACTATAGTTCACCAGAAGGTGCCTCATCCAGTAAGGAACTTGAAACACCAGCAGAAAATCCTGAGGTTACATTCCAGCCAATGATGTGTCAGCACTGTAACAATGCTCCTTGCGAGACTGTTTGTCCGGTTGCTGCTACAACCCATTCTTCCGAAGGCCTCAACCAAATGACTTATAACAGATGTATTGGTACAAGATATTGTGCCAACAACTGTCCATATAAAGTTAGAAGGTTCAATTGGTTCAAATATCATGATAACAAAGATTTTGCAACTGTCAATGTGGCGCAGAATGATGATATGGGTAAAATGGTATTGAACCCTGATGTTACTGTAAGGGCAAGAGGGGTCATTGAAAAATGTTCCATGTGTGTCCAACGAATCCAATCTGGAAAACTTTCAGCCAAAAGAGAAGGCAGAAAGATTAAGGATGGTGAAATTAATATGGCATGTGCTACAGCCTGTCCTACGGATGCCATTGTTTTTGGTGACATGAATGACTCCAACAGCAAGATCACACAAATGTTGAAAATTCAGGAAGATACCACCGCGGCAATTAAGGAAGTGAATGAGGAAAGGGCATATCATGTGATTGAATACCTTAATGTTAGCCCAAATGTATGGTATTTTACCAAAATCAGAAATAAGGAAAAAACAGAAGCGTAATAATAATTTTATAAGATATGCAGGTTACTTCATCCGTACGCGATCCGCTGATTACCGGCGGTAAAACCTTAAAAGACGTCACCCATGACATCTCCAGACAAGTGGAGGGCAAGCCAAGTATGTCTTGGTTACTCGCCTTCCTTGTATCGGTGGGAGCATTGGCGCTAGGATTCATTGCCTTGGCTGCCACCCTTTGGGAAGGTATTGGGATGTGGGGTCTCAACAAAACTGTTGGTTGGGCTTGGGATATAACAAACTTTGTTTGGTGGGTTGGTATCGGCCACGCAGGTACATTGATTTCAGCTGTACTATTGTTGTTCAGACAGAAATGGAGAATGGCCATTAACAGGGCTGCAGAAGCCATGACTATATTCGCAGTAATCTGTGCAGCTATGTTCCCTATTATCCACATGGGACGTCCTTGGCTTGGTGCTTATTGGGCACTTCCATTACCGAATACATTTGGGTCTTTATGGGTTAATTTTAACTCACCTCTACTTTGGGACGTATTTGCCATATCGACTTATTTCTCAGTTTCATTGGTTTTCTGGTATGTCAGCTTAGTCCCTGACTTTGCAACCATCAGAGATAGGGCAACAGGAATCCGTAAATCTATATATGGAGCTTTGGCCCTTGGGTGGGACGGTGCCGCAAAAACTTGGAGTAGATTTGAAACCGTGGCATTGATTTTAGCAGGGTTGGCTACTCCACTTGTGTTATCTGTACATACTATCGTATCCTTTGACTTTGCTACATCCGTTATTCCTGGTTGGCATACTACGATCTTCCCCCCTTATTTTGTGGCGGGAGCGATTTTCTCAGGGTTTGCAATGGTGTTGACTTTGATGATTGTAACAAGAAAAGTTTTCCACTTGGAAGATTACATCACAATCGGGCATATTGAATTGATGAATATAGTGATCATTATCACTGGGTCAATTGTAGGTATTGCTTATATCACTGAATTTTTCATGGCTTGGTATTCCGGAGTAGCCGCCGAGCAGTATGCATTTATGAACAGGATGTTCGGACCTTATGCATGGGCTTATTGGATCATGATGACTTGTAATGTGATTTCTCCACAGCTTTTCTGGTTCAAAAAAATCAGAACATCCATTGTGGCGACATTCATTCTTTCTTTGGTAGTAAATACAGGAATGTGGTTTGAAAGATTTGTAATTATTGTTACTTCTTTACATAGGGATTTCCTTCCATCTTCATGGGCAATGTTTTATCCCACCTTGTCTGATGTTGGTGTTTACCTATTTACCTTCGGGTTGTTTTTCACCTTCTTCTTCTTATTTGCGAAGTTTTTCCCGGTGATCAATATGTTTGAAGTAAAATCTATTTTAAAATCTTCCTCAAAAAAAATAAATAAATAAAAGCATGGAAAGAGATAAGAATTTTATCCTCGGAGTGTATGAAGATGAGGATGTTTTAATGGATGCAGTTGTCAAAATCAGAAAAGCTGGGATCAAAATCCATGAGGTTTATTCACCTTTTCCTGTCCATGGTTTGGATGAGGTATTGGGATATAATAGGAGCCGTTTACCTATAGCAGCCTTTCTTTTCGGATTACTGGGAACAATTTTGGCCTTGACCATGCAGTTTTATATGATGAAATTTGATTGGCCAATGATTATAGGCGGTAAAGACTTTGCAGCTTTTCCATCATTTATTCCTGTAACCTTTGAAATGACAGTACTTCTGTCCGCATTTGGTATGGTGGGAGTTTTCTTGATATCAAGCAATCTCAAGCCTTGGGGCCAACCTAAAATATTTGATTTAAGAATCACTGATGATAAACATGTCTTGGCAATTGATTTGGCAGTAAATGCTAATTTCGGTGAGGAAAAACTAAGAGAAGCGCTCAAATCAGCAGATGCCTCTGAGGTCAATAAAAAAAGTTTTGAATAGGTAATTGGAGAATATGAAAATCAGACATTTTATATATTTAATCGGTTTTGTGGCAATGTCCTTTGGAATGTTGTCATGTGGAGCCTCTGGAGACAATCCTGGATATGAATATGCACCCCAAATGTACAATTCAGTGGCATATGAGCCTTTGACCCAAATCATCAATGAAGATGAGGGAAGTTGGCTTTCTTCACGGGAAGATGGTAAAGGAGAGTTTTTCAACAGTAATATCAACAATCCATACAGGATGAATATGAGAGAACCTGTTGCTAATACCGTTCCTAGAACGAAGGATGGATCTCTACCATATAGATTGAAGGCATTTGAGTTGGAACCTGCTGCTTTAATTGAAAATCCAATAGAATTTTCTGACAAAGTATTAGCAGAAGGTAAGGTATTGTATACACAATATTGCGCTACCTGTCATGGTGCCGGTGGAGAAGGCGATGGTCTGGCTGGCCAAGTCGTAGGTGGTGTAGCCAACCTTAAAGGCGGGGCCTACATCAATCTTCCCGAAGGACATATTTTTCATGTTATCATGAAGGGTAAAGGGAGAATGGGAGCCCATGGCTCACAGATACCACAAGAAAGAATTTGGAAAATTGTTCACTATGTCAAACAAGAAATTCAAAAGCAATAATCATGGCGCACGGTACAACTAATTATAATTTGGAACAAAAATTTGATTTCACAGCTGCGCTGAAAAAATCAATCATAATTGCATTGGTTATTGGTGCAGTTATTTTGGCTGCTGGAATTGTCTTTGCAATGACGGGAAGCCATGAACATGCCGAAGGGGATGGACATGCATTCCATTGGTATCAGAGGCTTTTTGCCAACATTTGGATCAACAATGTCTACTTTACAGGGATTTCGGTGATTGGTGTTTTCTTCTTTGCCATCCAATATGCTGCACAGGCGGGTTGGTCAGTTGGTATTCAAAGAATTATGCTATCATTTGGACATTGGTTACCGATAGCTGGAGTTTTGATGATTGTAAGTTACTTTTTCATCAATCATGATATCTTCCATTGGACACATTCATATTTATTTGATAAATCTAGTCCGGAGTACGATTATATCATTGACGGTAAAGGATCTTATTTCTATTGGCCTATGGAGAAAGGGACTTTTCCTGTTTTCTTTATCATAAGAATGGTATTGTTTTTTGGATTTTGGATTTTCTTTTTCAATAAACTGAAATCCTTATCTTTTGAAGAAGATCTCCATGGAGGAAATCAATATTACTTCAGATTGAGAAAGTGGTCAGCAATATTCTTAATATTCTTTGCTGTTTCTTCTTCAATATCAGCTTGGGATTGGGTGTTGTCAATTGATACCCACTGGTTCTCTACCATGTTTGGATGGTATGTTTTTTCCTCTTGGTTTGTTGCTGGCTTGTCAGCGATTACATTGGTCACCCTATTCTTAAAGGGGAGGGGATATCTAGATATGGTTAATGAAAACCATATTCATGATTTGGGGAAATTCGTATTTGCATTCTCTATTTTCTGGACTTATATCTGGTTTTCACAGTTTTTGTTGATCTACTACGCACACATTCCAGAAGAGACTTTTTACTTTGTAGAAAGACTACAAAGTGATGTGTACAGCCCGTTCATTTTTGTAAATCTAGGTTTAAACTTCTTCCTACCATTCCTTGTTCTTATGACACGTGATGCTAAAAGACATGGTATATTTCTTAAATTGGTTTGTTCCTTGATTATTATTGGTCATTGGTTTGATTTCTTCTTAATGATTCAACCGGGAACTCTTGGTCAGAATGGAGGTTTTGGATTAATGGAAATAGGAATGCTCCTTGTTTATGCTGCTGCATTTACTTTCGTTCTCATGAATAATCTTGCAAAAGGTAATTTAATTGCCAAAAATCATCCAATGTTGGAGGAAAGTTATCATCATCATATTTAATCGTCCGAAAAATTTAAAGATATGTACGGATTTCTAATTATAATAGGTATCGTGTTATTACTGTCCATTATATGGATGGTTTACAGAATCCAAACTCTTGTCTCTGTTGTTAAAGGCAGCGATAAGAAAGTTGCATCGGGAAGTAATAAAATCAATGCTTGGATGTTTATTTTCTTCCTAGTCGGTGGAAGTATTTTAATGTTCTGGTATTCTATTAAGGAGTTCGATAATTACCAGTTACCGATTGCTTCTGAGCATGGAGTTATTACAGATCAGCTTTTCTGGGTTACAATGGCCATCACAGGTGTTGTTTTTCTTATCACTCATGTTCTTTTGTTTTGGTTTCCCTACAAGTATCAGTACAAAGAAGATAGAAAAGCCAGTTTTTACCCTGACAATAATAAACTTGAGCTAATTTGGACAATTGTTCCAGCCTTTGTTCTCGCTGCTTTGGTAATTGGTGGCTGGAAGGCTTGGTCAGACATAACCAAACCGGCTCCCGAAAATTCACATATTGTCGAATTGATGGGTTATCAATTTGCATGGGAAGTCAGATATCCTGGATTGGATAATGTGTTGGGAGAAAACGATTACAGATTGACCAATGCATCAAATATTTCAGGAGTAGATTTTTCTGATAAAAACTCATTTGATGATTTCTCCTCTCCTGTAGTTGTTATTCCTAAAGGTGAGCCTGTTCTATTTAGAATCAGAGCAAGAGATGTCCTTCATTCAGTGTTTGCCCCTCACATGCGTTTGAAAATGGATGCCGTCCCAGGAATGCCAACAAGGTTTTGGTTTACTGCCACCAAGACTACAGAAGAAATGAGGGTAGAGTTAAACAATCCTGAGTTTGTATACGAAATTGCTTGCACCGAAATCTGTGGTCGTGGCCACAATGCTATGAGAAAAGAATTAAGGGTTGTCGAGCCGGCTGAGTATAAAAAGTGGCTCTCTGAACAAAAACCTTACATTGTCAATAATCCTGCGTTGGTCGCTGACCTTCCAACCGAATTGAAAGAATTGGCTGATATCACCATCAGTGAACATAAGTAATTAAATTATTATTATTATGGCAACAGCTCATACAGCTACACACAGTGAAGCATCTCATGATCATCACGAGCATGAACATCACGAGAATTTTATAACCAAGTATATTTTCACACAAGACCATAAAATGATCGGTAAACAGTTTTTGGTTACCGGGATATTTTGGGCAATTATAGGTGGTCTTTTGTCTCTTTTATTCAGGCTTCAACTTGGATTTCCAGACATGGATCTGGAATGGTTGAGACCTATATTAGGAGGGTGGATAACTACTGACGGAAGACTGGATCCTGAATTTTATTTGGCCTTGGTAACCATGCATGGTACCATTATGGTATTCTTTGTGTTAACAGCTGGCCTTAGTGGAACTTTCTCAAATTTCTTAATTCCCCTTCAGATTGGAGCAAGGGACATGGCCTCAGGATTTATGAACATGCTTTCCTATTGGTTCTTTTTTACTTCTGGAGTGGTGATGTTCATTTCATTGTTTATTGAAACAGGTCCTGCTTCAGGGGGTTGGGTTGTCTATCCGCCGCTGTCAGCATTGGAACAGGCTATGCCAGGTTCTGGATTGGGGATGACGCTATGGCTTATTGCGATGACTTTGTTTATTGCTTCTTCGTTGCTAGGAGGTATTAATTATATTACTACTGTAATTAATTTAAGGACTAAAGGAATGTCTTTCTCAAAGCTTCCTTTAACGATTTGGGCATTCTTTCTTACTGCCGTAATTGGTCTTTTATCTTTCCCCGTTTTATTTTCAGCAGCGCTATTATTGGTATTTGATAGGAGCTTTGGTACTAGTTTCTACTTATCGGATATTTACATTGGTGGAGAAGCTTTACCTAATACAGGTGGTAGTCCGGTTTTATATCAACATTTATTTTGGTTTTTGGGACACCCGGAAGTGTATATAGTTCTATTACCAGCCTTGGGAATAACTTCTGAGGTAATCGCCACTAATTCAAGAAAACCGATCTTTGGGTACAAAGCAATGATTATATCAATGTTGGGTATTACCATCCTATCATTTGTAGTTTGGGCTCACCATATGTTTGTATCAGGAATGAATCCTTTTCTAGGTTCCATTTTCATGTTCTTGACATTGATTATTGCGATTCCTTCTGCCGTAAAAGTGTTTAACTATTTGACTACTCTTTGGAGGGGTAATTTGATATTTACACCTGGAATGCTGTTTTCCATCGGTCTGGTATCCTTCTTTATTTCCGGTGGTTTGACTGGTATTTTCTTGGGTAATTCAGCCATTGATATTCAATTGCACGACACTTACTTTGTCGTTGCGCACTTTCACTTGGTGATGGGATCTGCATCCTTCTTTGGATTGATGGCAGGTGTTTATCATTGGTTCCCAAAAATGTTTGGAAGGATGATGGATGCAAGACTTGGATATATTCATTTCTGGTTAACATTCATTGGAGTGTACCTTGTATTTTTCCCTATGCACTACATTGGAATTGCAGGATTTCCAAGGAGATACTATTCATGGACTGGATTTGAATTTTCCAACATGTATACAGATTTGAATATGTTTGTATCTGTTGCAGCATTTATCACTTTTGGTGCACAGCTTATCTTCTTATTTAATTTCTTCTATTCCATGTATAGAGGAAGGGTAGCATCATTGAATCCATGGAGATCCAATACTTTGGAGTGGACTACTCCACTTCATCCGGCTCACGGAAACTGGCCGGGTGAGATTCCTTCGGTATTCAGATGGCCTTATGATTATTCAAAGCCTGGTGCTAAGGAGGATTTTATTCCACAGACAGTACCATTATCTGCTACACCCGAATCCAATCTTCCACATGAGCAGGAATTGGTGAAACTTGAAAAAGAGATTATTGCAGATGAAGAGGCCGTATTAGTAGCCAATGAATCAAAAGAATCTTAACGCAATAAACAGCTTTCGCAGGATTTCATTAATAACTGTGATAGCTGTTTATTTTCTGATATTGGTCGGAGGAATTGTACGAAGTACAGGTTCCGGAATGGGATGTCCCGACTGGCCTAAATGCTTTGGGAGCTGGGTTCCACCGACAAGTGTGAATCAGCTCCCAAGTGATTATCAGGATATCTACTTGGAGAAAAGGGTTGAGAAAAATGAAAAGTTTATAGCCCAATTGGAAAATCTCGGTTTTCATAAAAAAGCCGCTGAAATTAAAAATGACAAAAGTATTCTGATAGAAGAGGAATTCAATCCAGTCAAAACATGGATCGAATATATCAATAGATTGATAGGAGCAGTGATCGGAATATTGGTATTTCTAACTTTATTCAGATCAATACCATTGTGGAATCAGGATAAAGTAATCCCAATCTTTGCCTTCTTCAATATGATTCTTGTCCTATTTCAAGCATGGATAGGGTCTGTTGTTGTATCGACCAATTTGTTGACATGGATGATTACCCTACATATGGTTCTTGCATTGCTGATCGTATGTCTCTTGCTATATATTCATTATAAGTCTCATCGACTGGCTTATCCTGTTAAAATAATGACTGAAAAACCCAATAGGCTTTTCGTAATATTATTATTTGCCTTTATGTTGATGGCTGTTCAGATTGTACTGGGCACTCAGGTAAGAGAAAGTGTTGACAAGGTTGCATTTGAATTTGGAAATTTATTAAGGGGTGAGTGGATCAATAATTTAGGTTTAGCATTTCTTGTTCACAGGTCCTATTCATTATTGATCTTAGGGGTTCATTTGCTGTTTATTTATAAAGTATATAAGTATTCTCTCAGACATGCGAGAGTGTTTAAATGGTCTCAAATATTACTACTGGTTTTATTTATTGAAATTATGACAGGTGTAGGAATGGCTTATTTTGCGATTCCTGCTTTCCTTCAGCCAATTCACCTTCTAATGGGCACCTTGATCATAGGAATCCAGTTTGTCATCTTGCTACAATTAAGTGATCAAAAAAAATTAAATATTGAAAAAATAGGTTCATGAGAACTATAAATTTAACAGAAGATACATTATTGGATTTCTTGGTTCTGAGGGCCAGGATTTACTATGAGTTGATCAAGTTCAGACTTTCAGCTCTTGTAACTTTCTCCGCTATCTTTGGATTTATTCTTGGTGACTCCGGAGTAATCTTTTCTTGGGGTAAATTTTTTGCTCTAATGATTGGAGGATTTCTTATTAGTGGAGCATCCGGTGCAGCCAATGAAATTTGGGAGCGGGATTATGATAAATTGATGAAAAGGACCCAAAATCGTCCTTTGCCTTTAAATCAGATTTCCTTGAAGGAGGCCTATTGGTTCACCTTGATAATTGCGTTTTTGGGAATTTCCATTTTATGGATTTTTACCAATCCCTTAACTACTGGTCTTGGCATCCTGAGCATGATTCTATATGTATTTGTTTACACACCACTCAAAAGAGTTGGTCCAATTGCAGTATTTGTAGGGGCTATCCCTGGTGCGATGCCACCATTATTGGGGTGGACAGCGGCCACAGGTGCTATTTCTCATGAAGCATTAATTATATTTGGAATTCAGTTTATCTGGCAGTTTCCGCATTTCTGGGCCATAGCGTGGGTAAGCGATGAAGATTACAAAAGAGCGGGTTTTAAATTACTTCCCAGTGGAGGTAAAAAAGATTTGAATACAGCCATTCAGATAATGATATACACCCTATTTCTGATTCCATTAGGTTTGTTACCCACCTACTTTGGATTAACTGGTCTAAATTCCGGGATTGTAGCTACAGTATGTGGGGTTTTGTTTTTGGCCCAGACATTTTCCTTGATGAAGGATTGTTCCAGAAAGTCGGCTTTAAAAATCATGTTCGGATCATTCTTGTACCTTCCAATTGTTCAAATCGCATATTTATTAGATAAAGTTTAATCATGGAAGAAAAGTATGCTTATATAGAAGGTGCTGAACAGCCTATTGCAATGCACCCCAAAAAATTTGCCTTGTGGCTGTTTATTGTTACGGTGGTCATGATATTTGCCTCATTGACGAGTGCTTATATCGTACGACAGTCAGAAGGGAATTGGTTGGAGTTTGATTTGCCCGATATCTTCTGGTATAATTCAGCCATCATCATTTTGAGTAGTGTTTTTTTGCATTGGGCATTTATTTCAGCAAAAAAAGACAATCTGGGCAAAATCAGACTTGGAATGATAATTACCTCAATCCTTGGAGTAGCGTTCTTGATAGGACAATGGTATAGTTGGTCCGCGTTGGTTGATAGAGATGTATTCTTTGTTGGAAATCCAGCAGGTTCATTTCTTTATGTTTTCACAGGTCTGCATGCATTACACTTGGTCAGCGGTGTGATATTTCTAATTATTGTATTAATTTCGTCCTTTAGATATCAGGTACATTCCAAGAACATGGATACAATGGAAATGTGCGTGACCTATTGGCATTTTCTGGGTGGTCTTTGGCTTTACCTGTTTATGTTCTTATTATTGAATCATTAAATGAAATTTTAATTAAATATAAAATATGTCAACGTCTGCAACTGCTATCGGGGTGAGTCCCAAAAGAGGTGTCTGGGGAGGTGGAAATGAACCCCTCAAGGCCAGCTATGGAAAACTAATGATGTGGTTTTTCTTACTTTCTGATATCTTTACTTTTGCTGCATTATTGATCACCTATATATCAATAAGGGTAAGCTTCCCGGTTTATGCTGGTCCTGTAGAATCTTTTGTTGGATCAAATGAATATTGGCCTGTTCCGGAATTGGTATTTGATGCTATTCCATTTATACATGGAGTGCATATCCCACTTGCCTTTGTAGGGTTGATGACATTTATATTGATTATGAGTTCAGTAACCATGGTTTTGGCTGTGGAGGCGGGACATCGAAATGATAGAAATGATGTTGTGAAATGGTTGCTTTGGACACTTTTGGGAGGTATAACCTTTTTGAGTTGCCAAGCTTGGGAATGGTCACACTTTATCCATGGTACAGATGGTGGTTCAATGATCACTTACGTCAATAACTTTGGAAGGGTGGTCACAGAGGCGGTATATGGTGCCAATCTTTCAGTCAATGAATACGGACCTGCTGCTTTCGCTCAATTATTCTTCTTTATTACAGGCTTTCATGGTTTCCACGTAACACTTGGTGTTTTCCTTCTCTTTTTATGTTTTTACCAAGCCGCAGTCGGAGTTTATGAAAAAAGAGGTCACTACGAAATGGTTGAGAAAATCGGTTTATATTGGCACTTTGTTGACTTGGTTTGGGTGTTTGTGTTTACCCTGTTCTATTTGATCTAAAATTAAAAATATTTATATATGGCAATGCAAGAAAATAAATCAGTTTTGGAGGTAACTCCAAGGAATGATGCCAAAATTAAAAAAATATGGAAAACAGCAGGTATTCTGTTGTTGTTGACTCTCGTTGAATTTGTTTTTGCTTTTACACTTCCACGAGGTATTCTACTTTATGCCATATTCATTGGGCTTACAATTTGGAAAGCAAAATATATTATGATGGAATTTATGCACCTTGGTGATGAAGCAAAACCCTTGTTTTATTCCATTATTGTTCCGTTGATATTCTTGGTCTGGTTGGTAATAGCATTGATGAGAGAAGGAAGTGATATCTTCCTTTTAAGATGGTAAAATTTTATTGATTTAATAAAAAAAGTAGGTCTGGGTCGAGAACTCTGACCTACTTTTTTGTTTATATATACAAAGAAAAATGAAAGAAGTTAGGATTTTGCAAGGTTTGGTTTTGTTGTGTATCCTGATGGTACCAGTTTTAATTATTGTATTCCTCAAGTCTTTTGGCAGCAATAGATACGACATCCCGATTCTATATGAGACTGGGGTAGAAAACCCCTTTGGTGAATGCATTGTCGAAGAATCAGGTCAGCATTATATTCCTGAGTTTAGATTGTTCACACAAGAAAACAAAGAGCGAGGTAAATCTGAAATGAACGGCAAAATTACCATAGTTGATTTCTTTTTTACTTCATGCCCAAGTATTTGCCCTGTGATGTCCACTGAGATGGAAAGAGTCGATGATGCTTTCAGAAATGAGTCGGATGTTCAGATTTATTCCATTTCCATTGATCCTGAATATGACACACCTGAAGTACTTGCATCTTATGCCCAAAAACATTTGGCCACACCTGAAAAATGGTTTTTCCTAACTGGTGATAAAGCGGAAATATACAACTTGGCAAGATGTGGTTTCATCCTGCCAACATTGGATGGTTTGGGCGACCCGGAGGAATTTATTCATAGCGATAAATTTGTTTTAGTAGATGACATTGGAAGAATTAGGGGGTACTATAGCGGAACAAAAAGAGAAGAAGTCGACAGATTGATATTAGAAACAAAAATATTATTGCATGGAAAAGAATAGTTCACTTGTTCAAACAAAAGATAAGGGTATCATTAGATGGATTACCTTGATTGCCGTTGCCGTACCCGTAGTGGTTGCAGTATTGCTTTTTATGCCATCCAAAA
The DNA here is from genome assembly GCF_041751335.1 of Aquiflexum sp. Classification (GTDB taxonomy): domain Bacteria; phylum Bacteroidota; class Bacteroidia; order Cytophagales; family Cyclobacteriaceae; genus Aquiflexum. The sequence goes on from NZ_JBGSXS010000240.1 coordinate 27,126, forward strand.
TTGATGTTGCCAGTGATTGGGTTTATTTTCTCCCCCATCTGAATGCGGTGATCAATACAGCTGCATCCATAGCTTTGATTTCAGGTGTGATTTTCATTAAAAAAGGAAATATTGAATTTCATAGAGCATCTATGACCACAGCTTTTGGATTGGGAGCAATTTTCTTGGTTTCTTATATAGTTTATCATGCTACGGCGGAAAGCACTTCATTTGGTGGGGAAGGCCTGATTAGAAGTGTCTATTATTTCATTCTGATCACCCATATCATCCTTGCAGCAGTGGCTTTGTTCCCCATTCTGCTAGCCTACTATTATGGACATACGGATCAAAGAGAAAAACACAGAAAAGTAGTTAAATTTGCATTTCCAATTTGGTTGTATGTAACGCTTTCAGGCGTATTGGTATATTTGATGATAAGTCCTTACTACAATTTCTAAACTATTCGAGAATATCTGACGTTTTCCTAAATATGAAACCCGTCCTAAAATCCCTTCTTTTTATTGTGTTGTTCTTAGTCATTCAGGTGCCTGTTTATGCCCAATGTGCAATGTGCCGCGCCTCAATTGAAAACAATGTCAGCAATGGTGAAACAAGTATTGGGGCAGGTTTAAACATGGGGATTTTATACCTTTTTTCAATGCCCTATTTGATTGCAGCAATAATTGGATTCTTTTGGTACAGAAATGCCAAAAAAAGAAAAGCCAAGTTTATTTTTCACGGAGAAAAATATTAAGATAAAAGCAAAGTCCGGGTATGGATTTTGCTTTTTGCTTAACTTATGGTTATGCACAAAATCAAACGTGTTCCTCTATTTATTGCCCTAATCAGTCTTGGAGTTTTTTTGGCTGTTAATTTCATGTTTTCGAGGAAGGATGATTCAGAAAAACTTGTGCAGCCTATTTCTAAGAAAATCCAAAAAATAGACCTACAATTTGATGAGGATTATATAGCGATACTGATGGCTAACAGGCCTGATGAGGCACTTTCCTTTACCAATCTTACCATCCCAACGAACCACCCCTATTATATTTTCAGCGAATCAGGTGAATTGGTTTATTGGTCAGACTTTTCATTTATGCCTGATTTTGAGTTGGTGGATCCAAAAATTAATCAGCATATCCTTGAAGACAGGTTTGGGATTTATTATTCTAAGATCAAAAGGTTTTCAAGAGACAACAAAGGCTTTTGGTTGGTGCAGTTGTATCCGCTCTATTTTAAAAGAGATATTCAAAATGAGTTTCTTCAATCGGGCTTCAATAAATTTGTATTTGGAAATGGTTTAGTTGCTTTATCTGAAAAAAGAGAAGAGGGGTATAAAGAAGTTCTTGGATCCAAGGGGGAGTTTTTGTTTTCGGTATATTTTGACCCGGATTATTTGCCCATAGAACAGTCGAACAAATTTGCAATTTTGATATTTTTCTTTTCTTTATTGATTTTAGTCCTGATTTTGACCAGAGAAATAGTTCTTGTGTATTGGCGAAAAGGGGAAAAAATAAGGTCAACTCTTTATGCCGGTCTGGTCCTGTTTATTGTCAGGGCTTTGATGTTATTATTTCGGTTTCCAAGAGATTATTTTGACTTTGAAATTTTTGATTCTTCAGGTTATGCTTCTTCTTATTTCAATCCCAGCCTTGGGGATCTTTTTATCAATATCATTTGTCTTGCCATCATATTTGGGATGTTGTTGGCTTATATTGCTGGCAAAGAGTTTAAAAGCTGGTTAGGAGCAAGGAAAATCAGGTATAATAGCCGTTTGTTTTTAATCTTTTCCTATTTGGCTTCAACCGTCCTATTATCTGTTTTTTACGGCTTATATATTGATATTCTGAGCAATTCACAATGGGACCTCAATATCCTAAGCTTACCATCTTTGGATTGGTTTAAATTTATCAGCTTATTGGTAGTCTTTGTCGGAGGAGCAGGGTATTTTATGTTTACTGTTTTAATTTTGAATCTGATTTTTTATGACAATTCAGTACCTATACCCAAAGCGATATACACCTTGGTATATTTTTCTATTCCTTTCATGATTGGATTGGGTTATTGGAACTGGATGTGGGCTGCAGCATATATGGCCCATTTTATTTTACTGGTGGCAGCTATCCATTTTAATTTGTTTCGACATATTTTCAAAATTGGATTAAATACATTTCTGACATTCTTTTTTGGATGTCTTATTGCAGCGATCATCATAGGTATTGCTTCACATCAGGTTTATTTGAGCAGGAATTTTCAGTCCAAATTAAGTTTTGGATCTCAACAACTTATAGAGAATGATATCCTGGCTGAATTTTTTCTTTCAGATATTATGAATAGGGTAAGTGAGGATATTTTCATTAAAACTTCATTGGTGGATCCCTTAATGCAAAAAGAGTCCATTGACAAAAAAATTAGGAAGATCCACATGGATAATTATTTTGACCAATACGCTCTTAAAATCAAAGTATTCAATGCCATAGGAGATAATGTTCTCGACCGGGGCAATGTTAATGAGTTGGATGACCTGCGGAAGGATTATGTGAAAAGTGATTATGCGACTTCGGTTCGGGATTTGTATTTCATCAATCAGGGAAAAGAGGGGGAGGGCAACCAGTATTTTGCATTTATTCCTTTGCTTAGGGATGAAGTTTATATTGGTACTGTGTTTTTGGAGTTACGTCAATTAAGGGTTCTTGCAGGTTCTGTTTTCCCAAAACTGCTAATGGATGAGAAATACGTAGGAAGTCTGAATCAAAAAAAATATGACTTTGCTGTTTATGAAGAGGGGGAGTTACAGTACGGGGTAGGTTTGTTCAATTACCGTGCAGCTGATCTGAAGAATGTTTTAGAACAACCGATATTGTATGAGAAGGGGGTTTATAGAAAAAAATTCCATCATATAGGGGTGAGAGAAAATGATAGGGTCATTGTAGTTTCTTCTCCGGTATATCCTTTTTATTACATACTCGCAGATATTTCATTGTTCTTTTTGGGCTTCATTGCCTTTACACTCATTAGTCTTTTGGCCGTCACTTTCTCCAAAAGAATGGGTTCTTTTGATTTCAACTATGCTACCAAACTTCAACTATATCTCAATTTTGCTTTCTTCTTCCCAATTTTAATTATTAGTCTCATCATAGTCGGTTTGTTTACCAATTCATATCAAGAAGAGCTTCACAGGCAATACCTCCAAAAGGCATCCCTCGTAAAAGACAATTTATCTAATGTGATCGAAAAACAGAGAACCGGCCTTTTGGAAAAAGATGAACTGGAAGAAGCTATGAATAATTTGTCAGGAAATGCCAATACTGATATCAACTTGTATGACAACAGAGGTATTCTTATCAACACTTCCCAACCGAATATTTTTGATAAAAAAGTATTGACACCATATATCAACCCCCATGCAATGGTGGAATTGGTAGAGGGTCAGAATAATCTTGTGCTATTGGAAGAAACCATAGGTAACCTCAATTTTAAATCTGTATATGCAGCCATTCGATCCAATGATGGACAGGAAGTCCAAGCCATTTTAGCAGTGCCGTTTTTTGAATCAGAAACAGAACTAGACCTGTTGATTGCAGATGTATTGAGCAATATCATCAATATTTTTGTTCTGGTTTTTATATTGTTTTTGTTCATCTCGTACTTCGTTTCCAAAAACCTAACCTTTCCTTTCAAGCTACTTACCCAAAAGCTGAAAGTCACTGGTCTGGAAAATAATGAGCCAATGTATTGGCCTGCTAATGATGAAATAGGTCTTTTGGTCAATGAATACAATAACATGCTCTTTAAATTGGATGCCAGTAAAAAAGAGCTGGCAGAAACTGAAAAAGAATCGGCATGGAGGGAAATGGCCAAACAAGTAGCGCACGAAATCAAAAACCCCCTTACGCCTATGAAGTTGACCCTTCAGCATTTGTTGAGACTTCAGGCAGAAGGCAATCTGGATGATCCGACAAAGCTGAAGAAGCCCATTGAGACTTTGATCCACCAAGTTGATACCCTTAGTGATATTGCCACATCGTTTTCCAATTTTGCCAAAATGCCTCAGCCTAAAAAAGAATTGATGGACTTTAAGTCAGTGGTTTTGGGAACTTTGGAACTCTTCAAAAATAGGGAGAATGAGAAAATCATTTTTGGTGATTTGACAGAAGAAGAAACTTTGACAGTGCTTGGAGACAAGCAGCTTTTTGGAAGAATTATTGCCAATTTGATCATAAATGGTTTTCAAGCTTCTGATCATCAAAAAAAGGCACTAATGCATGTTTTTCTCAGAATAATTGAAGATCAGGTCGTACTCGAAATTCGAGATAACGGTAAAGGTATTCCCAAAGAGTTGAGAGATAAAATTTTTATGCCAAATTTCAGTACAAAATCTGAAGGATCAGGACTTGGTTTGGCGATTGCCAAAAGGGGAGTAGAAACAGAAGGGGGAAAGATCTGGTTTAATACCATAGAAGAGAAAGGAACCTCTTTTTTTCTTGCATTTAATTTGGTCAGGTGAAATGAGGTTTGGTCATTTTTTTAGAAAATCCTGCCCATAGATAATCTTTTTGCTTAAAATATTACCTTAGCAAGGTTATATGCAGTTCAGAATGTATAGGTTTGGGTACTTGGTTGTTTTCCTGTTTTTGACAACAGGCTTTCAGATAAGCATTTTTGCCCAATCTGAAACTTGCAAGTGGATAACAGCTGATGTTTTTCAGGAGCCTTTTTTACTTGATTCTCTCAGTGTTTTGGAAGAAAGCATCAGGGTGGTGGACAGTGATGAAAAAACTTATCCCTTTTCTTACCATCTCAGCACAGGATATCTCAGCATTCAATTTAACGATTCTGCAATACCTGATTCCGTATTGGTTTGCTTCAGGACTTTTCCATATAGTTTTCATCAGACAGTAGCAAATAGGACTTTATTGGCGGACTATGATTCCATGGCATTGTTTAGGGACAATAGGGTCAAAGCATTGCCTTCCTTTGATTTTAGAGAAGAACTTTTTCCTAGCACCAACCTTAACAAATCCGGAAACCTCACTAGGGGAATATCCTTCGGAAATACCCAAAATCTTTTTGTCAACTCTTCGCTCAACCTTCAGATGAACGGGCAGTTGGCAGAAAATCTGAATATCAGAGCAAGTATATCGGACCAAAACGTACCCTTTCAGCCTGAAGGAAATACCCAGCAGTTGCAGGATTTTGATAACGTATTGGTGGAATTATACAATGATGATTTTAATCTTGCAGCAGGGGATGTAGTTTTACAGCAAAGGCAATCCGAGTTTTTGCGCTATTACAAAAATGTTCAGGGAGCTCAAATGACTACCCAATACAAATTGGGGGAAAAGTGGAAAGCTTCCACTCAAGCAGCCGCCTCTGTGGCAAAAGGCAAATTTGCTTCAATTGTCCTGGAGGTCAGTGAGGGAACTTTGGGGCCTTATAGAATACCCGGCCCTCAAAATGAACGTTTTGTGATCGTCATGGCAAACTCAGAAAGGGTATTCTATGACGGAAGGCAGCTTCAAAGGGGATTCAATTATGATTATGTGATTGACTATAATCAGGGGGAGATTACTTTTACACCCAATGTCCTGATTACCCAATATACGAGGATCAGGATTGATTATGAATATGCTGAAAGGAACTTCTCCCGGTCTATTCTTACAGCCAATCACATTCAGGAGGCAGAAAAGGTCTCTGTTTATATGAATTTTTATAGGGAACAGGATAACAGAAACAGGCCTCTATTCTTTGAGTTTTCTGATGCTGACAAACAGTTGCTGGCATCAGTAGGAGATGACCTTGATGCAGCATCAGTGCCAAGAGTAGACAGCATCCCTTTTGATCCAAATCGGATTCTATACAGGAGGGTTCAGGATTTGGATGATAATGGCAATCCCAACACCTATTTTGAATATAGTACAGATCCTGAAGTAGCCCATTTTGCGGTTTCTTTCAGCGAAGTGGGGCTGGGAAATGGCGATTATGTCAGGGACAGACAGATTGCAAATGGACCTGTGTATGTCTTTAGGCCTCCGGTAAGTGGTGAACCGCAGGGCAATTATTCGATTCTCTCTCCTTTACCATCGCCTAACAAAAAACAAATGTTTACAGCAGGTACAAGGGTCAAGCTCAGTTCATATGAACAGGTATATACCGAGATGGCTTTTTCAAATGTGGATCATAACCTATTTTCCTCAATTAACAATGAAGACAATAATGGCTTTGCCATCAAATCGGGGATAATGTCTGAAAACAGGTCTTTTGACAAGTTAAAAGACTACAAATTCAGAGCACTGGCGGAGCTGGAATATAATTCCAATCACTTTAGTTTTATCGACCGGCTCAGGTACATCGAATTTGACAGGGATTGGAGTTTGACACCTCAAGATGTCTTGGAAGCGGGACATGAAAGGATATTGACTTCCCAAGTGGAACTTACCAAGGATATCAAAAATACTTTTAGCTATCGGTTCAATCTTAGAAACAGAGGGGATATTCTGGCAGGGACGCAGCATTTGGCTAAATGGAACCAAGAATTGGGTAAGCGGGTTTTGGTCCGAAATGATTTTTTTTTACTCGACAGTGATGTGAGGGATCTGAACTCCTCGTGGCTAAGATACACAGGTGATATAAGATACCAGTCTAAGGTATTGGTTCCCGGTTATAGATTGATCCTGGACAGAAATGCAGTGAGCAATGTAGAACGGGATTCGGTGGTCAGTACTGCCATGAATTTTTTGGAGCATTTCTTTTTTATTGAGAGCAATGATACGCTGCCCTATTCTTTCTTTGTCAATGCATCTGTCAGGGAGGATAAGTTTCCAGTCCTTGGTCAAATGACTCCGGATACTGAGGCATTCCAAACGATGGTAGGATTGAAAAGGAGGTTTGGCGGACATGACCTGACGGGTACTTTTACCTACAGAAAACTGGAGTTTTTGAGAACAGTCCAGGATGCGGAGACCACGGTGCTCAGTAAGATTGATTATCTGGGTAATATGTGGAAAGGGAATATCAGGAATGAACTCAGCTATGCGCTTGGCAATGGCAGGGAATTCAGGAGGGAGTTTGTCTTTTTACCGGTACCTACAGGAGATGGTACTCATGCTTGGAGGGATGACAACGAGGACGGGATTCAGCAGCTCAATGAATTTTATATTGCCATCAATCCTGACGAAAAAAGCTTTATCAAAGTGTTTGTACCTACCACCGATTTTGTGCAGGCTTTCAATACTATTTTCAATTACAGGCTCAATGCCAAATTTCCAGATGATTGGAGTAAAGAAAAAGGGATAAGGCAGTTTTTGCAGAAATTTTCCAATACCACTAGTTTGAGCATTGAAAAGAAAATCACCTCTGATGATTTCTGGGACCGTATCAACCCATTTGTAGGAGGATTTGCTGTTGAAGATCTTTTATCGGTTAGACAGGTGATCCGCACTTCCTTTTTCTTTAACCGATCCTCTGCAAAATACGGTTTTGACCTTTCTCTTTTTGACAGTCAAAACAAACAATTGCTCGCAGGCGGTTTTGATGACCTGACGCAAAAGGACTGGAGACTCAATACCCGTTACAATTTTAACCCACAGGTAAACTTGAGGCTAATTCTTCAGACGGGAAACAGAATAGCAAATTCCGATTTCCTGGATAATAGAAATTTCAATATTGAGCAATATGGTTTCGGACCGGAATTGGCATGGCAGCCGAGCAGTCTTTTTCGGACAACAATGACCTATCAATATACCGACAAACTGAACTTGGCCAATCAGGAATTTGAAGAAAGGGCTGCACTTCATCAGATGGGACTTGACCTGCGCTACGCCCAAGCCATCAAAACCACCATCAACGCTAATTTCAAATATGTCTTTATTGACTACAACGGACAGCCCAACACCCCAACAGGATATGAAATGTTACAGGCCTTGACTCCCGGCAATAACTTTACTTGGTCCCTCAACTGGCTGCAGAAAATCGGTGAGGGCCTCCAGATGAATATGGTCTATGAAGGGAGGAATTCAGAAGGATTGGGAAGGGTGGTGCATATTGGAAGGATGCAGGTGACGGCGCTTTTTTAAGAGGGTGATTTTCCATTCATTTTACAATATCACCTGAAGCATTAAAGACGCTTCCATCTAGTTAAAATACCTTATTTTTCAATACAATACCAACTTCCTAAACTCAACTTCAGCCCCTTCAGCTTGTATAGCTATTTTTCCTTTGGTAGCTGTAGCACCAAAACCATGGTTGACCAAATCCCCGTTTACCCAAACTTTGATGGTGTTATCCTTACATTCGATGAGCATGTGGTTCCATTCACCTTTGGGGTTTTCTGAATTATCAGTAAGGTTTATTATCCGTCGTCCTTTGCCTTCTATTACTCCCCAATTGTCTTTTGGCCCACGTCTTTCTTCCATGTCAGGCACTTGGATGTCTTCACCTATACACCAAAAGTCCCCTGCGTTTTCATGCATCATCTGAACTTCAATGGATTTGGGAAACATATTATAAAGTATACGAGGAGCGGAAGCATGCACCAAAACTCCACAGTTGCCAGGTTTACCAGGAAACCTGTATTCCACTTCCAACCTGTAATTCTCGAATTCCTTTTCCGTAATCAGATGGCCCTGAGGCGTACCCAAACTCACCAACATTCCCTCCCTTACAATAAAAGGTATTCTCAGACTGCTGTCTTTTTCAAGATCGGGAACATCCATATACCAGCCTTCCAGATCTTTGCCGTTAAACAGGGATGTGGATTGGGCAAATAGCAGTGGGTTTAACAGAAATAAAAAGCAAAACAGTAGAATTGATCTGGTCATCATAGTTTCAGGATTTGGTTCTATGAAATTACCATAATTATAAGATGGGTTGAAATTTTTAGTCATTCTTTTTCTCTCTCATCGAAATCTCCGCCTGACTTGGGCAGGAATGTGTTAATGGTGAGATGTTCTTGAATTCCAGATACCCGGGGCAAGCTTTGGTTCTGGTCCTTCGCTCTCGATTCTGCTCTTGTTTCTTGGCTCATGTTTCTATAAATGACCTTCAAGGTTAAAAAAAAACCTCAAAGGTCTGGCTTCTTGCTTCTCGCCTCTCATCCAGCTTTTTCTAAAAGTATGACCAAAGTCATATTTGTACCTTCTTAATATCACTTCGCAAATTCGTCACTAAGTATAGTTTTGTAAAAATGATTGAAGTTATGCAAGTTAAAACAGAAAGGTTGGAAAACTTTGCAGTGCCTGAGGCAATTATCTCCTCACATTATTGTGAGAAATTGCCACCGGGTTTTTCCGGCCATCTTTCCAAAGGTGGAAAAGGAATAATTTGCAGTCCTGAACAAGGGCCTACCTTATTTTCTGCACATTTGCCAAAAGTGCTGGATTGGCTTCATGGTCTTGATATGCCTAGGGCCTTGGAAAATGTGCCCTGCAAAATCCCGGTCTTGCTTTTTGACAAAGAAATGTCTACCGACAGCATACTGTTCCACTATGATGGCACACCGGGTTCAGCAAAACTAATTAAGAATTTTATTGAACTTTTTTCAGAGAATATTAAGGGCAGCAAAGCTACCATTATTTCGCCCTCCTTTATTCCCAGATCAAAACTCAAAGAAGAACAGGAATTGGTCCAATTGGTAAGTAATGCAACCTCAGAAACATCTTTCATCAAATTCAACTTCAACCGAATAGGAGATTTTTGGTCTTATGCCGGCAAGCATCAATGCACCCTTTTGGTTACCTCCAAAAATTACCAATCAGATTTGGCAAAAGTCTTATTTCATTTCTATAAAGGCGGTATGTGGTACGATCGCTTATCTTTTTATCTGTCATTTTAAATATTATCAAAAGATGATTTTTATCATGCTTTTAACAATTTTAGAAATGTAACTTGTACCAATGAATAATCCTAACCAAATAGTTGACCAACCTTCCAAATCCACCTGTTATCATTGCGGAGAGGACTGTAAAGAAGAAATCCTTCCTTTTGATGGAAAGGAATTCTGCTGTACGGGTTGCAAATTGGTATATGAGGTTCTAAGTGAAAATGACCTCTGCTCTTACTATGAAATTGCGGATAACCCTGGCTTAAGCCAAAAGTCCGTTTCCTCTAGAAACAACAGGTTTGACTATTTGGATGATCCTGATATTATCAGCAAACTTGTTGATTTTCAAAATTCCGGTGAAACTCATGTTTCATTTTCCATACCTCTGATTCACTGTGCCTCATGCATTTGGTTGCTTGAAAATCTCCATAAAATCAATTCAGGAATTGTTTCAGGAAGGGTTGATTTTATTAAGAAAATAGTACAGATCAAATTCCATCAGGAAGAAATCAGCCTAAGGGAGGTAGTGAGTCTACTCTCCCGAATAGGTTATGAGCCCAGTATCAATCTGTCTGATATTGATAAAAAGGCAGCCCCAACAAGCGACAAAAAACTCATTTACAAATTGGCAGTTGCGGGTTTTTGCTTTGGCAACATGATGTTGTTTAGCTTGCCGGAATATTTTGCAGAAGCTGAATTATTGGGGAGGGGATTCAAAAAGACCTTTAATTACCTCAATGTGCTATTGTCACTTCCAGTGTTTTTTTATGCGGCCACTGATTATTACAGATCAGCTTGGATCGCAGTCAAAAACAAAGGTGTCAATATGGATGTGCCCATAGCTGTCGGTATCATCACTTTATTTACCTATAGTCTTTATGATATTTTTGGTTTGGGTCATGAAGGTTACATGGATACATTGGGTGGGTTATTGTTTTTTCTCCTGATCGGCAAATTTTACCAACAAAAAACCTTTGATACCCTATCATTTGACCGTGACTACAAATCTTATTTTCCTGTTGCTGTTACTAAAATTGTCCGGGAGGAAGAAGAAGTTATTCCTTTGATCAAACTCCATGTTGGGGATATCATCAAAGTCAGGAATGAAGAGTTGGTTCCGGCAGATAGTATTCTTTTGGAAGGAGAAGCTTTTATTGATTACAGCTTTGTGACAGGAGAGGAAGTGCCTGTAATCAGGAAGAGGGGAGAACTGATTTATGCTGGTGGAAGGCAGAAAGGCAAATCACTACTATTGACTGTACAAAAATCACCTTCTCAAGGATACCTTACAGGTTTGTGGAACAATGACTCCTTCGAAAAAGAAAAAACAAATTCCTTGGAATCCCTCGCCAATAGAATTTCTGGAAAATTCACGGTTACTGTTTTGTTGGTAGCACTTTCAGCATTGGTGTATTGGAGTTGGGAAGGTCAGGTTGCTTTGGGGGTATTGTCTTTTATTTCTGTTCTGATCATTACTTGTCCTTGCGCTTTGGCGATGTCCACTCCTTTTACTTTGGGAAATACCCTGAGAGTTTTTGGCCAAGGAAAATTTTTCCTTAAAAATTCTCAGGTCATAGAGCGACTTTCAAAAGTGGATACAGTGATTTTTGATAAAACGGGTACATTGACTGCTCCATCACAAGCCTCAGTGAAATATTTCGGAGAACCACTTTTGGCTGAATCAAAATCTCTGATCAAATCGATGGTCAACCAATCTACCCATGCCCTGAGCAATAGGATCAATACTTATTTTGATGGAATCAAAGGCTTGAGTCTACTTGAAGTAGAAGAAATACAAGGAAAAGGTATCCGTACCATTTACAAAAGCCAAGAAATAAAGCTGGGCTCAGCGGAATTTGTTGGTGCCGAAAATAAAAATTTACCTGAGGGTGGAAACTTAGTATTTTTTTCCATTGAAGATTCGATACTCGGCTATTTCTATATTCAGAGTGGACTTAGAAAAGGAATTAAAGAAGTAGTGTCAGAAATTCAGCAGAAAAGAACAGTTCATTTTCTTTCAGGGGATCAAGACCATGAAAGGATCAATCTCAAAAAAATATTTGGTGATCAGATCTTGATGAATTTCAATCAAGGTCCTACTGATAAGCTGTCATATATACAGCAATTGAACGAAAATGAAGCAAATACCCTGATGATCGGCGATGGGCTGAATGATGCCGGGGCACTTAGGGAGGCAAATGTCGGAATTGCACTCACTGATAAAATTACAAATTTCTCACCTGCGTCTGATGCCATCATGGATGCTTCAATGATCCAAAAATTGCCCGTATTTCTCAAATTCGCCCAAACCAGCAAGAATATCATCAAAGCCAGTTTTGGACTGAGTTTCACCTACAATTTTGTAGGGGTGTATTTTGCGGTTCAAGGGCTTGTCAGTCCGGTTTTCTGTGCGATTCTTATGCCTATCAGCAGTCTTTCAGTAGTACTATTCACCACTTTGACCACAAACTATATGGCCTATAAAAGAGGCCTAAAAGATAATATATTATAACCATGGAAGTAATCTTTATCCTAATCGCCATCAGTTTAGTTTTAGCAGGATCATTTTTGTTCCTGTTTTTCAAGGCCATGAAGTCGGGCCAATTTGATGACAACCACACTCCTGCCATCAGGATCCTTTTTGAAAATGAAACCAAAACAAAAGATAAAAAACAAGTACCATCAACAACTAAATCGAAGTAAGTATGTCAGTAACAACACTGGAACAGTTCAATTACGATAATAAGATCGTAAAGTACTTCGGGGTCGCCACTATCGCCTGGGGCCTCGTGGGAATGCTGGTAGGATTGATTGCGGCCATCCAGCTCTTTCTCCCCGAAGCGAACCTTGGAAATCCCTATACCACTTATGGTAGGATAAGACCCCTGCATACCAATGCAGTGATTTTTGCCTTTATCGGTAATGCGATTTTTGCAGGAGTTTATTATTCAATGCCCCGTTTACTGAAAACACCCATGTGGAACAAAGCGCTGAGCTGGTTTCATTTTTGGGGTTGGCAGACTGTCATTTTATTGGCGGCCATCACTTTGCCTTTGGGATTGACTTCTTCCAAAGAATACGCAGAGTTGGAATGGCCGATAGATATATTGATTGCGGTGGTTTGGGTGGCCTTCGGTGCGAATATGATCGGTGCACTTATCAAAAGACGGGAGAAGCATATGTACGTGGCCATCTGGTTTTATATGGCTTCCTTCGTGACGATTGCTGTGCTGCATATCTTCAATTCATTGGCATTACCTGTTTCCTTGTTCAAAAGTTATTCTGCTTATGCAGGTGTACAGGATGCATTGGTACAATGGTGGTATGGACACAATGCCGTGGCGTTTTTCCTTACTACACCATTTTTGGGATTGATGTATTATTATTTGCCAAAAGCCGCAAATAGACCAGTTTATTCCTATAAGCTTTCAATTGTACACTTTTGGTCTTTGATATTCCTTTATATCTGGGCTGGACCTCACCATTTGCTTTACACAGCTTTGCCTGAGTGGGCGCAAGTACTGGGCGTTGTTTTCTCAGTTATGTTGATAGCCCCTTCATGGGGAGGTATGGTCAATGGACTCTTGACACTTCGTGGTGCCTGGGATAAGGTAAGGGTTGATCCTGTACTGAAATTCATGGTGGTGGCTGTGACGGCTTATGGTATGGCAACATTTGAAGGTCCAATGCTTTCATTGAAAAATGTAAATGCCATTGCCCACTATACAGATTGGATCGTTGCACACGTGCATATTGGAGCCCTGGGCTGGAATGGATTCTTCACTTTTGCCATGTTGTACTGGCTATGGCCTAAAATGTGGAAGACTAACCTTTATTCCACCAAATTGGCAACGACCCATTTCTGGATGGGTACTTTGGGAATTGTATTCTATGCACTCCCTTTATATGTAGCAGCTTTGACCCAATCATTGATGTGGAAAGAATTCACAGAGGCAGGTAGATTGGCTTATCCCAACTTCCTTGAAACGGTAGTTCAGATTGTTCCAATGTATATTTTAAGGGCTTTTGGAGGGTTTATTTACTTATCGGGAGCCATTCTCATGGTTTACAATATGGTAAAGACTGCAAAGCAAGGAACCTTTATAGCCTATGAAGCTGATGAAGCTCCGGCATTGAAACCTCATGTTGAGCATGAAGGAGAATTTTGGCATAGGGCATGGGAAAGAAAACCTTTGTTCTTTACTGTTCTTGCCACTATAGCCATCTTGATTGGCGGGGTTATAGAAATTATTCCTACTATATTGGTTAAATCCAATGTGCCTACTATCAGCAGTGTACAGCCTTATACACCTCTCGAACTTCAGGGTAGGGATTTGTACATATCCAATGGCTGTGTCGGCTGCCACTCTCAGATGATCAGACCATTTAGGTCGGAAACTGAGCGATATGGAGAATATTCCAAAGCCGGAGAATTTGTCTATGACAGGCCTGTCCTTTGGGGATCCAAAAGAACCGGCCCTGATTTGCATAGAGTAGGAGGAAAGTATCCTGATAGTTGGCATTATCACCACATGGTGGACCCAAGGACAATGTCTCCAGGTTCATTGATGCCTCCTTATCCTTGGATGTCCACTAATATCATGGATCATCAAGATTTGCCTGCTAAAATCAGAACCCTGCAAAAGTTGGGTGTTCCATATCCTGAAGGATATGATCAGCAGGCCAATGCAGATTTGTCTTTTCAGGCAGACCAAATAGTAGCCAATCTAAAGGCTTCAGGTGTAGAAGTATTGCCAGATTCTGAAATAGTTGCGTTGATTGCCTATTTGCAGAGATTGGGTACTGATATCAAGAAAACAACTGTTTCTAATCCTTAATCAACCGATGCTATGAAAAAAGACATATTAAGTTCCATTGAGAACATAGAAATATATCCCATCATATCCTTACTGATCTTTGTGATCTTCTTTGTCGGGATGTTTATATGGGTAATCAGAGTTGACAAAAAGTATATCGATCACATGAAGGAAATGCCTTTAGATGATGAAACACCAAAGAACAGCCCCTATGAAAAAGTTTAAATCCATATTGATCCTGTTGGCAGGGATTTTTAGCTCTCTTCCTGCCATGGCCCAGTCCAGTGAATTGTCCTGGTTTTCAAAAATGCAACAAATGGAAAGCAGTCAGTTGACCTTATTGGTTATCATGGCTGTCGTACTGGGAGTGATTGTGCTGCTTTTGATTTTGATGATATACCTCATGTCCTTCATGGTGGCAGTTTTCAAAAAAGAGAATCCTGAAACAGCCAATGAACCATCTTGGTGGGATGAGTTTAAATTGAAATTTATCACCGGAAAATTAAAACCGGTTGGGGGCAAAGAGGAAAAAGAACTCCTGTTGGATCATTCCTATGATGGCATAGTGGAACTGGATAACCATTTGCCGCCATGGTTGGTAAATGTGTTTTATGTGACCATAGCATTTGCGGTTTTCTACTTTAGCTATTATACCGTGCTGGGAATCGGCAAAACGCAGATAGAGGAATATTCGGAAGAGCAGAGAATCGCTGCCATACAGATTGAAGAGTGGAATGCCCTGGCCCTGACAAGTATAGATGAAAACACAGTGACCTTCGATGCAACCACTCAGGCCTTGGAATCTGGTCAAAAAATATTTGATACCAACTGCGTGGCTTGCCATGCCTCTGACGGTGGGGGTGGAATAGGTCCAAACCTGACCGATGCATATTGGATACATGGCGGATCCATTAACGATATTTTCAGCGTAGTGAAATATGGCGTGGTGGAAAAAGGAATGATCCCTTGGCAGGATCAATTAAGTCCAGAAGAAATTCAAAATGTTTCCAGTTATATATTGACCATGGTGGGAACTACTCCTGTAAACCCCAAGGCACCTGAAGGAGAAAAGTATGAACCTGCTATAGAACAGCCGATCGATGCCCTGACAGAAGATGATTTGGAGCTTGAACCTGTAGAAAGGGAAGATCAATAAAAATAAATCAACCCCCTGAATCGGTCATTTTAAATGAAAACTTCAGGGGATTTATTATAGGAAATATGAGTAAAAATAATCCTCAGTTGGATCCTGATAAATTCCGGGACTCCCTAGGCAGTGTAAAGGAAGATGGAAAGCGAAACTGGATTTATCCCAAAAAGGTATCCGGAAAGTTTTACCGTTGGAGGACTTATCTTTCTTGGGTTTTGTTGGCCATTCTCTTTGCAGGGCCCTTTATCCAAGTTGGAGGTAGGCCTTATATGCTGTTCAATATCTTCGAGAGGAAATTCATCATTTTCGGTGCGGCATTCTGGCCACAGGATACCCATTTACTCATTTTTCTGCTTTTGATTTTATTTGTGTTCGTTATCCTCTTTACAGCGGTCTTCGGACGGATCTTTTGTGGCTGGTTTTGTCCACAGACCCTCTTTATGGAAATGGTATTCCGTAAGATAGAAAATTGGATCGAAGGAGATGCTAATCAACAACGTAAGCTGAATGCCCTAGAGTGGAACGGGGAGAAGATCTGGAAAAAGGGTTTTAAAATGACACTGTTTGTTTTGATTTCCCTTGCCATTGCCCATTTAGTCATGGCTTATTTAGTCGGTGTGGATCAGGTCAAAGAAATCGTAAGTCAGCCACCATCAGAACATATGGCAGGATTTATAGGATTGATGGCTTTTGCCGGAGTCTTTCTCTTTGTCTTTTCTTGGTTTAGGGAGCAGGCCTGCATTGTGGTTTGTCCATACGGAAGACTTCAGGGGGTTTTGTTAGATGCCAATTCCATTAACGTCACTTATGACCACGTCAGGGGTGAACCAAGGGCTCCAATAAGAAAAAATATAATTGAAGAAAGTCCCAAGGGCGATTGCATTGATTGTAACCTCTGTGTTCAGGTCTGTCCTACTGGTATAGATATCAGAAATGGCGTTCAGATGGAATGTGTCAACTGCACCGCCTGTATTGATGCCTGCGATGAAGTCATGGAGAAAGTGGACAGGCCCTTAGGCCTTATCCGCTATGCATCTGATAATAGTGTGGAAAAAAGAACCCAAAAGCTGATTACAACAAGAGTAAAAGTGTATTCATTGATGTTGATAATCTTAATGGGAGCATTTGTGGCTTTGATTGCGACTAGAGATGATTTGGGTGCTACTGTTACAAGATTTAGGGGAATGACCTATCAGGCCCGGGATACAGGTGAAGTCAGCAACTTATATGAAGTGACCTTTATCAACAAAACCTTTGATCCACAGACGGTGGAATTGAAAACGGAGGACCCGGATTTTAGGGTTGAGGTCGTTGGGGATCAAAATTGGACCTTGGAGGGGCAGTCAAAGTTCGAAGGGAGGTTCTTTATTGTAAAAAGCAACGAAGATGTGAAAATACCCCAAGAAAAAATAAAATTGGTATTGCTCCAAAACGGAAAGGAAATCGATAAGATCAAAACAAGTTTTATGGGGCCGGTTTATAAAGGAGGAATTTAGAAGGATGAGGAATGAAGTTAGAACCAAGAGTCAAGAACCAAGATGCGAGGAATTAACCTTTGAGGTTTTTTATACCCTCGAAGGTTTAGCATCAGTAGATGCGAGAGATTTGAAACGAGAAGACTTGATCCAATAAAATGATTAAGATTATTAAGAGACGTAACCTTGTCACTTCGAGTTTACAACATTTTGTAAATTTTCAAAATGGGTAATGACATCAGGTTGCCTCATTCCGAGGTGCGAGGAATCTCAAAAGGTCCTATTTATGTTCAAATTTATCATTTACTGAACCTCATGAGATGCTTCTCCCGATAGCCATCGGGATCAGCATGACGGCTGCTCCGATAACGTCATTGGTACGAAAGGAGAAGTCTATTAACCTCAAGGCAGTATAGATTTCTCTCTTCGGAAGAAATGACAAGGAAAATCCTTTTGACACAGTTGATAAAATAACGGCATCAAGAGTAGCAGTAAGGTTTGCCTTGTCACCTCGACTGCAGGAGAGGTCTGATCCTTAAGCTGAACAGATTTCTCTCTACGTTCGAAATAACAAAGTGGGACAACCTGACAAACAATTAAACCTATCCGCATCAGCGGAACAACTAAAACAAATACAACCATTAAAACAAAAAATACATGGACTGGGGAAAAGGAATAACCATCACATTAGTCATATTCGGAATCTTGATGATCGGGATGGTGACTTTTTGTATCAAACAAGACGATATTCATCTGGTAACACAGAATTACTATGAGGAGGAAATCAAATATCAGGATCAGATTGATAAAATGATCAATGCCAGTGAAATTGGCTATAATGTGCTGGTCTATGACAGCCAACTCAAAAAAGTGGATTTACTGTTGCCCAAAGGAGCAAAGGGAACATTACACTTATTCAGACCATCAGATGCGAGACTTGATCAAAAGATTGCATTTGATATTTCCGAGACCAATAAGAGTTCGGTGGATGTCAAAGACCTGAAACCAGGCTATTGGAGGATCAAGCTGAGTTGGTCGGAGGATGGAAAGGAATTTTACGAGGAGAAAAGAATCAATATTTAAGTGATCTGGACGGCATTTTTATTGGGGTTTTTGGGTTCATTCCATTGTTTGGGAATGTGTGGCCCTATTGCCTTGGCGGTTTCCGCCAAAGACAATTCTCCATTCTTGCGCAATAAAATCATCTATAACCTAGGCAGAACGCTTACTTATACCATGCTCGGTGCGGTCATCGGTATGATTGGTTTTTCTTTGGCCCTGGCAGGAATCCAACAATGGATTTCCATTTTGATGGGATCTTTGATATTATTGATGGCATTTTTTTACAAAAGCTCCGAAAGGTTAATTACCCGATCCGGCCTTTTTGGTGCAGTTTCCAAGTTGAAATCTTCATTGGGTTATTTTTTAAAAAAAGGGGGTACCCCAGCTTTTTTCGCTTCGGGATTGTTGAATGGATTGCTTCCCTGCGGAATGGTGTACATTGCTTTGGTAGCTTCCTTGGCACTTCAAAGTCCAATATACGGCGCTATGTACATGGTCTTTTTTGGAATTGGAACAATACCCATGCTAATCGCTGTAATGGTCTCCGGCAAAATCCTATCTCTGTCCCTCCGAACCAAACTGACCAATGCCCTTCCTTATCTTGCGATGTTTATAGGGATTTTGTTTATTGTCAGGGGCTTGGGATTAGGGATACACTATGTAAGCCCCAAGCTGCAGGTTTTCGACTATGGGGCTGAAAAGGTGGAGATGACGATGTGTGAGTGAGTGGTTTCCACATATTTTGAAATTCACTTTATAAATGTTCCCGTTTTGCGAATTATTGTTTATATTTGTTCCCATATCGAGAACAATGAAGAGGATCTTTGCAAAAAGTACTTTGAGAGAATTTTGGGAAAAATATCCAGACTCTGAGCAATATTTGAAAACCTGGTATGAAACTGCAATGAATTCAGATTGGAAAACTCCGAATGAAGTAAAGCATAGTTATGCCAATGCAAGTGTTTTAAAAGATAGCAGAGTTGTTTTTAACATTATAGGAAATTCATATAGACTAGTGATAAAATTTAATTTTGAACATCAATTGGCTTTTGTCAGATTTATTGGAACTCATTCAGAATATGATAAAATTGATGCAAATAATATTTAAAATCTTATGATTATGAATTTAAAACCAATTAAAACAGAAGAAGATTACAGAGTCGCCTTGAAAAGATTAGAAGATATTTTTGATGCAAAAAGTGGCACTCCTGAGAGTGATTTGCTT
>NZ_JBGSXS010000241.1:0-12317 GCF_041751335.1 Aquiflexum sp.
TAAAGGGGACTACCACACACCAACCTATTAAATCGAAATGGAGCATCCATACGGGTACATTAAAGATAACAAGGTTTATCTCAAGGGATTTTTGAATCAGCCTGATAGGGTGATTGGAGAAGTAAAAGAAGACGAATCGTCCACCCTCAAATATTTTGAGGACAGATTTTCAACGCTCATTGAAAAAATTGAAGCGTTAAAAAAAGATATTGAAGAAAATCAGAACAAGGGGTCATTCCTGATGAAATTGATACACCTCAAAGATTCTTTATTGGAATATGATGCTTTGGGAGATTTTGTCCCTTTGATTGAGGACTTGGAAAAAGTACAGGTTTTTCTTGAGGAAATCATTCAGAAGAACAGGGAAAGAAACCTCGAAATCAAGCGAGGTTTAATCTTGGAAGCTGAAGCCCTCATGAATGATACAGATTGGAAAAATACAGCAGAAGAATTCAAAAACCTCAAAATGCGATGGATCAAAACAGGTCCTGTGGAAAAAGAATTTGAGGAGGAAATGGAATCAACCTTTAACAAGACAGTAGATACTTTTTTTGAAAATAGAAAAAACTTCTTTGAGGGACTAGCGCTAGCAGCGGAGGAAAACATCAAAATCTACGAACAACTCGTCATACAGGCGAGGGAAGCATTTGACAACCCTGATGCAAAAAAAGCTTTTGAGATTTCGAAAAGAATTCAAAAAGAATGGAAGGCTGCCGGAAAAGTGCCTGCTGAAAAAAGGCAGCCTTTGTGGGACGAGTTTTCAAAATTGAACAATAGAATCTTCAGTAGGTTCAGGAGGACAATGGAATCAGGTCCTCAGATGAAGCCTTGGGAACTGCTTAAGAAAATGGAAAGTATGACCGAGGAAATGAAAAAATTGGCCAAAGCTGAAACAAATCCCGATGTCATCTCGTCTGCCAAGAGACTCCAAGTTGAATGGAAGAAACTTCCCCAAAGAAAACCAAAAGAAGCAAACCTGATCAATAGGTCATTTATGTTTTTTTCGGAGGTGGTTTTTGAAAAATTATTCTTGGAGAGATTGGCTAATTCCAAATATTCTGATTTCGCTAAAAAAGATATAACTGACCAGAAAAAAATCAAATCTTCCATTCTCAAAGACCTGATTTACAGAGATGAAAGTGAATTGAACACTGTAAAGGAGAATTCAGAAAACTTTAGAACTAATGAACCGGATTTTGAAATAATGCTGAGAAGAAAAATCGGCGCTTTCAAAAGAAAAGTAGATGTGAAAACCCACATCTTGAAAGAACTTTCAAATAAATATTAGGTTAATAATTGAAAAATTAAAACAATTTCTATTTTTGCAAGCCGTAAGGACGAAAAACAAAAATTAAATCTGAAACTATGTATTGGACATTAGAATTAGCATCCTATTTAGAGGATGCGCCATGGCCTGCAACCAAAGACGAATTGATCGATTACGGCATACGTTCGGGTGCTCCTCTAGAAGTTGTGGAAAACCTCCAAGAGTTAGAGGATGATGGGGAGCCTTACGAAAATATTGAGGAAATCTGGCCTGATTACCCTACAAAAGACGACTTCTTCTTTAATGAAGACGAATATTAATCAAAGCCCTTTTATGGGCTTTTTTTTATATCCCAAGTACTGACCTTAGTTTGGGCAAGCCTGATTTACTTACAGGTATTTGCTCACCTCCTCGTAATTTGATGATATACCCATCTTTTTCGTAGGGTTCCAATTTATGGATTTCATTGATTTTCACAATGTAAGATCGGTGAACCCTTACAAATAGTAGTGGATCAAAAGTTTTCTCAAAAAATGAAAGGGTTTTATTTTTCAGAAATTTCCCTTCCGCAGTGTGAATGTTTACATAATCATCATTAGCTTCTAAATATTTGATGTCCTTAACAGGGATGATTTTAATTTCATTTTTTACCTTGAGCACAACCCTATTGGCGGTTTCTGAATTAATGGTGTTCCCATCCTTGATCAGATCAGTTATTTCTGCATAATTTCCTAATTGTAAAAATTTCTCTATCGCTTTTGCAAACCGGGATTTAGAAAATGGCTTCAGAAGATAATCAACTGCATGTGCATCAAAAGCTTTCATCGCATAATCATCAAATGCTGTTGTAAAAATAACAGCAGGTGGCTGATCTAATAATTCCAAGAGTTCGAAACCATTGAGTTTAGGCATCTGTACATCCAAAAAAATCAAGTCGGGTTTCATCTCATGAATGGCTTTCAGCCCTTCAAACCCATTATGACATATCCCTAGAGTTTCAAACTGGGGATAGTCTCTCAAATATTCACTTACCAGTTCGGTTGCAAGTGGTTCGTCATCTATGATCAATACCTTCACCATAAAGCTGTGGGATTTTTAGATCTACTATAAATATATTTCCAGATAGTTCGGTTGCCAACAAATCATTCCTCCCAAAAAGTAAATATAACCTTCTTTTGACAACCTCTAAACCAAATCCTGCCCCCTTTGTAGGCGCTGATTCAGGATCAAATGGATTGGTAATTGTGATTTTCAGATACTGGCCATCTTTAAAAAAATTCATTGTGATAAATACATTTCCCGTCATACCATACAATCCATGTTTAATCGCATTTTCCAATAAAGGCTGTACAAGCAATTGAGGGATTTTCATGTCCAAAGAGTCGCTTTCTACTTGAATATCTACTTTTAATCTATGTCCAAATCGTATTTTTTCGATATCCAGAAACAGATTCAAATATTCTTTTTCCTCAGAAATACTGACCCATTTCTGATCATCTTTTTTGATAGTCCCTCGTAAAAATTCTGCTAAGTTCAGCACCATTTCCCTGGCCTTTTCCGGTTGGCTTTTGATCAGGGCATTGATCGAATTGAGACTGTTAAATAGAAAATGGGGCTTCAATTGTTGTTTGAGATGATATAGTTCGGCCTCTTTAGCCATCTCTTGGACTTTTTCCTGTCTTTCTTTTGACTTTATTTGATCCTCAATTTGACCATTAAACACCAACAAAATTGACCAAAAAAGAAACATTACAAACAAAAAAGTACCTTTTATTGGCAGCACATATCTGACGAATTCAAGATATTCATATTGGTTACTTATCAAAAACTTGAGCAAATACTCAGATAACATGACTCCAATTAATACAAAAATCACAGGAAGAACCACAACAAGCCACCACTGAGATTTTTGGGGAATATAAAACCGGAAGATGTTTTCCAACAAGACAAATCCCAAAAGCAAAACAACAGAATGAACCGTAACATCCAATAGGGCCAAACTCCATTCAAAACCATAAGAATTGATCAAATAGGTCATGGCCACTATCCATATGAGGACAGTAGCCATGACTTTTAGCCAACCTAAATTTTGAATTGATATCAGTTTTTTGATCACAATTAGTTTATTTTAGAAAGACTTGATTTCCAATCCTCCGAAAATTACCGATCCGTAAATTTTCAAGACTTTCGTAGGGTCGGCAGGTACTTGGCTGTAAGTTCTTTTGTCTTCCACTCCTGCAAAAACATTGGAAACATTGATCTGTAGTTCCCAATGAGATGGTACTATCAACTTCACACCTCCAAAAGCCACTTCTACATTCAACATAGCACCTTGTGCAAGATCTGCCTGAGAAAGGTCAATCTCAGTGCCTCCGAAAATCGCAGATGTTTTCCCTCCTTTAAAGTTCTTTGATAAGATTCTTCTCTCAATTCCAGTGAACAAAGCCTGTGCATTGACCAAATCACTTGAATCTGTAAAAGCATAATTTTTCTTGTAGGTTTTTTTATACTCCTGTTTGTTTTCATCAGAGCTTGTTCCTAAAAGATCATCTTCTTTTAGTCCTAGAGATCCGAAAAAATCTTCATTGAAACGGTTTCTATCACTATTCCTTTTTGCTATCAGGTATAGGCCTAGTATTATTAATCCACCTGGAATCAAATAGGGACGAAGTTCAAAAGGGAAACCGAAATTCCTTTGGATCAACCAAAACCCGCCAAAAAGAATCATAAACACACCGAATCCGGTCTGAAACTTATTTTTGACCAAAATAACAATACCGACAGCTATCAAAATCATCGGCCATGTGGTAAACCACACCGGTAGCCAAAAACCGAGTGCTTTTAATAATAATACAGATCCTATGATCAAAATGATAATCCCTGCTGTGATATCGCTGTTTCCTTGTGAATATTTGTGCTTTGCCATTTTTTTATGATTTAAGTTTTATAAATGCTTTGATGCTGTCAAAACTATCACATAAGCTAAAAGATATGACTTTGAATTAGGCTATACCTACCAAAAACTCGGTGAATCCACCGTATCTGTCGGTGAATAGCGTTACTTATTTCTTTGCTGGAAAAGGTATGAGGCATATTCCATATCCTCAGGTGTGGTGATTTTGATATTTTCCGGATTCCCTGAGATCAAATATACTTGCCAACCCTGATGTTCATACACAGTGGCATCATCAGTGAAATGATACAGTTCCGATGTTTCAAAAGCTTTTTTAATTTTTGAAACCTGAAAAGTCTGTGGGGTCTGCACCAAACGGAAATACTGCCTCTCCTGAAAAAATGACCTGCCATCATCTGTCAACTTTCTAATGGAATCCTTCAATGCAACGACCGCAATGGCTGAACCCATTTCTTCCGCCTTCTCAAAGCTCTCTAAAATCACTTTTGGTTGTACAAAAGGTCTGACACCATCATGGATTGCTACTAAACCTCCATTACCAGGAATGGCATCCAATCCATTTTTCACAGACTGAAATCGGCTTTTCCCTCCGGCTACAAGCCTGTGGGGTACAAGAAATCCGAATTTAAGGCAAAGTTCACTCCAAAGTGAAAAATCAGATTCCGGGATTACCAAAATCAGTTTAATAGAAGAATCAGTCTCGTGAAATACTGATAAGGTCTGCATTAATATGGGCTGACCTCCTACTTCAAGATATTGCTTGGGGATGGCCGCACCCATCCTTGTACCACTCCCACCGGCAACAATTATAGCGTATTTTTTCATTTTCTGATGTATTACACAAAAATGATAGAATAAATTATATTGAATATCAACTCAAGATGAAAAAAATATGAAGAATAAAAAAAGGCTCTTTCGAGCCCTTTATGTTTTTAGAGAATCAACATGGCATCCCCATATGAGAAGAACCTGTATTTTTCTTTAATCGCTTCCTGATATGCCTTCATGATGAGATCATATCCACCAAAAGCAGATGTGGTCATCAAAAGGGTAGATTCCGGCAGGTGAAAATTGGTGATGAGTGTATTGGCAATTTTGAACTCATAGGGAGGAATAATAAACTTGTCCGTCCAACCACTGCTTTCCTTCAATCTTCCATTGGCAGTTACAGAAGATTCAATGGTCTTTAGAGAAGTGGTACCCACAGATACAACCCTTTTCTTATTATCCAATGCCTTGTTCACAAGTTCAACTGTTTTTTCCGGAATGTCATAATTCTCCGAATCCATTTTATGCTTGGTCAAGTCTTCAACATCTACCTGTCTAAAAGTACCCAAGCCTACATGCAAGGTAATTGGGGAAATATCAATTCCTTTAAGTTCCAATCTTTTCAACAAATGCGGGGTAAAATGCAATCCTGCTGTTGGCGCAGCTACTGCACCGACATGTTTTGCGAAAATGGTCTGATACCTTTCTCTATCCTCAGCCTCAACTTTTCTGTCAATAAACTCTTTCAGGATAGGTGTCTCACCTAGTGTGTCTATGGTCTTGTAAAATTCCTCGTCTGTACCATCAAATAAAAACCTGATCGTCCTTCCTCTTGAAGTAGTGTTGTCAATTACTTCTGCAACAAGGTCACTGTCGCCAAAATAAAGTTTGTTACCAACCCTGATTTTTCTGGCAGGATCTACCAATACATCCCAAAGCCTGAGATCTTGATTTAATTCCCTCAAAAGGAAAACTTCAATCTTTGCTCCGGTTTTTTCTTTATTTCCATATAGCCTCGCTGGAAACACCTTTGTATTGTTCATTACAAAAACATCTCCCTCTTCAAAGTATTCTATGATATCTTTGAAGAGTCGGTGTTCGATTTGGCCGGTTTTTCTGTGAAGAACCATCAAACGGGATTCGTCTCTGTTGGCTGCTGGGTATAGGGAAATTAATTTTTTGGGGACGTCGAATTTAAAGTCTGATAACTTCATATGGTATGAATAGGATATACTTTTTATTGTTGTTCAAATAGTATTTAAAAACCGCAAAGTTAAAAATAAAAATCCCGAAATCTACTTATATTGCCAATTAGTTTTAAAACAACATATTAGTCGTGGTATTTATCAAATTAGTCTGGGAAAGTATACGGTTTGCAATGCAGGCACTTAAGTCCAACCTCACACGGACAATTTTGTCTCTATTAGGAGTAACTGTAGGTATTTTTGCTATCATAGCTGTTTTTACATTGGTGGATTCTCTTGAAAAAAACATAAAATCCAGTTTTACCTTTCTGGGAAGCAATGTAGTCAATGTCAGTAGATTTCAATGGGTCGGAGGACCTGATTATCCTTGGTGGAAATATTTTAGAAGGCCATATAACACCTATTCGGAATTTGTATTTCTAAAAGACAAACTGAAAAATGCAGAGGCAATCTCATTTTCAGCTTCTGCAAATACAATAGTACAGGCAGGAAGCAATTCTTATAAAGGAACAAATCTGACAGGAGTCACCTATACATATCAAGATGTGTATGATTTACCGCTACAATCAGGTAGGTTTTTTACAGAATCTGAAATCAACGCTTCCCGAAATGTCACGCTCATAGGGACCAAAATTGCAAATACCTTATTCCCCGGAAAAGATCCATTGGGTAAGGAAATGAAAATTAAAGGTGGAAAGTTTGTTGTAATTGGGATTTTTGAAGAAGAAGGAGAAGGCCTATTTGATGTTGCATCCAAAGATGAAGCGTGCATGATTCCATTTGGAAGCTTTACCAAACTTTTTTATGTGGGTAAAAACGGCATTGAACCAGATATTGCGGTCAAAGGGTTTGAGAATGACATTGGACTTGTTGCTTTGGAAAATGAACTGATCGGAGCACTAAGGGCAAAAAGAGGATTAAAGCCCACACAAGAGGATAATTTTTCACTCAACAAATCTGAATTCATCATGAACACCATCGGTTCGGTATTTGATGTTATTAGTGCTGCTGGATGGGTTATAGGAGGTTTCTCGATTTTAGTTGGAGGTTTTGGGATCGCCAATATCATGTTTGTTTCAGTAAAGGAAAGGACCAGTATAATTGGGATTCAAAAATCGCTAGGCGCAAAAAATTATTTCATTCTGTTCCAGTTTTTGTTCGAAGCTGTATTTCTTAGCTTAATTGGAGGTCTGACCGGAATTCTTATTGTCTATTCCCTCACATTTATTCAATTGGGTTCTTTGGAACTGGCACTATCATTTAAGAACATTATGTTGGGATTGGGTATTTCTTCTATCATTGGAGTGGTATCAGGTATTGTGCCCGCAACATTGGCAGCAAGACTTGACCCAGTAGAAGCCATCAGAGCGACATAAAAAAAGACCGGCCCTTAGAGCCGGTCTTTTTGTATCAAGTCAGTATTATTCTTCGATTGCTTTTCCTTTTTCTGATGCTTTTCCTTTTTCCGCCTTTTTCCCAAGTCCAGCCCTTTCTTTTATCTTAATTTCAAGTTCTTCCATCAGTTCTGGATTGTCCAGCAAAAGAGTCTTTACAGCATCCCTACCCTGTCCAAGTTTATTTCCCTCATAGGAAAACCAAGATCCGGCTTTTTTGATGATTTCAAATTCCACCCCAATATCAATGATCTCACCTACTTTTGAGATCCCCTGTCCATACATGATATCAAATTCAACTACTTTAAATGGAGGTGCTACTTTATTTTTAACAACCTTGACTTTGGTCCTGTTACCAAGAATATTGTCCGCACCTTCTTTAATCTGGCCTATTCGGCGGATATCGAGTCTTACAGATGCATAAAATTTGAGCGCATTACCACCTGTGGTAGTCTCAGGACTTCCGAACATCACTCCGATTTTGTCTCTCAACTGATTGATAAAAATACAGGAGCATCCTGTCTTATTGATTGCACCAGTCAGTTTTCTCAAGGCCTGTGACATCAACCTTGCCTGAAGGCCCATTTTGCTATCTCCCATTTCCCCTTCCAGTTCGCCTTTGGGAACAAGGGCCGCCACAGAATCAATGACTATAATATCTATAGCACCTGACCTAATCAAATGTTCTGCAATTTCAAGCGCTTGTTCTCCATTATCCGGTTGGGAAATCAAAAGATTCTCAATGTCTATACCCAACTTCTCAGCGTAATTTTTATCAAAAGCATGTTCTGCATCTATAAATGCAGCCAACCCTCCAGCTTTCTGGGCTTCAGCAATACAATGCATGGACAGGGTTGTTTTTCCTGATGATTCAGGGCCATAAATCTCAATTACTCTTCCTCTTGGTATACCGCCAATACCCAATGCCATATCCAACCCCAATGATCCAGTTGAAATAGCGGGAATATCCTGTACGGTATTGTCACTTAATTTCATTACGGTACCTTTACCGTAGGTCTTTTCCAACTTGTCAATGGTAAGTTGTAGGGCTTTGAGTTTTTCTGTGTTCACGCTCATATTTATATGTTAACTATTCTTTGATTTGATAATTTAAAATTAATGATAGATAATTGGAGACCCAACTCTTCCAAAAAGGATTACGTATTACTTTCGGGCACCCAAAATCAGGCTTCTTCAATATATTGCTAATATTGGTATAAGAATTGAAAAGCTTACAGTTGAAAACATAAATTAATGAAAAAACATCTTAAAAAGTCAGTAGTTGTCACATTTTTTTTTCTACTTGGACTTGCAGGAGCATTTGCACAGAAAAACATGGCTTTTCAAGGTGGGGAGGAGTTGACCTTTAAGGTCAGCTATATGTTTTTTGATGCTGCTGAGGCCAAGATGGTAGTCAATTCAGAAATATCTTCAATCAATAGTCGCCCTACCTACAAAATTGATGTTTTTGGTCAGACTCTCGGTGTTTTCAAACTTTTTAAAGTCAATGACAATTGGGGAAGTTATCTAGATACGGCCAAAATGATCCCACATCAATCATACAGACATATTGAAGAAGGCAGGTACCGGAAACATGAAAGGGTGATTTTTGACCACAATAAAAAAAATGCACATGTCAGACTTTATGACCACGAAAACAAAAATCTGGTAGAAACCAAGGACTACAACGTACCATCCAATGTTCAGGATATTGTCAGCGGATTCTATTTATTAAGGACTATGGACCTGAAAAAATTGAAAAAAGGTGAAATCGTTACACTGACTGGATTTTTCGACAAGGAAATTTATAACTTAAAATTAATATACGGTGGCAAAGAATCTGTCAGTACCAATATTGGAACTTTTGATACATTTGTATTTTCCCCTATAATGCCAAAAAATAAATTATTCAGGGGTGAAAGGCCTGTGACAGTTTGGATTTCTGATGATAAAAATAAGATTCCCCTAAAAATAAAAGCAAAGCTGATGGTCGGTTCCCTTGATATGGAAATCATGGAGGTATCAGGTCTGCGTAATAATTAATTTACCTTGGGTTAATATTTAATTAACATTAGCTCCCCCAATAAAAATTTAATGTTGTTTTTGATGGCATCACTTCAACAAATACCTATTTATGTAAGGTCTTTTTTTAACTTAGCATCACATTAGCGCAACCAAACTCGCTATATCTAAATGAGTGATAAACAAAAAGTGAAGGTACTTGTCGTTGACGATGAGCCTGACATTGTAGAAATCCTGACCTATAACCTCAAAAAAGAGGGTTATGAGGTAGAAACTGCCGAAGATGGCATTAAGGCTGTAAAGATCGCCGGCAAATTCCAACCGGATGTCATATTGCTTGACATCATGATGCCCCATCAAGATGGTGTGGAGACCTGTCGGCAAATGCGCGAGATTCCAGAGCTTAAAAATACTTTTATTATTTTCCTTACTGCCAGGTCAGAAGAGTACTCGGAAGTGGCTGCTTTCGATGTGGGTGCTGATGATTACATCACCAAACCCATCAAACCTCGAGCTCTGATGAGCAGGATTGCGGCACTATTTAGAAGGGAATCAAAAAAGGAACAGGAATTCACTCAAATCAAGATCAAAGACTTAACTATAGATAGGACAAGCTATACTATCGACAAAGCCGGTAAAACTATTACACTTCCCAAAAAAGAATTCGAATTGTTGTATTTTCTGGCCAAAAACCCTAATATGGTTTTCAGTAGAGATGATCTTTTGCAGAATATCTGGGGGGCTGATGTATTTGTACTGGCAAGGACTGTGGATGTACATATCAGAAAAGTAAGGGAAAAGATTGGCGAAGATTATATAACTACTGTAAAGGGAGTAGGTTATAAATTCGAATTGAATTGATCATATGCTGACCACATCGAGGGGAATTTCTTTGGTTTTGGCATTGGCTATTTCTGCCCTGACGGTATTGTTTTTACTGCTTTTGGATGATGCCACCCCTACCCTTTTGGTAGTAGCGGGTGGTATTTCATTTTCAGTTTCTTATATTTTGATGAATGTGACCTTGGAGTTTCTGATTTTCAATGAAATCAGCAATATCTACGGGGTGCTTGAAAAGATCCAGAAAAAGGACTATTCCAACATTCCCGACAAGTCGGACAAGCTATCCATTTCTCCTCTCAGGAAAATCAATCGGACCATCAACTCCTATGCACAGGCCAAAAACAAAGAAATTGAGGCACTTCAAAAAAATGCAGAATTCAGGAAGGAGTTTATAGCAGACATATCCCACGAACTCAAAACACCGATTTTTGCTGCACAGGGATATATACATACCCTTTTGGATGGAGCAGTCGAAGATAAATCGGTAAGGTTGAAGTTTTTGAAACGTGCCGCAAAGAGCCTCAATGCCCTCGACAAATTGGTTCAGGACATGTTGACCTTAAACCAAATGGAAAGCGGAGTGGTCAAATTCCATTTTGAGTCTTTTGATGTAAAAGAAGTCGTGCATGAAGTCATTGAAGAACTGGAGCACAAGGCATCCAAAAGGGATATGTTGATCCGCTTTTACTATGACAAAGAAAAAACCTACAGGACTTTTGCAGATAAGGAGAAAATCTTCAGGGTTTGCCAAAACCTGATTTCAAATTCCATCAAATACAATAATGATGGCGGAGAAATAGATGTAACCCTCAAGGCCCATAAAAACCAAATTACCGTTGAAGTAAAAGACAATGGTAAAGGTATCCCTCCGGAAGACCTGAAAAGAATCTTTGAAAGGTTCTACAGGGTGGATAAAAGCAGGAACAGGGAAATGGGAGGAACAGGTCTGGGACTTGCCATCGTCAAGCATATTCTCGAAGGTCACAAAAGCAAAATATCTGTCAGCAGTATTCTGGGGAAAGGTTCTGTATTCAGTTTTGAGTTGCCATTGGAGAAAGAAGATGTGTTAGCATCAAACAACAAACTTATCAAATAAATCATCAGTTACCTGCTTCAGATCATAAGCAAAACCTACATGGGGCCTAGATGTCTGAATCATAGAACTCCTCTGGGCAGTCAACCATCTAAATCGGGAAGCTGCATCGAGTAAACTTATCGGGCTTCCATTTGGCTCACCGCTACAGACTTGCCTGAATGAAAGCAAATATGCATCATGCAAAGTCAGGTCGGCCTCTTTATCCAATGCTAAAACCTTATCCTTATTTAAGGAAAACTTACAGTAAAGCTCATTGGTTTTTTTGCAACAGACCATTACACCCACATTGACAAACTCTTCTCTTTCCACCCTGGGCACAGCACGGATGACAGCATATTCATATAAGTGTTTCCCTTGCATCTTTTGCTCCTTTCACAAATACCTCTGAATTTTCTAAGCGCATTGTCAAAAACTTTTCATAGACCAATCTGCCATCTTCAGCCTCTTCCACATCCCTGGATGCAAGAATCCATTCCTCAGGTATCAGTTGTACTATTGTTCTGATCAAATCCTGATTTAGTTTGGATTTGAACTCTTGATCGGCATCATCCAATCGGGTTGCTTGTGGCAAAAGCACATGGTCTTTGATCATGAGAAATGGGCTTATAGCATGCTTTTCCCAATTGTCCCATGAATGATGAAATAGAAAAGATGCCCCATGGTCAATCAACCAAAGTTCCCTGTTCCAAATCAAAAGATTTGTATTTCTATAGGTCCTATCCACATTGGTGATAAAAGCATCCAACCATACAATTTTGGAAGCAAGAAGTTCATCAATCTTTCCCGCTCCCGGGTCGAAAGTCAAAGC
>NZ_JBGSXS010000242.1:0-10516 GCF_041751335.1 Aquiflexum sp.
GAAATGTTTTGGAATGCATAAGGGAGATATCCATTTTCAAGATATTTAGATAGCAGGATTTTCTTTAAAGAAAGTGAGTCATAATGATTTTCAAGCAAGATTGGTTTTTTCTCATCATCAAGAACCGTATTCTTATTTAAAGCGCCACTTCCCAAAAGTATCAAAGATGTCTTGATATTATATTTGTTTGCGATTTGGAGGATAGGCGACAAGTCCGAGTCAACCAATTCTTTGGCCTCTGACATTTCCTTTAAAACAGCCCTAATCAATAACAGCCTTGAATCCGGTTCAAATGGATCTTCTTTTTTCAATTGGAACCAATGCATAAAAATCCGCTGAAAGCTTTTAGTCTCTTCAAAACTAAAATCTCCAGAAAGTTTTAAAGAAAAAATTGATTCTAGCAATGTTTTAAATTCATTGAAACCTTTTCCCTCGACCAACCTGAAGATGTTAAATATCCCGTTTTTATTTATTGCTGTTCCGTTGGATATTTCTCTTTCAAAGAGTTTTGCAATTACTTCCCCCAGTTCCTTTTCCGTAAATTTTCCAGTTAATTGATCCCAAGAATAGGTATTGAATAGGTGTATCCAATCTAGGTCTTTATTCTCCTTCCTGCCATGATGTTTAGTTTCGTCCTCTTTGATTTCAGTTAGTATAGCATGAAATTTTTGGTATTTCGATCTTACATATTCTTTTTGTTCTAATGCGCTGACTAGAACATTCATGAGTTGAAGAAAACCAATGTTATAATGATCAGCTGTCTGCCTTAAGATGCTTTCAGAAAATCTTAACCTATTAAATTCACTTCCTGATTCATCACTGAAAAATCCCAGAATAAAATAATTGATAGATCTTTCCAAGTCCTTATTTTGGGCCGAGATTTCAGCATTTTTGGAAATGATCTGTCCAATTGATGAACGGAACTCAATAATCCATTCTGAGTCCAAAGGTTCTAATACCTGAATCAGTTTGTCAAAGTAAGCGTTTGAAAGTCCAAAAGCCAACCGCTTCTTTGCCTCTTTGTTTCCCTTTATTTTTCTTATCAAAATGTTAAAATATCCAGGATTTGAATTAAAAATATGATCCATCAAATTTTCCAGATCCAACCCTGCTTGAATCCAATAGGGCATGAAACCTCTCGTCAGGTAGAAAAACAATCCTTCACCAAAGAAAGAAAATGTACTTTTATTAAAATCCTCTACCTTTAAAAAATCATAATTTTTAACTAATGATTTGGATAATTCGGATGACAATGCCATTCTGATTTTTTCCCCAAGATATCTTTCCAATTCAGATTGCTTGATCTGACCAATATCGATCACCAAGCTGTCTATTTCAAGATTCATTCCCCCAATAGCTTCTTCATTAAATACCCGATCCATTTCAGGCAAAATATGGGACGCAAAAATCCGCTCAATTTGATTGTTGCATTGGGAGGCCAAATCCCTATTGGGATAACGGAGAGAAATGGTCGATTTTGCTATAATATTTGGATCTGCTCTCATCATTCTCCCCCTTTTTTCCAATTCATTATCAACTGGGACAATTCCAAAGATGCTTTTTTGATTTTTTTCAAATTTGATTCTTTTTGATCAATCTTAAGATTTATCCAAACTTGATGGGCCTTTTCAAAAGCAATCATATCATCCAATCCCAACCAATAAACATTAGCCTCTATATGGGCAGGAACCCTTTCTGCAATCAGGTCATGCATATATGACCTGAAACTTTTGTCTTGAAACCTGGCAGGCCAATCAGGCAATACAATACTTATTTTTTGATCAAAAAAATCTTCAGCAAACTCAGATCTGTCCTCCAGTTTTCTATTTAGAATCACTCTTCTTTGGCAGTAATGCTTTTCCCCATGAAGGGTTCCTTTCAGCCGGATCATTTCTACTTCTTTCAAACCCAGCCTTCCCATTTCTTCCGCTTTGCCGGACATCAGTTTTGAAAGTTCTCGATTGCTTTGAAATATCTCTTCGAGTTCTTTGTCTGTTATTGTTTCATTCTCCTGTTCAGGAATATACGTAGCCAATAACTCCCCTTGTCCACCATGGACAGAGAGAATCCCATTTCCAAATTGATAATTTTTCTTTTCTTGAGAGTATTGATAGAAATCATCCATCAGCTTCTTTCTTTCCTCCTCATATGCCACCCATTTTGACTGAAATATTTTACGGTTATATTGATTTAGGATAAAAAAGCCCAATAAGCTTTTTTCCAAAAAAGACCGTAATAAAATGTGATCTACCAGATATAGACCTTCGGAATTGAGATTTGCTTTCCTAAAATAGGCAATTAAGCTATTTACCTTTTTGATTCCTTCAGATTCATCCATTCCTTCAAAAAGACTTACCCATTTATTACTTTCTTTCTGAAAAATCACCTCTATTAACTCTTTATTTTCTTTAAGCTTAGAAATCTTATACTTTCTATAATCAACCCCATTTGTCATCAGACATTTGAGACCGATGGGGCCAAAAAGAGGTGAAAATTCAATTTCAGGAATGATTCCACTTTCATTGCTGTTTTTTTCATTTTCCGTAATATTTCGAAAGGATTTTACAAATTGTTCTTGTTCAACTTTGGATTTGAGGTATTCCGTACTGGAATCTTCCCCCGTAGCATTCTTTAGAATCCCTTCCGAAACCAAAGTACCTTTTTGTTGAGGAATTCCGGTTTTGGACAACAGGATCTGTTCCAAACCTGACAAATCTTTCAATTGCTGTGCTTCTGTAAGAAATGTCCCCTTATTTTGATAATAATTCAGATCCTCCAATGCTATCAAAAGAGCCGATTTTCTTAGGAGCAATTCTTTTTTCAAATCGTGTATGTTGGAGATCAAATTAAGTTTCAAAGAAATTAGGAAAGGAAGTTCATCCAAGTTTTCACCAAATCTGGATAAGAGATGATCAAATAGTCTGTTTTTTCTATCCAAAAAATCATCATACGTTTCAAAGCTGAAAGAATTTTGGGAATTTGAATTTTCTTGTGGAGAAATCAGAATTTGCTCTAAGTCTACCACGCTGGATAATTTTTGGGAAAAATAACTGACTTTTTCATCTATGTTATTTACACTAAAAAGTTGATCGAGATTTGAAAGCTGGGCAAGATAATTGGCTAAATGTTGCTCAAAAAATAATAAGTAGGCCCGAAGTTGTTTTACCGTAGCTTTTCTTTCCAAAGGTTCATGCTTGGAAATCCCTTCTTTGCCCAAACCATAAATCAGAGGAAATTGATGTTGAATAGAAGTATATTTTCCGGGATCACGAAAATTCCCTTTCAATTTTTTATCAAAATATTCCTCCTGAAAATACTCCATCTGATAAGTCCGGTACCCTTTTGACCAGAATTCGAGTAAATAATTATTGACTCGGTTTTTATCAACATGGACACGGTTCCCATTTATAATTAACCTGATGGTCTCAAAAACCCCGTTCACGCTATCATCAAAATCAAGATTCACATATTCACCATCATTGAGTGAAAGGAATCTTAAGTCAGGATCAGAGTTTATTACAATGTTGAGTAATTTTTCTACTCCCCTTACTTTGGTCAATATCCTTTGTATTTGATCTTTGTGAATTTCGGTTTTTCTTTCTTTGAGTTCTGAATTTTTTATAAAACCTGATTTAAGGCGAGGTCCCGAAAAGATTTCTTCAAGGGATAGATTTTCCTGAATCATTTCTCCAATACTGGAAAATGCTACAGGGTTGTATAAAAAAACTTCTAGATTGAATAAAATTTCAGCAAGGATTTGGTCAGAGTCTCCATTTTCAAGAATATTTATATTTATCTCAAGCTTGAATGGAACAGGTTTTAGTAAAACTACTTTTTCAAAGTCCTCTCCTATATTTCTGTTTTTAGCTAGAAAAGTATGGAGCTTATCCAAAAAGATATTTTCTTTTTTTGGGTTTCTTTTGAGGCTTTTCTGGAAAGCCAAAGAGGGCATGATGACAATTTCACTTATACCAGTCAAACTTTCTTCCCTATCATAATTTCTGATTGGTTTGATCCATGCGTTTTGTATCTCCTCCAAACGATCGATAAGAATTTTGCGAAAATCATTTGAAGTAACAGCATGTCTGCTATAAATCATCCTTGGGGAGTAAAAAGCATTATTTCGGGCGTCCAAAGGTTGGTTTTTGCGAAATGTCAGCAATTCCTGCACATCAAAGGAAGTCCGGTAGGCAAGATCGGTCAAAGCAAAACAAAGCTGCTCCAATATGGTAACACCTGGATCATGAGCGTTGTAATCTGTCCAAATCCCTCCACTTAGTTTCTGTGTATATTCCAACCCCTTGTCTTTCAAATAATTGAAATCCATGGTGCTTTTCAGCAGCTCTTTTTTTGAAAAACTATTGGAGCTTTCAGACATAGCTATTCTTCATCAATAAAGTTATTGTCCCATAATTTGGCAATCTTAAAAATGATCTGACTTCCATCACCATAATTGCTCATAGTTTTGATCTGCAATCTGAAATCAAAAGTTTCACCGAACCATCTTAGGTTTATTTTATTCCATCTATTCCACCAAGCGCCGTAATACCCACAGGTTTTGTTGATTTTGGATTTTGAATTGCCATAAGTACTGATTGCTGTTGCATGCATTAGGGCATATTTCCCTTTGTGTTTTTTTCCTGCATA
Organism: Aquiflexum sp.; assembly: GCF_041751335.1. Classification (GTDB taxonomy): domain Bacteria; phylum Bacteroidota; class Bacteroidia; order Cytophagales; family Cyclobacteriaceae; genus Aquiflexum. Next base: position 4,648 of record NZ_JBGSXS010000242.1, read on the forward strand.
AGCCATTATTTCGTATGCATGGCAGCCTGTCAGTCCATCAAGGATATCATGCCATTTTCCGTCAGCAGGTACTTTCCCCTCTTTGAAAGTACCCATTCTCCCTTTTGAAGCAACAAGGCCCTCCACCTCAAGTTTTTGCTTTGGAAATAAAGTACCGATTCCCACATTTCCTCCCGTCTCAAAGTATATGGTAGGCCAATCGTTGTTATCCTCTTTGATGATTAGTCCTTTGTTTTCACCTTTGCTATTTACGATAAGCCAGGATGCTTTCTTGTCTTTGATATTTTCATAAAAACTGAGCAGCTTTTGTTCATCACCTGCCGGAAATACCATTAAACCATCCACATCATTTTTGCTGATACCATCATCGACCTTATTGAACATCGAGTCAATCAAGATGGCAAAATGATTTTCATTGGGCAGCATACCGTTTTTGAAATATTTTTTCAGTTGCTCCCTATCATTGATAATGACTTTATTCTGATGGCTTTGTTTTTCCATAAAATCAGATTTCGATTTCTTTTTGGTTCAATTTTTTACTTAAGTCCTCTCAATTACTACGAAATCAGAATCAATGGACAAATCTCCAATACTTGCATATTCGGGATCCAAAATTGTCGGATCAGTAATTGGATTAATTTGATGATTATCCGCAGAAATAAGCACTGCGTATGGAGAAATTGTCCTTAATATTTCAATATTCCTTCCGTGATATTTTATCGCAGTATCGATCACATTAAATGCCCCCTGAACTTCCACTAACTGCAATACAGAAAGCTGCGTGACAAAATCTATATATTCACGGCTTTCAATAAAAGTCAATATTTCAGATTTAGAAATGGCGTAAAAGTTTTCGGCGTTTTTTCGATTATAGGTAGAAGAGGAGGACAAAAACGTAATCAGTTCATTATTGAGCTTATCTCTGTAATATCCTGATTGTTGTTGAAATTCTTTGGTGAACTTGACACTACACCTAACCTTAAGCTTTTCAAATACCGGGTTTGAAACCTCAAATCTTGCAAAAGCAGAGGTTTTGGACAAAAGATGATCTTTCATCCGGCCCAATAGTTCATAAGGCACTCTTCTATTAATTGCACGCCCTAAAGATTCCGACCGCGGAATCACAACTATCTGAAGACTTGTTCCTTTAATTAATTTATCAGGGAATGTACTTCTGCTGTAAACAAAAACCCTTTCTATTTCAGGGAATTGGTCTAAAATAATCCTCTCAAAATCCCAATTGGTAGAGGCCCTGTTTTTATGCCTAAGAATTTCACTGGACCTTAAATAATAATCTTTTTCAGAATCCACAGAATTGGAAAAAATTTTTAAATCATAAATTCCGTTCGAATTGATATTGGAATTTCCACCAATCAATTCAATTTTTTTGACTTTTGCTTCTTTCTCAATTTCATTCCTGGTTTCTTCAACCTGAATTTTTTCTTTAACTCTAAAAGCATTCACGAAAACATTTTTTATTTTGGAGTTTAAATCGGTTTGTCCGTCAAATGCAACCCTAATCCAAAATTTACCACTTGAAAGCCTTGTATTGGATAAATTAATGGTTCCCGGTATTTTTATTTTTACTACTCCCGATTTAACCATTCCTTTGGTGCTGTCTTCAAGAAGCATATCCTCTAAAGAATTCCACCTGTTTTTATCAAGGTATTCCCAATATAAATCAGGAGATCTAATAGCGGATATGGGATAAATTGCCTCTTCAAGTTCAAAACCAATATTGAGGGTCTCATTGGCTTTTACGTCAGTCAGGCCAATGAGAAGATTTCCTTTGTGCTTGATCTGGGGCATTAAATAAGAAAATGATTCCAGGGAGGCAGGGTAAACCTGTACATGACCAAAAGGATAGATATGGAAAAGTTTGATATTAACCGATTTGGTGATTTTACCCCTTGAGATATTTTCTTTGGTGTAATTTTTATAATCAACTAATAGATGTTCCAAAACTGGCGTATAGGGCTGTTTTGGTAGTTCCACTTTCCTTCTTTTGAACCTACTCTTTTGCATGGAAATATCTGCAAAAAGTTCTGAATAGATATGATGACCAAAAGCCTGATAAGGTTTGCTCAAAGAAAAAATGACTGCAAGGTCATTTTTATCCCTCTCTTCAGACAACAACCCCGGGGCTTTTTCCACATCAAAACTTTCCAGATCCACTTCTACTCTTTTGAGGGGCAATAAGTAAAACCCATCCTCTCTTTCCTCAGATTCAAAAAGGCTGAACTCCTGAAAGGATTTATGATGCTTGACTTGCTTTTTCCCTCTTTGCACTAATATTTCAGATACAAAATCCTGATCGTCAAATCTCTGGGGATATGCGCTATAATATTCCTTAAAGCCGTTTCTAATGAGGGGTAACCCGCTCCATTTAAAGTTGAAAATGAGTTCTGAGAGATACTTAGAAATAAGATATGGATTGCTGACTTTGAGTTTTGATCCCACGTCGGGCAAAGGACCAAAAGGTTGGAAAGGGCTTCCGATATCCAAATCTCCCAATTGGTTGGAAATCTGTATTTGTTCCACATCTGATACCTGAACCTCAATGGCCACCTCTTCAACCTCAAGTAACTGCAATAATCGGTAAGGGGGAAGAGAAGCCTCATTGTTGATCAATACCTTTAAAATAGGCCATTCCGATTCATAATTCCCCCCATGGGTTTCAATGTTATAAATGGCCGGACTTGGTTCGTTTTTGGCAAGTTCAAAAACAAACACGATACTTTTTTCAGTCCGATTGAATGTAATTGAAAAACCTGGAAGATCACTCCATCCTTTCAAGGTAGAATAGGATAATCTGAAAGAATCCAACAAGAATAACTTAACAAAAGAAGCCAAATCATTATTTCCATTTTTCTCTTGGTTTTCATCCTTCCCTTGAAGCTTTTCTTTCAAAATTCTTAATTTTTTCAATTCAAACTCAAAAGCAGATAAAGAACTTTCCGATAAACTGATGCTTACAATGGCTTTGAAATTACCATTTTCAACTATCAGCACCGGGGAAGAAATGGCAATTCCAATATTGCTTTCCCAAAGTGTACGGTCAGAAATTCCTTTTAAATGTTGATCTTCTCCCAAAGAAGTCGGAAACCTTTCTTGGTTATTTATTTTTAGGTTGACCTTGGGCGTTATAATTCCATCATACAGCAATCCATCATAAATGATATTTAGATAGGTACCATCTTCAATCCTAGCTTCTGAAAAGGGTGTATAGAAGCTTTTGAATAAGGTTCGTATTTCCGCAATTTTTGCTTGGCTGACCCATTCACCATAAATACTTTCAAAATCAATTTCCTGCTTATTGTCAAAAATCAATTTTACTTGCTGACCCTCTGGAATAAATAAATTTTCCGCACCTGTGACAATTGATTGCAGACCAATGATTGCTGTACTGGGTTTTTTCTTTTTGGGCTTTTGTTCAAGAAGTTTTTTATAATAAAAGTCCAGATGTTTTTGGGTAAATTCATTGACATCCTTCTGAATTTCCTCAAAAAGTTTGAAAAAAGTAACCAATAGTCCAATATGTGGATGGTGAAATTGACTTTCAAACAATTCGGTTTCAAATCTGTCTGCTGCTATTTTTTTTACAAAAAGCAAACTTTTAAATACAGACTTAAATGCCTCTGAAAGCATGATATCCTGATCTTTTTCCTGGAAAAAAGTATAGGAAATCCCTAAATCTTTTGCATTTATTGTTTTTTGTTTCGTCAGAACTTTGGCAAGATCATCATGCAAATATTTTAGGCTGTTTTGAATTTCCTGTAATAATGGACCGGAAAAATTTGAATCTACCAACAAATCATTCCAGTTTTTGATATAATTGGCCAACTGTAAAATATTGGTAGCAAGGGCCTCTTCCAATTCAGTTTTTTGAAAATCATTGGACTCATTAAGTTTGTACAGCAATGAATCGTGTTTAGTCTTGAATGGTTGAATGTCAGTTCCTGCAATCATAGCTATAACAAAAAGAGGATCATTCATAAAAAATGGCTTCCAGTTATTTGATGTCCGGTCATTAAAATCAAAATACCTGACTCTTTCTGCATACTCAATTGTAAAACGCAGAAGATCAAGCATAGAACGTTCATCCACTAAAAAGTAATCCCTTTCTAATGCTTTTTGAAACCTTCCACTTTGACTGACTCCTTGCCCCATATTTTTTTGTTTTTTTTACTTATAAGTTGGTCCCTTCAGTAGCATAGAAGGGGTATACCATATTACTTCTTGTATTGGTGATGATGATTATATATGAAATATGTACCATAAGAATCCCTTCTTCAATTCTGTCAGTGAGTATATTGATTTTTTCAGATTTGATTCTAGGTTCATAGAATAATAAGGCATCATAAATCATGTCTTTTAGGATGGTAATGCTTGTAGCGTCAGTTGTTTCAAAAACATGTTTGATAATACCGCACCCAAATTTGGGATTCATGATTCTTTCGCCTGGAATAGTCCCCAGCATGATGCGAATACTTTGCTGAATATCTTCATTTTCTGATACCATTCTGACAAGTTTGGTCTGAATGTCAAAAGCCGGAGGAAATGCCCAGCCCTTACCCAAAAAAGATTTTTCCGATTTATCCATATTATCCTCCTATCATTACCGTTGGACAACCTAATATTATACTACCTCCGTGTGCAGTGGAGTCTCCCATTCTTGCAGCTGGTTTACCGCCAATCATCACAGTGGCAGAGCCTTTGACAATAGAATCCGGAGGACCCACGCAGACAAGGGAATCTCCCAACACAGCTGCTGGCATCTTCCCTATCAGTACAGTTGGTATACCTGGTCCGATAATTGGTCCACCTACATGAGGGATCGGTGGAAGTCCGGGCGTCTGCATCGGACATGTATGCATGTCTGTCAATCTTGCTGCTGGAGGCATATTTTCATTTTTAATTGATCATTACTATGGCACCTTTTACAGTAGTTTGGCCGGAAGCGGATAATTCAGCCGTTGCATTTCCGGCTGCTTTGAATCCAACCTGAGCTTCATGACTTACATTCATGCCCTTACATTTTACATCGGCCTTTGAGGAAATATCCAATTCAGCAGTGGCGTCAAGACTGATTTTCCCATTTGCGGTAATTTTTATATCCTTTGGGCTTTCCAAAGAAATCCCACTTTCATTCATCGTCCACTTGTTCCCATTCATATCTTCAGCACAAATCAATTTATCTTTATCATTCATCACCAGCTTATTCCCCTCCGGTGTTTCTATTGTCAGAATCTTGTCTTCATCATCAAACTTTATAGAAATCCCTGATTTGGTTACAATGGATTTGAATTGGTTTTTTTCATCAGGTTCCTCTTTTGGTTTGTTCTTTTTACTGTAAAGGCCACCCATTATCACAGGAAAACGCGGATCATTGTTGATAAAACCTACCAATACTTCATCCCCTATCTCAGGAAAAAAGAAAAATCCACATTGATTTGAAGCATAGTCATATGCCATTCTTGCCCAAACATACTCTTCGGCGTCTCCCTTAAAGGAAGGCATTGTAATTTTGACTCTATAATTTGCGTCAGGATCCCCATGAATGGCTGCCACCTTACCAATAAGCAAACCTTTTGCTGCCGGTAAATTCCCGCCCGCATCATGGTCCTCCAATTCAGGAAGGGATGAATGGAATCTTGAGGACATTCCTATATACAGTGTAGTGATCCAATCCCCCTCTTCCATTTCGTGGATTACTTTAGAAACAAATGCATTTCCATTATATCGTTGATTGAATCCTTTTAATTCCACAAAATCACCCGGTTGAATTTTTGATGTTCCGGAAACCTGTATCCTTCCTTTGATTTTATTTAACACTACCCGGTTTGAAGCACTCTTACCGATATTCTCC
>NZ_JBGSXS010000243.1:0-64227 GCF_041751335.1 Aquiflexum sp.
TGGGTACCAATACCCGTTTTGCTTGGGTGATAAGCCCTGGGAACATCTTTTTTGTAGTATACAATCACAACTGGCAAAACTACATGGAAAGGTTTGTTTCCATGGAAGCGAATACCAATATGAAATTGACATATACGTTCAGATTTTAACTTAACCCTACTTTATTGATAACGGAAATAATTTCCTGAAATTCAGGACAACCACAGGTCCCTTTAGGGACATCATATAGGTAAAAAACTGATGGTTGTTAGGTTGTTGTGCCTTTAGGTACAATATATATCGTACCTAAGGCACGATGGTCGATTTTAAATACTTGACTACTACCCATATTTTCTCCCTAAAGGGACTGATATGGAACATACATTGAAGATCTTAACTGGCAAATCAAATGTGATCGGAAAATTGTGGGAGTGAGAATTACGCTTTTTAAAAAGAATCAAAAAAAAGGTTTCGGAAAAACCATTCCAAAACCCTTTTGATTTTTATAATATAAGTTGCTTAGCTCAAAGATTGATTTTCTTTGCCGGCCAATTCCAGAATTTTATCATATTCTTCCGGTGTGAGATCTTTGAAGAAGTAATTGACAGGATTAATAAACCTTCCGTCTTTCATGACTTCGTAGTGAACATGTGGTGCAGTTGAAGAACCTGTATTTCCTACAGTTCCTATTTGGTCACCACGTTTTACTTTTTGTCCTCTTCTAACTTTGAAGTCGTTCATGTGTGCATATCGGGTGACAAAACCAAACCCGTGATCAATCTCAATATGCTTTCCATAGCCACCGAATACTGTTTTCACCGATAATATCACGCCATCTCCTGTTGCATAAATAGGTGTTCCTTTTGGTGCCGCAAAATCCACTCCTTGGTGCATTTTCCGTACTTTGAGGATAGGGTGGACCCGCATACCGAAGCCTGAGGCCAATAAATTTAATTCTTCGTTGGTTACTGGTTGAATGGCTGGAACCGATGCCCAGTATTCTTCTTTTTTCAAAGCAAGTTCAGTGACTTCGTCGTAACTGACAGACTGTACATAAAGCTGTCTTTTCAGGGCATCTACTTTTTGGGAAAGTGTCAGAATCAAATCTACCTGATTTATGCCTTTATCTTTTATCTCCTTATATCTCTCAGTCCCACCGATTCCAGCTTTTCTGATTTCTGTAGGAACAGGTTCGGTTTCAAATATGATCCTGTAAAGGTTGTCATCTCTTTGTTGAAGGTCCGATAGCATGTAGTTCATTTTGGAAACTTCCTCTTCCAATATCTGATAATACAAAGTCAGTTCTTGATTTTCTTTTTTGAGCATCAGCTCTTTTGGGCTATCGAAATAATAACCGAAAACGATAAGAATGCCAATTGCCATTATAGATGCCAAAGACACAAAGCCCAAGGTATTTAGCAATATATCCCATTTGCTACGTTTGTAACGTTCGTACTTACAGGTTTTGGCGTCGTAGTAATATTTTATTCTACTCATTATAAAATGCAGGGTAAATCTTCTAATTTTGCACTCCTAAGGTAAGTGGGTGATTACATTCAGAGGCCGCAAAGGTAACAAAATAAATAAGATAATACGAACATAGTCAAAAGCTTAGATGAAAGCCAAAAAAATCAGAAATTTATTTATAGAATTTTTTAAGTCAAAAAACCACCAATTTGTTCCTTCTTCCCCTATCGTTGTAAAGAATGACCCAACGCTGATGTTTACCAATGCAGGTATGAATCAGTTTAAGGATTTCTTTTTGGGAAATGATGTTCCCAAAGCCAACAGGGTGGCAAACAGTCAAAAATGCCTTCGGGTTTCAGGTAAGCACAATGACCTGGAAGAAGTAGGTGTAGATACCTATCACCATACGATGTTTGAAATGTTGGGCAATTGGTCTTTTGGTGATTATTTCAAAAAAGAAGCGATTGAATGGGCTTGGGATTTATTGACGGAGGTATATAAGTTGCCCAAAGACAGGCTATATGTTTCCGTATTTGGCGGGGATAATGGGGATGGCCTTGATAGGGACCTAGAAGCTTTTCGGTTCTGGAATAGCATTGTTCCCGAGGACAGGATCCTCTTTGGCAGCAAAAAAGATAATTTTTGGGAAATGGGGGAGACCGGACCATGTGGACCCTGTTCCGAAATCCATATTGATCTCAGAAATGATGAGGAAAGAAATCAAATTCCGGGTTTTGATTTAGTAAACAATGATCACCCACAGGTTATCGAAATCTGGAACTTGGTATTTATGCAATATAACAGGCTAGCCGATGGTAGTTTGAAGGAGCTACCTGCTAAGCATGTAGATACCGGGATGGGATTTGAGAGGCTGGTGAGGGCTATTCAAAACAAATCTTCCAATTATGATACCGATGTTTTCAGCCCTTTTATTGAGTTGATTGAATTTAAGTCAGGTAAAAAATATGGCAAGGATGAAAAGACCGATATTGCCATGCGGGTAATTGTAGACCATATCAGGGCAATTTCATTTACGATAGCGGATGGGCAGCTTCCGTCCAATAACAAAGCCGGTTATGTTATCAGAAGAATCTTGAGAAGGGCAGTTAGGTATGGTTATACTTTCCTCGGCTTTCAAAAACCATTTCTTTATGAACTCTTACCACTTTTGGCAGAAAATTTTGGAGATATATTTCCAGAGATTGCTGCCCAACAGGATTTTATTGCTAAGGTGGTGATGGAGGAAGAAGCATCTTTTTTGAGGACTTTGGATAACGGACTTAAAAAACTCGATCAGATAAAAGATGAAATGTCTCAAACCGGATCCAAAGTGATTGATGGGAAAGTTGCTTTTGAACTGTATGACACCTACGGATTTCCTTTGGATCTAACATCGTTGATAGCTAGGGAAAATGGTTATTCTATTGACGAGGTCAGCTTTAAAGTAGAAATGGAAAAGCAGAAGACCCGATCCAGGGCTGCAGCAGAACAGGAGACTGGTGATTGGAATGTCGTCAATAATGATGACAGTGTAGTGTTCGTCGGATATGATTTTCTTGATTCAGAAAGCAGGATTATAAAATATCGCCAAATCAGAGATAAAAAAGGGGACAGATTTCAATTGGTATTGGACAGGACACCTTTCTATGCAGAAAGTGGTGGACAGGTTGGTGATCAGGGATTTTTACAAAATGGCGCTGAGACCATCCAAGTATTGGATACCAAAAAAGAAAATGACTTAACTGTTCATTTTGTGGACAAGCTTCCCAATGATCCTTCTAAGGTGTTTTTGGCTAGGGTAAATGTTGAAAAAAGAAAGTCAACAGTCAACAATCACTCAGCCACCCATTTACTCCATGCCGCCCTCAAAGAGGTTTTAGGCAGTCATGTTCAACAAAAGGGGTCTTTGGTCAATGAGGAATTACTGAGGTTTGACTTTTCTCACTTTGCCAAAATGACCGATGAGGAAATTATTAAAGTAGAAAATATCGTTAACGCAAAGATCAGAGAGAATATTCCTTTGGAAGAGCAACGAAATGTTCCTATTGAAGAAGCTAAGAAAAAAGGAGCAACAGCCCTGTTTGGAGAGAAATATGGGGATTTTGTAAGGGTGATCACTTTTGATAAGAATTTTTCGGTTGAACTTTGTGGTGGCGTTCACGTACCTTCCTCAGGTGTGATCGGTCAGTTCAAAATAGTCTCTGAATCTTCCATTGCAGCAGGTGTGAGAAGAATTGAAGCAGTGACAGCAGAGTCCGCCGAGCAATTGGTCAATGGACAATTATCGTTACTGAAAGAAATTCAGGAAATGTTAAAAAATCCTAAAGACTTAAAAAAATCCATCGAATCTTTGGTTTCTGAACGTAATGAACTCAGAAAAGAAATTGAGGCTTTACACCTAAGCCAAGCTTCTTTGTTAAAAGAAGACCTTTTGAAGCAGGTTGAAAATGTCAATGAAATCAATTTCCTTTTTGCCCAAGCCAATTTCCCAAATGTAGATGCCCTTAAAAAAATTTCCTTTGAATTGAAAAACGAAACCGAAAATCTGGTGGCTGTTTTGGCAGCAGAAATTGATGGAAAGCCTCAGATAGCGATCATCATTGATGAATCACTTGTAAAATCAAAAGGATTGAATGCAGGAACTATCATCAGGGATCTAGCCAAAGAAATACAGGGTGGAGGAGGAGGACAGCCCTTTTTTGCCACAGCAGGGGGGAAGGATATTGCCGGCTTGCCAAAAGTATTGGAAAAGGCAAGGTTGATGTTGAAAGGCCTTTATTGTAAATGAAGACCGTTAATTTGGTTTTGGATGAATTTGGACCCAATTTTGGGTGCTTTAATAATAGTTTGATCTGATATGATTTCAGCAGAAATAAAAAATAAATATGAGCTAGTGGTAGGGCTTGAAGTTCATGCCCAACTGTTGACCAAGAGTAAAATGTACACTTCGGATTCCACCGAATACGGAAATCTCCCCAATACCCATATTTCAGTTCTTACGTTAGGCCATCCTGGTACACTTCCCAAAGTCAACATGAAGGCTGTGGAATATGCCATAAAAATGGGACTTGCTTGTGAAAGTGAGATTACAAGAAATAATATTTTTGCCAGAAAAAACTATTTCTATCCAGATCTTCCAAAGGGATATCAAATTACTCAGGACAAAAATCCCATTTGTGTGGGAGGATATGTTCCTATCACTTTACCGGATGGTACCAAAAGGTCCATAGCATTGACTCGTATTCATATGGAAGAAGATGCCGGAAAATCTATGCACTTGGCTGGAGAATTAGATACTTTGGTGGATTTTAACAGAGCAGGGGTACCACTTATTGAGATAGTTTCAGAACCAGATATGCGTTCTTCCGACGAGGCATATGCTTACTTAGTGGAAATCAAAAAATTGGTCCGTTACCTTGACATCTGTGACGGCAACATGGAAGAAGGTTCCTTGAGGTGCGATGCGAATATCTCGGTAAGGTTGAGAGGAAATCCTGAATTAGGAAAAAAAGTGGAGGTCAAAAATATGAACTCCTTTAGAAACGTAAGTCGCGCCATTGAACATGAATTTGACCGTCAGGTTGAATTGGCAGAAGCAGAAGAGGAAATTACATCGGAAACAAGAACCTTCGATGCTACTACAGGCACAACAGCCAGTATGAGGACTAAAGAAGATCTTAATGATTACAGGTATTTTCCTGAACCAGATCTTAGCCCTGTGATAGTCTCCGAAGAATGGCTAGAAAGTGTCAGAGAGGCGATGCCTCCATTACCTAGAGAGCTTTTTCATAAATTTGTCCAAGAATATGGGTTACCAGAGTATGATGCTGGGGTATTGACGGATTCCAAAGAAATAGCACTCTATTTTGAAGACTTATGCTCTCATACCAAAAACTTCAAAGCTGCATCAAACTGGATGATGGGACCGGTCAAATCCTATTTGAATGAACTCACCTTGCATATTTCCGACTTTCCGGTAAAAGCAAAAAATCTGGCTGAATTGATTTCAATTATTGATGAAGGAAAAGTGAGTTTTTCTGTTGCTTCACAGAAAATTTATCCAGAACTGCTCAATGGAACATCTAAAACACCCTTGGAAATTGCCCAAGGACTTAATCTCATTCAGCAGAGTGATGAAGGTTCATTGAAACCTATAGTAGAGCGTGTATTGGCAGAAAATGTAGCTAAAGTTGAAGAATACAGATCAGGTAAAAAGGGACTTTTGGGAATGTTTATGGGGCAGGTAATGAAAAAATCTCAAGGAAAAGCGGATCCTAAAGTAGCCACCAAATTATTGACTGAATTACTAGAAAATTAATTTCATATTAAAGCTTGTAAAATACCTCACCCATGGGACATGGAAATTCTGAAGGAAAATGCCCTACTTCCCAATGGTATCCAGCTATTATATCCGCCTTTACAAATAAATTCTAATCAGATGAAATATTTATTTAACATATCTTGCTTTATTGTCTTATTAACATTGTTTTCATGTTCCACGGGTGATAAAAGGGTTTTTGATGGTACTATAAAAGTATCAGGAACCTTGACAAATGCGCCTGAGGGAAAACCAGTGTTATCCCAGTTTGTGGATGACAGCAATGAGGCTATTGATGAACTTGAATTGAAAAGTGGAGGAAAGTTTGAATATGAGCTCAAATTGGAAGGTCCAGGATTTTATGAATTGAATTTGATGGATAAAAAAATTGTAAGGCTTGCACTTTATGATCAGGATGTCCAGATTTTTTATGATTTCGATGACGAAAACAGTCTGAAAATTGAAGGTTCAGAAGATTCAAAGAACATGTTGAAGATAGAATCTATCATGACGGAATATCAAGAGAAGCTTAATGAACTCAATGATGCCTATTTCGAAGCCATGAGCAAAAGGGATCAGGAAGCCATTAAAGCGATTCAAAATAAAGCCATGGAAATGGAATCAGTCCAAGGACAAAAAGTAAAGGAAACATTGGAAGAGATGAGGGGAAGCTTCGCAGCCATGGCAGGTATTTCTTTGTTGAACCTTAAAAATGATTTTCTTTTTGTAGATCAATTGGTTTCTGAACTAAATGAAAAATACCCTGATACCAAGATGATACAGGTAATGGGAAACCAACTCAACGAAATGAGGGCACTATCTATAGGGCAGATTGCTCCGGAAATTTCACTCCCTGATCCGGATGGAAATTTGGTAAACCTTTCAGATTTAAGAGGTAAATATGTTTTAATTGATTTTTGGGCAGCATGGTGCAGACCCTGTAGGCAAGAAAATCCAAATGTTGTCAAATTGTACAATGAATATAATGAAAAAGGTTTTGAAGTTTTTGGAGTTTCTTTGGATAGGACCAAAGATGCTTGGGTAAAGGCTATCGCAGAAGATGAATTGACTTGGACTCATGTCTCTGACCTGAAATATTTTAATTCTGCGGCTGCAGCTTTATATCAAATCAATGCAATACCAGCTACTTACATGTTGGATCCGGAAGGGAAAATCATAGCAAAAGATTTAAGAGGTGCCAGTTTGGAAAACAAATTGAAAGAAATTTTCAATTAATATAGCGCCGATAAAATAGAAAGACTGTGTTTTAGACAAATCTGTCCTTTTTATTTGTCAAAATATATTTTATATTCCTCTCACAAACTATAAAAAAATATAAGGAATTTTAACTTAGATTTGTGCATCTTTAAAAAATGCAAAAATTTAACAAAAGGCATTGCCAAAAACATTAAATTCAAATAAATCAATTTGAAATCATCCAATGGAATACTATTTGTATAATTTCATCCAATCTCTTAAATCAAATAAAATCAATTAACTAAACATGAAAAAAAGAACCGTCCAATCACCACTGAGCAGGATACTGACAATTGCCCTGTTTGGATTGCTAGCCCTAGGTGCCTGCAAAGGAAAGAAGAAAGTAGTAGCCGCACCTGAACCAGCACCTGTCGAAGAAGTAAAACCAACCCCGCCGCCGCCGCCAGCTCCTGGACCTTCTGCTGAGGAAGTTGCCGTTGGTAAATTGGAGAATTATTTTAACAGTATTGCAAGTTCCTCCAATAACGAGGCAGCCAATAGAACAATTCAAGAAGCCTCAGGAATGTTTTCAAATTCAAATACGCCTGTTTTGATTGTGATCCATGAGGAAAGTGGTATTAAGGATTATGATGAACCTACTACCATTGACAAATACCTTAATTACCTAAAAGACACCAAGAAAAACCTCAACTTCATATCTGACATCAGACTTGATAGTAATGGTAGGGTTTCTGAATTGGAACTTCGTCGTAAAAAATAATATCCACCGAAAAATCTAATCAAATGAAAAAATATATCCCACTTTTCCTGTTGCTGTTTTTAGTATCAGCGTCAGTTTCTTTGGCCCAATCCGACAACATCAGCCCAGCTAGAAAGCAGGCGATTGATTCCTTGGCTTTGGAAAAAGTAAAAGATTTAAGTAAGTACATCAGTATCATCGGAAGTAAGGAAACACAATTCTCAGAAGCAAACCGCGTTATGGACAGGGCAGAAGAACTGTTTGCACCAGGTGCTGAAATGGGAGTTTCTTCTTTAAACCGTAAAGAAATCGCTTATTACAAAGTAAGAAGATACTTCGAAAGATTGATGGCGTTGAATTATGACCGTGTTAACATCTCATGGTATGACATTCACTACATCAGTGACTTGGAAAGACAGCCTGATGGCCGATATGTAGGCGTGGTGACTGTTTACCAAAGATTCGAAGGTACTTCTCTTGAAAGTGGTCTTAATTATAGAGATACCACCAAAAAAGATATCACCATATACGTTGAGAAAAAACAAACTCAGATCGCCGGTAGAACTATCGAATTCTGGGACGTGATGCTCGGTGATATCCGTGTGACTGAAACCTCCGCATGAGAAAATTAACATTAGTATTAGTATTACTTATTACATCCTTATCAATGGCGTACAGCCAGGGCCTTTACAGCCCTGGTTCGCCAAAGGATGACGGCAGATTTGCCGCATCAACAAAACAAGTCAATCAATTTTTTAGAAGGTTCAATGCCGAAGAAAGTCAAGATGGACAAAAAAGGTATTATTCAGGAGATGCCCTTTATAGAGACCGCGAATTAAGAGGTCAATTTATTAGCATACTTTTTGACAATGAGACTTCGGGTATTTCCACTAACCTCAAATCTGAGTTTATGAAAGAAGTCCTTGCTGAAAACTTACCTCAATTTCTGAATTTTCATCGGGAAGGCTGGTTTGCAGAGGTAAGTTCCATTTTCATGTATAAGGGAAAAAGGGAAAATGTCACGCTATTTCTTAAAATCCAGCCAGAAGGTTTAGGATATGAATGGGTCATCGACAAGGTTGTATTTGAACCATTTAAGAATGTATTCAAAAAGCCAAGTGGCAGTGAGAAAGGCTTCCTCCATCCCCTGAGTCATGAATTGGGATTTATGAATCTCAGAAGGGCATTTCAGGATTCCGATACTCCTGAGGCATTTACCCCAAAAGAATATGAACCCGATTACCTGACATTATTTCTCTATGAAATGAAAAAAGGTAATATCAGATTTGAAACAATAAGTGATGTAAAATTTCATTTCTTCCAGATCAATAACTGGTATTTTGAACTTAACCAATTCAATAGACCCGGGTTCAATACCGGTTGGCTGATAGGAAATTTAGTCAAACTCAATTCGGGAGATAAAGAAACTATTCTCAAATATATTTATGATCAGAAATAAGCAATTCATTCTTTTTATATTTTCTTTGATTGGAACTGTATCATTGGGTTTTTCTCAAAATCTGGGTGACTACACCAAAACAGAAATTAAAGAATTGTCACAAAAAGTGGACGATCAGGTTCAGTTCTTGGAGTATTTTTTTAATACTGTTGGAAGTAAGGATACCAATTCCAGGGATAAAGATGTTATTATCAGGGAGAGTTATAAGAAAATTTTCAGAGACAATAAAGTACAAGTAGAGGATGATCTTTTATTGGATAGAAAGGTAATTACCAATAAAGATGTAACTGCCTATTTAAAAGACATTGAGTTTTTTTTCAAAGATGCCAACTTCAAATTTAAAGTCCGAGAGGTCAAGCCTTTTTTAAGGGATAATGATGAATTGTCCTTTCTTGTTTCCATGGACAGGACCCTTACAGCCACAGGTCTGAACAATGAAAAGATTACCAATACGAGACCGCGTTTTGTAGAGGTCAACTTGGATAAAAAATCCAGTGAGCTTAAAATTGCAAGTATATATACAACTAAATTGAGCAGAGATGAGGAATTGACCGAGTGGTGGTCAACTCTCTCCTACACTTGGGAATCTTTTTTTAGAAAAAAGATAGGATTGACTGAAGAAGATTCGGTGATGCTGGATCATCTATATAAGATCAGTATTATTGACTCTTTGGATTTTTCAGGTAATGAATATGTTATGGATCTTGAACCAATTCATGCACTTAGAGATCTGAAATATATCAATATTAGCAATACTAAAATTGTTGAGCTTAATCCTATAAGTCACGTGACTTTTCTTAATTATCTGGATATATCCAATACTCCTACAGAAGATATTCAGTTTATAAAATACTCGGATAATTTGGGTTATTTGGACATTTCTAATACACAGATTCAGGATATCAGTGAATTGGGCAACCTTAAAAAACTTCATTCCCTGAAAGCAGTAAATACTCCGGTTCAGAGTTTTGCAGTGCTGAATTCTTTTAATTCTTTGAAATATATGGATTTGAGCCATAGTGGATTTAACAATATTGAAAATATCCGTGAACTTGAGAATTTGGAAAGCTTGGATATCAGTGGAAATTACCTGATGAATCTTGACCTTTTGTCTTCCCTCAAAAGCTTGGAAGAAATTACGCTTAAAGAGACCAATATTGTGGATTTAACACCACTGGTCGGATTGGAAAAGCTTGAAATGATCAATATCAATCAGACCGAAGTTTCTGACCTTAGTCCATTAGTAGGAAAAAGATCATTGAAAAAGCTGTACGCAGACAGGACTGGTGTTGCGGAGGAAAGCGCTGATGAATTTGCTAGAAGAAATAGATCAGTACTTTTGATACACCATGTTGAAAATCTTCAAACTTGGTGGAATGGTTTGCCATCTGAATGGAAAGCTACTTTAACCAATATTAATCCAAAATTGAATTCTACTACTCCTACAATCGAGGATATTTCATTTACGGTAGGGGCAGATTCCTTGGACCTTTCCGGTAGTGAAATCAATACGCTAGGCCCTGTATTGAAATTTAAAAAAATAAATCATCTTAAGTTTGATGATACACAGGTCAATGACCTTACACCCCTTTCTGATATCAAGGCATTGTTGACGATATCCGGTAAAAACACAAAAGTAAAAAATCTTCAACCTTTAGTAAATCTGGTTGATTTGAAAAGAGTAGATTTTCGAGATAGTCCTATTGAATCCTTTTTGATGCTTAAAGATCTCCCACATCTAGTTTACCTTAATCTGGATAGTTCTGAAATAGATGCCAATGAAATACCAGATTTTTTATTGGCTAACGATAAAATAAATATCATTTACAGATCTACTTCTTTGGAACAATGGTGGGATATATTGGATGATGATTGGAAGTCTGTATTTATAGGACAATTTGGAGATTCTGATCAAACACCTACCTTGGAGTCCTTGCACCGTTGGACTGCACAGCCCGAAGTGAAAATTCAAGGGGCCCAAATTTCCAACCTTCAGCCATTATTGATTTTTAATAATTTGAGACGACTTTCAGTTTCCGATGTTCCAATGATGGATATTTCCGATCTTTCAAATATGCGTCTTTTAGAAGAATTAAAAGTTTCCCATGCTCCTGTTTCTGACCTAACAGTATTGTCTCCCCTTAGAAAATTGGTTATTTTAGACGTTTCCAATACAGGTATAGAAGATTTGAGACCATTAGGAGAGTTAGTTGGTCTTGAATCATTGGTAATTTCAGGAACCAATATTAAAGTATTGCGTGGTTTGGAGACATTGACCAATCTCAAATATTTGGATGTAGCAAGTACCAATATAAGATCCCTCAAACCAGTTCAAGGTTTGAACATAGAAAGATTGATATGCTTTAACACACGTCTGAATAATAGGGCTGTTGACGGCTTCAAAAAGCTAAATCCCAATGCCGATGTGAGGTTTTATTAGAAAGAGGCGAGAGACAAGAAGTGAGATGCGAGAAGTAAGATATTAGACCAAGAACCAAGAATCAATACACAAGAAGAACAAGCATCGGTTCTAAGTACTGTGAAGGTGGTTCTTATTACTACCTACAACTTGTCTGGATGAGGCGGATTGTTTTTGGCAACTGCCTACAGCGACTACCTACTGACTATTGACAAACTACCAATTGGGACTGACCACTGACAAACCGTCAACCGCGTCTGCCTACTGAAAATTTGGACTGCATACTAAATCTCCTACCTTCATCCTTTTACCATCATCCTTCATCCTTCCTAGTCACCTTTTCAGTACTTGTTCAAGGCTTTCCCGCAAAATTTGTCCCATATTGCTGCAGTTTAAAAAATTGTCGTTTTTATAATGTTTGGCCAAATCTTTTTTGAGAGAAGTGATATTGTCCTTCGTAGAAATAGTGTCATTTTCCATGGATTTGAGAACATCCTCGATTTCTATAGTTGAAGCTTTAAGTCTGTTAGCAATTAGAGCCCTTTCTTCTCTTTGGTATTGGGCCATAGATTCAGGGGTAATATGTTTGATCCCTAACTGAATAAGGGAATTATTTTGCTTGAAATATTGGGGTAGATAGATTGACTTTTTTCCTTCATAGGATTGTTGGTCAAAATCAATTGCCCGGATTCTATAATGGGTTTCCTCAAAGTCAGGAGTTACGACAACAACAAAATTTGATGAATGCATATCACCCAATAATCTAACAAAACACCTCTCATTGAACTTCACAAACTCCTTGGCCAATCTTATCGGGTTTAGCAATGGATCCTTGATATGCTGCCGCATAAACTGCTCTCCCGGTATTCCTGCTATATGTTCTTCAATCAGCGTGTTTTTGTGGACAAAATAGCTAATTCTGTTTGGGGATAGCAAGTGCTCCAATTCAAGTCCGTAAACTCTGGACGCATCAGCCTGTTTGACATAGAAATAATCGAAATTATCATTAATTCTATTTACAATCCTAACTCTGAAAGGCTGTGTATTTCCATAGACACAAAGATCAATTCGGTCAACATAAAGGTGCTTCATCACCGACATGTCACCCTCAGCCTTTAGGAGGGAATAGATTTTTTTGACATTGTAATGGATTTCTTCCCGGTCAGATTGAGCATAAAAAACTGTCTCCCAAAGTGTATCATTGCCTTTAGAATCGTATAGTGGAATTGAACTGCTGTACCGCAATAGATCATTATAATGAATTGGAAAATCAACCTCTCGACCATATTTCTGAAGAAATACTCTCAATCTATCACTGATTGGGTAAATGATTTTCTTCTTACTGATCAGGGCCATAAAAGTATGATTTATGATTTAGCCATCTCTTTTTCTTCTTTGGTCAGGTACCTGTCAAAAATAAATGGACCAAAAGGCAAAACAGAGGCAATTAAAGCAAAAAATGTTTTACTGAAATTCCAGGTCATTTTTCTGGCAGTGGGAAATACCGCATAAATATAAATTACAAAGAGTATTCCATGTGCCCAGCCGACATAGGTTACCGCTAGAGGTAAATCCATCATATATTTTAATGGCATGGCTATAAATAACAGTAGGAGGAATGATGTGCCTTCCACGATACTGATCAATCTGAACCTTTTTAGCCACATAATTTTTTTTTCGTCAGCGCTCATTTTTGTTTTTTAGTAATGTTGAATAATACCTGAAGTTCGGTCCAGAGTGATTTTTTAAGATTAGTATTTTCAAATAGAATTTTCAAATCATCAGCAAAAAGGTATTCTACACCCTCATAATTAATGATTTCATAATTTGATTTTTTGTGCATCATGATATCATGTCTGAAATTTCCGAATACAATAATTTTATTGGGATTCATGGACATGACATTTGTTAATGAGGTAGATTCCATAGCTTCCGATGAAGCCAGTGCTATATCTTTCAATGAACAGCCTACTGCATTCAGTATTTTGAATAATAACTCGTGCAAATTGGGATCTAAAGTTTTGCCTTGGTATACGATAAGAACCCCCTTTCCAAATCCTCCCTCGTAATCCAAATTTAAAGATTCATTATCTGAATCTTCTTCTACAAGACTCAATTCCTGATTTTGTTCGGGGTATGGGAGGGAATTTGGTTTCTTGTCAAGGATGATCTTTTTTTCTTCAGGAAGAATAAAAATCTCACTGTCCATGAACATAGCCAAATGATGAATGCTCAGATTTTCCATGTGCCTAAATTGATTAAAAAATCGGGGTATTACAAGAAGTAAAGTCTACGATTCTTTTGGATTATCCATGTTAAAAATAGATTTGAGTTCAACAGCGTCTTTTGGGTCCATTCTTTTTGCAAGCACAAGTCTCAGTTGCCTTCTCCTAAGTGCGCCTTCAAACAATTCCACCTCTTCCGGAGTACTTGGTTCCACTTCAGGTACTTCAATAGGCCTGCCATTTTGATCTACAGCTACAAAAGTAAAAAAGGCTCTGTGGGTTAGAATTTTTTTATTTGCCGGGATATCTTCAGCCCATACTTCAATAAATACCTCCATAGAGGAGTTAAATGCCCTGGTAACCTGTGATTTTAAAGTCACTACATTTCCTAGGGCAATTGGATGTTTGAATGAGATACTATCCGCGGAGGCGGTCACTACAATTCTGTTTGAATGTTTTTGGGCTGCAATAGCGGCTACTACATCCATCCAATGCATCAATTTCCCACCCATTAAATTATTTAGGGTATTGGTATCATTGGGGAGGACCATTTCGGTCATAATCACTGCCGATTGGCTTGCAGGTTTCTTTCTGGTCATAAAAATTAAATTTTAAGCAAAAATACAAAATTATTATCTTATTACTTTAATCTCAAACATATAATTCAGTATATAATTTCGTTATCTCCAACCTTCTGCTCCTAATAAGGGAACAAATGCAAAGTTCTCAAATTCTTCCTGAATAATTTTAATAGCTGTTTTTTTTGTCAATCTTAGCATTTTCTGAGTTTTCCTGTCGCCAACCGGAACGACCAAAATCCCCCCGATACTGAGCTGCTGAAGGAGTGATTGTGGTACAACGGGTGCACCGGCTGTGACCAATATTTTGTCGAAAGGTGCTTGATCCGCCAATCCCTTCGAACCATCGCCAAAATAAAAATGAAGATGAATACCGAGTTTTGTCAAAAATTTTTTTGTCTTGTCAAATAGTTTTTTCTGGTATTCGATGGTGTGGACTTCAGCTCCAAGCAGGTGAAGTATCGCTCCTTGATATCCTGATCCGGTTCCAATTTCCAACACTTTATCTCCTGGATTGATTTGCAACAATTCGGTCTGAAAAGCAACAGTATATGGTTGGGAGATGGTTTGGCCTTCTCCGATAGGAAAAGCCTTGTCTTCGTAGGCATGGGAGTCCAATGCTGAATCAAAGAAAAAATGGCGGGGCAATGTATTGATCGCGGCAAGAACTGCTTCATCTGTGATACCTTTCTTTTTGATTACTTTTACCAATTCCTTGCGCTGTCCCTTATGACGGTAGCTATCTTCTAATTTCAACATATTCTGATTGAGAAACTTTTGTATCGCCTGCTAAGTTAAGGGATAAATTGGCTTAATTTGAAAGCTATTTGCCGCTTATTGTCTGAATTATTGAAAATTAAATTCAAATTATGTTTACAGGAATTATTGAAACTTTGGGTACCATTATCAACATAGAAAAAGATGGTACCAATGTTCATTTTGATATTGCTTCTTCTATTACTGATCAACTTAAAGTGGATCAATCTGTCGCACATAATGGAGTTTGCCTTACAGTTGTTGCCGTAGAAGATGGACATTATCGGGTAACAGCTATTGATGAGACACTTAACAAAACCAACCTTGCGACTTGGTCGAAGGGAGTTGAGGTGAACTTGGAAAGATGTATGCCTGCCAATGGCAGATTTGATGGCCATATTGTTCAAGGTCATGTAGATCAGATAGGTGTTGTGGAAAATATTTTAGAGAATGACGGATCATGGATTTATGATTTTTCTTTTGATACCACATCAGGCAATGTGACTGTTGAAAAAGGTTCTATTACCATTAACGGCACAAGCCTGACCTGCTTCAATTCCAAAAATGGCAAATTCACTGTAGCCATCATACCCTACACCTATGAAAACACCAATTTCCATGAATTAAAAATAGGGGAT
This sequence comes from Aquiflexum sp., assembly GCF_041751335.1. GTDB lineage: Bacteria > Bacteroidota > Bacteroidia > Cytophagales > Cyclobacteriaceae > Aquiflexum. The sequence goes on from NZ_JBGSXS010000243.1 coordinate 15,797, forward strand.
AAGGTCAATTTGGAATTCGATATCGTCGGAAAATATATCCAAAGAATAATCAGGGGATACCAATAATACCAGCAAAAATGTCTTGGTAAAAAAAAATTACTGATTTGTTGATAAGCCTGTTAATAATCCCGTTTTTCCTGTTCATAACCTTGTTCCAGAACTTTGAAAATATGTGGGAAAGTTGTTTAGAAGTTATTGATTAAATTGTTGCAATAAAGCAGTTAATGATCTAGATTTACATATATCAAGTAAGAGATAAAAGGTCGGATATACGAATCTGAACATTGGTTGAAAACTCTTGGTAAAAGTATAAAGGGATAAAACCTTAGGGATTTATCTGAAACAGGTAACTGCAGAATTACTTAACCGCACTTTGAAATCGCAAGATTGAAAAAGTTTAGTATATACCATTTGTTATGATCTTGGGTAACTGAGTGAAAATCTTTAACTGTAGCTTGACATGTTTTGGCAATTACGATTACCAAGTCATGAAACGGGAAGTTTTCGAAAGATCACTTCCCGTTTTTGTTTTTATTCACTTTTTGTTCCAATGCTTTTAAGGAATTAAACGCAATCAAGCCGCTCAATATCCCCACTAATCCCCCAATTAACACATCTCCAGGGTAATGAACGCCCAGGTAAATTCTGGTGAATGAAAAAAATATCGCCCAAATAAAAAGCCAACGTACAGCAAAATATCTATGTGAAAGTGCCAAACTCATAATAGTGGCAATAGCAAAGCTATTTGCAGCATGGGAAGATGCAAATCCATAAATACCCCCACATCTTCCATAATTATGAATCAATCCTGACAACAAGGGATCGTGGCAAGGTCTTAATCTTTCAAAATAAGGTTTCATGATTGCTGAGGTGGTTTTGTCTGCTAGCAATATGGCAAGCCCTACACCAAGAAATACCCACCAACTGTTTCTCCCATAAGTTTTCCAAATTAAATAGGATAGGAAAATATACAGAGGAATCCAAGGCATTGTTTGGGTCAATTGAAACATAATCGGATCCAATAAATCCGAATGAAAACTGTTCAGGAAAATAAAAAGCTGCTTATCCCAATGACTGATTTTTTCCAGCATTTGTTTCTCGTCTCTTTTTCAAATGTATTTCACAAACTTACCCAGTCAATATCTTTTTTGAGATATAACAATGTCTTGGCTTCCTTTGAATTTTCTATGGTTTGATGCATATATTCCCAGTTTGCAGTAGGCGGCATACTCATCAAAATACTCTCAGTTCTTCCATTGGTATCCAAACCAAACTTGGTGCCCGCATCCCATACCAAATTAAACTCCACATATCTTCCCCGTCGAATGGATTGCCATTTTTTTTCAGAATCGGAATAAGGAAGCGCATGGTTTTTAGCCATAAAATGTCTGTACACATTTGGAAATAGGTATCCTATTGATTTGACGAATTCAAAGATACTGTTCATTTCAATCGGGTCTTTGCTATCGAGACGGTCAAAAAATATTCCACCTATACCCCTTGTTTCATTGCGATGCTTAATATAAAAGTAATCATCTGCCCATTTTTTGAATTTTGGATAGTAATCTTTATTAAATAAGTCACAGGTTTTTTTTACTTCCTGATGAAAATGTTTAGCATCCTCCAAATCAACATAATGTGGCGTAAGATCAATACCTCCTCCAAACCATCTGACCCCATTGCTCATTTCAAAATATCGGATATTCATATGAATTATCGGGACCATAGGACTATAAGGGTGGATAACAATTGATACCCCGGTAGCAAAAAAATCCGCTTTTTTAAGTTTGAGTTTGTTCAGGATTTTTTCTGGGGTGGGTCCTTCCACCGCGGAAAAAGCAACTCCGCCTTTTTCAATTATTTTACCATTTTTGAAAATACGGGTACGACCACCGCCACCTTCAACTCTTTCCCATTTGTCTTCTTGGAAAGAACCGATTCCATCTCCCAACTCAAGCTCTCTACAAATATGGACCTGAAGGTCCATGAAGTCACGGGTGATAATATGTTTATCCATTAGATAAGTTAATTCAAATAAATCCTGTGGTTGAAAAGTAGTATTTTGATTATTCTTCTAATTCCAAAGACTCAAGAATGTCAGCCATTTCATCAAAATCTTTAAGACCAGGTTTGATTTCATCACCACCCTGAATGGAAATACCTTTGATTCCTGTGCTTTCAACTAATTCGAACACAGAATCTGCCTCAATCCCAAAACCTAATAGCACTTGACATTTGGAAGATAGTTCCTTGATTTTTTTAAGGACTTCACCATTTAATTCCAATGTTTCTGATTGAAGTAGTAGAGTGACATTATAATTATAGACAGCAGAAGATTTCTTGATCAAATCCTCGATATCATTTATATTTTCAACTTTTTGATGGAGGATAATCCCATAACTTGTATTGACCAACATTTTAAGGTGGATTTCTTCCCCGACCTCGATATATTTGATTTCAGGGTAATCTTTTAACAAGGTGAGCATTCTTTCAGGATGTGTATGGGACCACTCAGCAACATAATCTACGCCAGAAAGCCAACCTGTGATTTCTTTAAATTTATCAGGAGACACAAAATTTTTATCACTTTCTTCCAGGCAAAACCCTATCATATTTACCTGCATACCCGCACAATAGCGGGCATCTGATAGGTTATTGACTGCCGAAATTTTAACAAATGTTTTTAACGCCATTTTTGATATACTTTTTTATGGGCGCTAAGGTAAAAGATTTCAACATAAAAATGTATTTTTACCGCCTGCTATAGTTAATGAAATGAACAGCTTACACCCTATCAGATTTATTATATTAACTGCAATCCTATTTTCCTGTGGCGAAACAGAAAATCCAAGAGGTGATTTTGGATTGGATTATCAGCCTTTGGAGATTGGATTGTATTGGGAATATGAAGTCAACCAAACCATTGTTTTTGGTGAAAATGACTCAGAAGTATCCTCCTTTTTTCTAAGAGATAGGGTAGACTACAGCTATATCAATGCTGAAGGAGAGTTTGTATATGTGTTAATAAGGGAAATGTCTGAGGATAGGTCATTTTGGCAAGCAACCGGTAATTATGCCTTGCAACATATCCGAAATACACTGATCCGGAATTTTGAGAACAAAAGAACCGTCAATTTGGTTTTTCCTCCTGAATTAGGGAAGTCTTGGGATTCAGAAGTGTTAAATTCCCAAAATCAGGACATATTTAAAATTGATTTTATGGGAACCATCCCTGTAGGAGAACAATCTTTTACCCGTTCCCTGAAAGTATTGCAGGAAGAGGAAGATGATGAAATCACTTTCAGAAATAATAGATATGAGGTTTTTTCCAAAGGGATAGGGCTTGTGGAACAATATCATGAAGTTTTCACTTATTGCTCTAGAAACGATTGTCTAGGTCAGATGGTCATTGATTCAGGCAAATTGACCCATCTCAAAATATTGGCATATGGTAAATTGTAACAAATATTTTTTAGTGCTTCTGTTTTTGGTATGCAGTGGTTCAGTCTTAGGACAAAACCGATATGCTGTTCATTTTAAATTCAAGCCACAGGATAGTTATTCCTTTAACAGCCCTGAGGAATTCCTTACCGGAAAATCCTTGGAAAGAAGGCTGAAGCAACTGATTTCATTGGATAGCCTTGATTTTCCGGTTTCACAAAAATATCTTGAGGCCATTAGCCCATCTGTAGATATAATTCTATATAACAGTCATTGGCTGAATGCATCAATAGTTACTGCAAACCCAGAAAAAATACCAGATTTGGAATCATTTCCATTTGTGGAAAAAGTGGTATTGGTAGCTCCAGGTAGTTTTTCTCAGGCCAGACTAGATTCCAGAAATAAAGGGGGTTTGAATGTAAATTTTAATATTTCTTCGAAAAAAAATTCCTCTCCCTATGATTTCCAAAATCAGGTTTTGGGAATTCCACAGATGCACGATGCAGGATTTAAGGGTAAAGGAATCACGATAGCGGTTTTTGATGCAGGATTTCCCGGAGTAAACCAAATCCCAGCCTTTTCACATCTATTTGATAATCAGCAGATTGTTGGAACAAGGGATTTCGTGCATATAGGAAATGATGATGTTTTCAGCAAAAATCAACATGGAACCAATGTTTTGTCTTTGATTGCCGCCAATGATGAAGAATTATTGGTTTCGGGTGCCCCTGAATCCAATTTTATATTATGCATCACAGAAGATGTCCCCACAGAATACCGGATAGAAGAATACAATTGGGTAAAAGCTGCTGAATACGCGGACAGTCTCGGAGTAGATATCATCAACAGTTCTTTAGGTTATTGGGATTTTGATGACCCGGCAATGAATTATACCACCAATGACCTTGATGGGGAAACGGCCGTGATATCCATAGGGGCATCCATTGCAGCAAATAAGGGTATTTTGGTTGTGACTAGTGCAGGAAATTATGGAACAAGAGGTGTTTCTTCCCTCACAGCCCCTGCAGACGCAAGAGGAATCTTGGCAATAGGTGCTGTAAAATCAGATTTGACCAGGGCGTCTTTCAGTTCAATGGGCCCTACTGCTGATGGAAGAATCAAGCCTGATGTCTCTGCTTTCGGAGAACAAGTCTTTGTAGTCAGGTTCAATGGGATCGTGTCGAGGGGTAACGGAACATCTTTTTCAGGTCCGCAAGTAGCAGCACTGGCTGCTGGATTATGGCAAGGCAGACCCGAATGGACAAAAGATGAATTATTGGAAAACTTGATAAAAAGCGCTCATCAGGCTAAGGAGCCCGATAATCTTCTAGGTTTTGGAATTCCTGATTTTTATAAAGCTTTTTATGGAGAGATTTTGGATATAGTCACTGTAGATAAAGAAGGAAATTGGAAAGTTTATCCCAATCCTTTAAAAGGCACTGATTTGTTCATTTCTTTTGGTGCTAATCTAAAAGGGGAATTCTCATTAATAGATATGCAAGGTAAAATTGTGAAAAAAGAAACTTTAATAAGAACAAATCTACAAGTACCTTTTGAAGTAAATTTACCGGAGATGCGGAATGGAGTTTATTTTGTTCAAATGCAATCTGGCAAGGAAATCCAAAAGACAAAATTGATGAAAAGGTAGGTGGCCAATTGTATTTTTATTTCCTTTGCAGCATAGTTAAAATTCACCAGTTTCATGTCTATTAAAATTGCTCCTTCTGTTTTGGCTGCTGATTTCGCCAATTTACAATCTGAAATAGAAATGTTGAATGCATCAGAAGCAGACTTTATCCATGTGGATATAATGGATGGTGTATTTGTTCCCAATATTTCTTTTGGAATACCAGTTACGGAGGCAATAAACAAACATGCCACCAAACCTTTGGATGTCCATTTGATGATTGTAGATCCTGACAGATATTTGGAGGCATTCAAAAATGCAGGGGCAAGTATAATTTCGGTTCACTTAGAAGCATGTAATCATTTGCACAGAACTTTGCAAGCCATCAAAGAATTGGGCTGTAAAGCAGGAGTTGCCCTAAATCCACATACTTCGGTTCAGCTTCTTGAGGATGTGATCAATGACATTGATCTCGTATGTCTGATGTCAGTCAACCCTGGTTTTGGCGGGCAAAAATTCATTGCAAACACCTATAATAAAATTAGTCAATTGAAATACCTTATCAATCAAAAAGGCGCCAACACATTAATTGAAATCGATGGCGGGGTCAATAAGCTCAATGCACCATTGCTTGCAGAAGCGGGGGCAGACATTTTGGTGGCAGGAAGTTTTGTTTTTTCTGCGGAAAATCCTTTTGAAACTATAAAGAGTCTTAAAAATATCTAGTTTTTAGAAAATGCAACTTTTACCCCTAATGGTTTTAAATTGCCATTTAACAATTTTTATGGCCAAATTTTTGTAGTTTCTCTTGTAAAACAGGCATTAAAACTGTTAATTAGAAATTAATTCAAATTTGATTAAACAATTTAAACCTTCTATTAAGATGAAAAAAGTATTTGTATTGGCGTTTTTCCTTTTGGGTATTTTGAGTGTAAATACCATGGCGCAGGATGCTCCTGAAGAAGTTACAGAAGAGGAAATTCAAAAATTTGCTGCTATGGAAGAGGCAGTGGCAAACTACCTCGAAGAAAAGCAGGAGCAATTGGTGGAAATGATTAAAACTGATGAGGCCCTGGGAGGCGCAGCCAGATACAATGAAATCAAAGGTGCATGGGGCAATGAAGATAAGCTTTCAGAAATCAATATTACTGTTGAAGAAAGAGAGGCCTTCCAAAAAGTCCAAGATTTCATGGATTCACTTTCTGAAGATGTGAAGAAATTCAAAGTTGATATGATTATGGATGCAGAAACTCTTGGAGCAGGTACTTATAACAAAATCATGAAAGCGATGAGTGCTGACCCTGCAGTGAAGGAAAAAGTAGATAACCTAATTACAGAATTAAAAGAGAAAAGAGCCGCAGTTGATGGCGAAGTCACCAACTGATTAAAATAATTCTAATGAAAAGGCTTCCAATTCTGGAAGCCTTTTTTGTTTTAATTGAGGTATTGTTTTTACTTTCGGGTTCGTTAAATAGCAGTATGAGAAAAGTCTATTTTATATTGATTTTATGCTTGATGGGTTTTCAATCCTTATTTGCTCAAGATGATATTTTCGGTATTGATTCCAAAGCAAGAAATAAGGGAAGGAAAAGTCAGAGTAACATTGGTAATGTTTTTAGAAATGCTGTAAGTAATTTCAGTTTTGAATTTTCCTCTGGAGGAACCTTTCATACCAATCAGATGCAATTCTTTTCCGAATTTCCAGGTCGGTATCCTATTAGACAATACAACAACCTTGAGGAGCCCCAATCAATTTTAGCAGGAGATACTCTAAGATTTTCAAGCAACCAAATGGCGATACCAATAAATCTAGGTGTCAAATTGAATCTATTCAACACATTGATGTTAGGAGCTGGTTATGGCCGTGAGTTTGGAAGAATGAACAATCTTAGAGGTGGGGATTTTGAGTTTCAATTTGAAAATTCCAATTATACTTTGGATAGGGCATTTGGATCAGTAGGGCTAGTAATTTATGACGCCAGAAAAAGAGCCAAATTTTTAAATTGGAGGTATAGACAATTTTCCACCAATAATATCTACATGCAGTCCGAAAAGAATCAGAGAATCCGTCAAAATTATCCATGGAGATTCTTAATAGAAGCTGAGTTTGGAAATTTGTATTTGAGAAAGAATTTTGATGGTAGGGCACTACCAGTTGATGAGCCTTTTTATAATGTTGGTCTTAGGATTGAAAGGGAGTTTTCAGAATACGCAAGATTCTTTGCCAAAACAGGGATTGAGTTTAGAAATTATAATTTCAGGACTGAAAATATTGATGAACTCCAAAATATAAGGCAGAATTTATATCTGGCCCAAGTTGGTATTTCAATCAGTCTACCCGGTACCAAAAGATGTAAAGTACATGGTTGTGGTGTGGTAATGAGGCATGTACACGATGGTGTAGAATACAGAGGAAGCTCAATATTCAATTTCCAAAACAGGAAAGTTGGTCAATGGTATTAAAGTATACCCAAATAGCCTTTACAAGACAGAATAATCTTTTTAAAACCGTATTCTTTTTAGTAAATTGCAAACCTATTGATCACCTATAAAATATGGCGAAAGGAGAAAACGAGAATATAATTCCGATTAATATTGAAGATGAAATGCGAGGGGCCTACATCGATTATTCGATGTCGGTTATTGTTTCCAGAGCACTTCCAGATGTCCGTGACGGACTCAAGCCAGTTCACCGAAGAATTCTTTTTGGAATGCAGGAACTTGGCGTAATGCACAACAAACCATTCAAAAAATCAGCAAGGATAGTAGGAGAAGTATTGGGTAAATATCACCCACATGGTGACTCTGCAGTCTATGAAACAATGGTCCGTATGGCCCAGCCTTGGTCCTTGAGATATCCTTTGGTAGATGGTCAGGGTAACTTTGGGTCTGTGGATGGAGATAATCCCGCGGCCATGCGTTACACCGAAGCAAGGCTGAAAAGAATTGCGGAAGAGCTGCTGATCGATATCAATAAAGAAACTGTTGACTTTCAGTTAAACTTTGATGATTCCCTAAAAGAACCGGTTGTCCTACCGGCCAAAATCCCTGCACTATTGCTAAATGGCGCATCTGGTATCGCTGTAGGTATGGCAACCAATATGGCTCCGCACAATTTGGGAGAAGTTGTCGATGGAATCATTGCTTACATTGACAATCGGGATATCACTATTTCGGAATTGATGGAGTTTATTATTGCTCCTGATTTCCCTACAGGGGGTATTATTTATGGTTATAATGGTGTAAAAGCAGCTTTTGAAACAGGAAGAGGCAGGATCATTGTACGGGGCAAAGCCGAAGTGGAAACCAAAGACAATGGACGTGAGTCTATCATTATTTCTGAGATTCCATATGTGGTCAACAAGGCCAATATGATTGAAAAGACTGCTGCGCTTATAAATGAGAAAAAAATTGATGGTATCGTTGCTATCCGAGATGAATCTGATAGACAGGGTATGCGTGTGGTTTATGATCTGAAGAGAGACGCCGTTACAAATGTTGTCTTAAACAATCTTTATAAGCAAACTCAGTTACAGACCTCATTTTCAGTAAATAATGTAGCTTTAGTAAAAGGACGTCCACAAACCTTGAACCTCAAGGATATGATTGTACACTATGTCAATCACAGACATGAGGTGGTGGTCAGAAGGACCGAATATGAACTAAGAGAGGCTGAAAAGAGAGCCCATATTCTTGAAGGCTACCTGATAGCTTTGGATCATTTGGATGAAGTTATATCCCTGATTAGAAGTTCCAGAGATCCTGAAACTGCAAGAAATGGCCTGATGGAGAAGTTTGAGCTTAGTGAAATCCAAGCAAGAGCAATTCTTGACATGAGGCTTCAGCGGCTTACAGGAATGGAGCGTGAAAAGATCCAGGAAGAATATAGAGAATTGATGGCTTTTATTGAAGAACTCAAAGGGATTCTTGAAAGTGAAGAAAAGCGGATGCAGATCATCAAAGATGAACTTGCTGAAATAAGAAACCGCTACAGTGATGAGAGGAGAACTGTCATTGAACATAATGCGGAAGACTTCAATTATGAAGATATGATTCCAAATGAAGAAGTTGTCATCACGGTATCCAATGAAGGCTATATCAAAAGAACTGTTCTTACTGAATACAGGACTCAAGGCCGAGGTGGCGTTGGTTCCAAAGGTGTCTCTACAAAACAGGATGATTGGACTGAATATTTGTTTACGGCTTCAACCCATAATTACCTTTTGATTTTCACTGACCTTGGTAAATTGTTTTGGTTAAAGACTTATGCTATTCCTGAAGGATCAAAAACTTCCAAAGGCCGTCCTATTCAGAATTTGATCAATATCAATTCCGAGGATAAAATCAGATCTATCATTCAGGTAGGTGACCTGAACGATGAAGATTATATCAATAACAATTACCTTGTGATGGTAACCAAAAAGGGAATTATCAAAAAAACCACCCTTGAACAATACTCAAGACCAAGGACAAATGGTATAATCGCCCTGAATATTAGGGATGAAGATCAATTGTTGAGGGTAGAAATGACAGATGGCGATACTCATATCATTATAGCAGCCAAATCCGGAAGAGCCATTCATTTCCATGAGTCTACGGTTAGACCAATGGGCAGGACGGCCACCGGTGTAAAGGCAATTAAGTTAAGGGATGTTAAAGATGAAGTGGTTGGCATGGTATGTGCATCTAGAGAAGATGCTAGTCTTTTGGTAGTTTCTGAGAAGGGTTATGGTAAAAGATCTCCACTTGATGAATATAGAATTACCAATAGAGGAGGTAAAGGGGTCAAAGCCATGAACATCACGGATAAGACAGGATTCCTTGTTGCTATTAAAGAAGTTGTCGACAGCGATGACTTGATGATCATCAACAAATCAGGAATCACCATCAGAACTCCGGTTTCAGAACTTAGGGTAATGGGCAGGGCAACTCAAGGAGTCCGCCTTATCAAACTTAGTGAAACTGATCAAATTTCATCAGTTGAAAAAATTTCAAGAGAAGAAGAGGAAGAAGTGGAAGAAGGTGAAATAGAAAACGGAACAGATGAGGTGACAGGAGAAAATGAGGGTGAAAATCCTATAGAATCTTAATGAACGAGTATTTAAATCCAAATCAATATAGACCAAACAATTAGCAAAAACGAAATAAAATGAAAAAGTTAATCTTATCATTGGCTTTAGTGGGTATTGCAACTATGGCCTTTGCTCAAAAAAAGGTAGTAAAATCTGCCGATCGAAACTTTAAAAAAGGTGAATTGGAAGTGGCTATGACCGAAGTCCAAGCTGCACTTGAAGATCCTGAAACTAAGGATGATCCCAATACGCTACTTCTAAAAGCCAAAATTCAGACAAAAATGTTTGAAGCTGATGAAGACAATGTTGCTTCAACGGTAGCAACTGGTAGAGGTGCTTATGATGATTTTCAGAAAACTTTGAAAATGGTTGACAATGACAAAGAAAGTAAAGTCGGCAAGGAAATTTTTAAAGAGGATATTCCAGGTGTACTTCCGGATAATCTTAGACCTTTTTCCTTGGAAACATTGAAACAGGCATCCTTCAACAAGGCAATTATGACGTATGAAGAAGAAGATTTGGAAATGTCTTATGAGTTTTTCAACCTGGTTTCTGACATTGACCCTTCCGATACCACCTCCAATTTCAATGCAGGTTATATTGCGTACCAGGAATTAGGAAAACCAGAAGAAGCCAAAAAACATTTCAATAGGTTGTTGGAAGTTAAGGATTACGATAAATTAAACACTTATTACTTCCTTATTCAAATAGCGAGTGGTGAGGACAAAGATCCTGAGCAGGCATTACAGTATGTGACAATGGCACGGAAAGACTTTCCTGAAGACAAAACCTTGTCAGAGTTTGAAGTGCAGTTGTTACTTCAGATGAACAAGATGGATGAGGCTATGGCTTCTGTGAAATCTGCTTTAAAAGATGATCCAAACAATTCAGGTCTACTGTTGAGACATGGATACTTGATGGAGCAGTCAGGTGATATGGACGGAGCATTAGGCGAGTATAAAAAAGCTGTATTAGCTGAGCCAGATTTCTTTGAAGGTAATTATTATGCAGGAGCAATCTATTTGGACAGGGCGAGGGCCATTTTGGCAGAAGTAAATAATCTATCTGATGACGAATGGGAAAAAAGAGCCCCAGATATGAGTAAGCAGGCAGATGGACTTTACAATGATGCTATCCCTTACTTTACTAAAGCATCAGAATTGAAGCCTGAGAATGTTGAAATCCTTGAAATACTATTCCAGATTCATACCAGATTAAAGAATACTTCAGAGGCTGAAAAAGTCAATGAGAAATTGGTTGCCCTTCTTGGTCCTGATTGGATGGAGAGATAATTCCAAGTTTTATAAAAATAAAAAAAGCTGTCTTTTACAAAGGCAGCTTTTTTTATTATTGTTTGGCCATTTCTGGAAATTTTTTCCTCTTAAGTTTGTTATGCGCCAATTGTTTTCTAGAGAGGAATTTATATATACCCATTTATTTTTGGTTCATATTTCCATAGAAATTATCTCAATGATGTGTCACTAAAAGCAAATGAAATTGGTAAACCTGCATCACTCTGGATAATCGTATAACCTATTTTAACATGAGCCAAAACCCTCTTGTGTAAAAAAGAGTTTTAATTGTTCATTCCTTCCAGTACATTTTCATCAAATTTCAAAAAACATGAAAAACCTCAAATGGCTGCTGTTTTGTTTATCATTTTTAATTCTTTCCCCATCATTCTCACAGACTCAACCATCCTCAGTCCTTTACCATAAATTATTACGCTTCAAAGATACCAAAAGGGTATTGTTTGTAGCTGCTCATCCTGATGATGAGAATACCAGGTTGATTGCCTATCTGGTGAATGGAGAACATGCAGAAGTTGCCTACCTCTCTTTGACCCGAGGGGACGGAGGTCAAAATCTTATCGGTAAAGAGTTGGGTATTGAACTTGGGATGATAAGGACACATGAGTTACTTAGGGCTAGGGCAACCGATGGCGGCAGACAGTATTTTACAAGGGCATTGGATTTTGGATTCAGTAAGAACCCGGATGAGACATTCAATAATTGGGACAGGGAAAAGCTTCTTTCCGATGTGGTATGGATGATAAGAAAATTCCAGCCTGATATCATCATCAATAGATTCACTACCATTCCGGGGACCACTCATGGACATCATACGAGTTCGGCTATTCTGTCTGAAGAGGCCTTTCAAAAAGCTGCGGATCCCAATGTTTTTCCGGATCAATTGAAATATACAAAACCTTGGCAAGCAAAAAGGATATTCTGGAATGCCTATAATTGGGGCGGTCAATATGAACCGGAGGATGGAAAGACCTATTTCAAGTTTGCAGTAGGTGAATACAATCCATTGTTGGGAACCACCTATTCCCAAATTGCGGCTGACAGTCGGACCATGCATAAATCCCAGGGATTTGGATCCACTTCTCAAATAGGTGAAGGAAATGATTTCATAGAGTTGGTCAAAGGTTCAACATTTAAACAAAATCCATTTGAGGATATCAACAACAGATGGGAACAATTGCCTAACGGAGTTAAAATCATTGGAGCGATTGAAAACGCTCTTAATGGTTTTGATTTTACTTCCCCTGAAAATAATGTTGAAAAACTCCTTCAAATTAAGAGTTTGTTAGATGGTCAGGATTCTAAGGCTTTGTGGTTAGATGAAAAGAAAAAATATCTTGACAAACTAATCTTGGAAGTGCTGGGAGTGAAGGCGGAATTTATTGTGAAAAAAGAAATTGGTTTTCCTGGAGAAACCATCAGCACTGAACTGGTTTTTAATAACCCTGCCCAAATTCCATTGACAGTCCGTTCCCTTGAGGGGAAGGTCTTTACTCAGAATATTAACAAGGAGGCCAAAAACAATATTCCTGTTGCCCAATCTTTGGAAATCAATATTCCAAGAGATTATCCCGTTTCCCAACCATTTTGGTTAGAAAAGCCCTTGGACGGAAGCCTTTTTGATATTCAGGAACGTTCAAAGATCGGTCAACCCGTAAACGGTCCAAGTATTGGGGGCAGTTTGGATCTGTTGATAAAAGGCCAAATTATCAGGATGGATCTCCCATTAATGTATAAATACAATGATCAGGTTGATGGAGAAATGAAGCAGCCTTTTACCCTTGTTCCTGAAGTAAATGTCAAATTGGATAAAAATAACCTGTTTTTAATTAAAGGGGCGGATAGGACTTTGCAAGTTGAAGTTTCCTTTAAAGACAAGTTTTTAGATGGGGAATTAGTGTTGGAAGGTGTTCGCTCTGGACAGTTTCGAATATTATCCGAGGAAAAAGATGAGAAAAGAAATAGGGTAGTATTTACCATCGAATTTTTGGATTCTGATCGGGAGAAGAAAGAGGTGCTTGTCTCATTCCAGACCAATGATGGTCAAAAATTCAATCAGGACACCAAAAGGATCATTTACAGACATATTCCCAACTTGACCTATTTTACAAGTACTACTTTTGGTTTGGTGAAAATGGATCTAAAACTCAGCAACCAAAGAATCGGATATATCCCTGGAGCAGGGGATGATGTTCCGGAAGTTTTAAGAAATCTGGGTTATCAGGTTTCAATTCTGGAAAACGGAGAGCTCAAAAAAGAAAGACTTCAATCATTTGAGACCATCATCATTGGCATCAGGGCATTCAATGTCAATCAGGCCTTGGCAGATAATATGGATCAGTTGATGGCATATGTCAAAGAAGGAGGCAATATGATTGTTCAATACAATACCTCTTCCCCCTTATTGACCAGAGAGCTTGGCCCTTATCCATTTTCAATATCAAGGGACCGTGTGGCAGTGGAAAATTCACCAGTGGTTGCAGATTTCACCCATCCGATATTGAGCAAACCAAATAAGATAAGCCAATCAGATTTTGAAGGTTGGGTTCAGGAGCGGGGGTTATACTTTACCAGTGATTATGACAGGAACTATGCTACACCACTTACATTGCAGGATCCGGGAGAAAATGCCAACAAAGGTTCTTTGATCTTTGCAAAGTATGGCAAAGGTACCTATACTTACTCAGGCATTTCTTGGTTCCGTCAGTTACCGGCCGGAGTTCCCGGTGCCGTCAAATTATTTGTCAACTTAATCGAACAGTCGGGTGAAGGATCAAATTAACTGGAGAAACTGGTATTTAGGATTGATGATCACCTTGGGTATTTTGATTTTACTTTTTTACTGGCTAACGGTCAGCTTCTCATGAGCGGCATCGACTGGATCATCATGTTCGGGACACTTTTAGCCATAGTCGGCTATGGTGTTTATAAGACATACGGTCAAAAGGATATGGACAGCTATATCCGAGGGAAAGGTAATATGAACTGGTGGACGATTGGATTGTCCATCATGGCAACCCAGGCTTCTGCGATTACTTTTTTGAGTACTCCAGGTCAGGCCTATGAAGATGGCATGCGCTTCATTCAATTTTACTTTGGACTTCCCTTGGCCATGATCATACTCTCGGTGACTTTTTTACCAATGTATTACAAATTGAAAGTCTATACAGCCTATGAGTTTCTGGAGAACAGATTCGATCTGAAAACAAGAACCCTTGCGGCTTTATTGTTTTTGGTTCAAAGAGGACTTGCAGCTGGAATTACCATCTATGCACCTGCTATTATTTTATCCACCTTATTGGGATGGAACCTCACTTTTACGAATATTTTCATTGGGGTATTGGTTATCATTTATACCGTTTCAGGAGGTACTAGGGCTGTATCCATCACTCAAAAACAGCAGATGGCCGTTATGATGGGAGGGATGGTCCTGGCAGGAATTCTGGTTATCCAAATGTTACCTATCAAATTTACTGAAGCATTGCATGTAGCAGGAAAGATGGATAAATTGAATGTGGTCAATTTTGAATTCAATCTGTCAGACAGGTATAATTTCTGGTCAGGCATGACTGCCGCTCTTTTTCTTTTTCTTTCCTATTTTGGTACAGATCAATCGCAGGTACAGCGCTATCTTACCGGAAGTACACTGACCCAAAGCAGAATGGGATTGATGATGAATGGCCTGCTGAAAGTCCCCATGCAGTTTGTGATCCTGTTTATCGGTGTGATGGTTTTTGTCTTTTACCAATTTTTCCAACCACCTGTGGTATTCAATAAAGTACAGACCGAACAACTTCAGAACAGCGGATTCAGGGAAGATTTCAGGTTTTTGGAAGAAGAATATACCCATGTTTTCCGTGAAAAAGGACAGGATATCGAGGACTTATTAGAAGCCGTAAAAAGTGATAACCAAGAGGGAATTGCCTTGGCCCAGGATGGAATGAGGAAAAAAAGTCAATACCAGGAAAGCATTCGAAATGAAGTCAAAGATTTGATTGTAAAGAACGATCCATTGGCCGAAACAAGGGATACGGATTATGTTTTTATGCGGTTTGTGATGGATTATTTACCAACAGGTGTAGTAGGATTATTGTTTGCTGTAATATTCAGTGCAGCCATGTCATCCACGGCATCTGAATTGAATGCATTGGGCACTACTACTACCATTGATATTTACAAAAGATCTTTATCCAAACACGCCAGTCAATACCATTATCTGATTTCTTCAAAATTGTTTACAGCCTTTTGGGGAATCTTTGCCATTCTGTTTGCCACCTATGCAACTTTATTTGAAAACCTGATTCAGGCTGTCAATTTATTAGGATCATTGTTTTATGGGACTTTGTTAGGCATCTTCTGCGTGGCTTTCTATATGAAATGGGTAAATGGGAGGGCAGTCTTTATAGCTGCCATTCTCACACAGATTTTGATATTTCTGATCCATTGGAAAAATGGAGGAGGTTCACTTTTGGGTATTACCATCGATATAGGTTTCCTTTGGTACAATGTCATAGGATGTCTTTTTTTAATGATTTTGGCGGCGATTATTCAGCTTGGGAGTGCTAGAGGGGAGAAGGTGGTGGAGTAGAAGCGAGGTGAGAAGCGAGAAACAAGAGAGGGGTTTTTAGAGCCAAGAGCTAAGAACCAAGAAACTAGAACAAACATTTCCAAGTATTGGGGGATCAAGTGGCAAAGTGCTTTTGTTAACTTAAGGTTTGGGAAAAGCTTTTTATGGTTGGGATGATTTTTTTGATTTTTAAGGGGATAGTGATAGTTTTAGGTAAATGAAACTTCTTTGCAACTGATGCAGGAAGCAAAACGTTGCATTTAAAGAAAGATGACATAGATTGTAATAAAATTCAGCATTATGGAAAAACTCAAAATCCTTACCAGTATAATCTTGACTTTCTTTTTTGTTGGCTGTAGCCAAAGTGATTTATCTTTTGATAATTTAAAAAATATTGAAATAGGTCAGTATCAATTACAAGTACCAATGAATTTTATTATAATAGAAGAACAAGGATATGATTCAATGGTTGGAAGGATAGAAGGTTCAGGAATATCCATGTCTTATGACTATGGGATGTATACTTCTCCCGAACAAAATGTTTCGGAAGAAAACTTCACGATTATCAACGAAGATAATGACGGAATTCAAATACAGATTTTGGTAGCAAAAAATCCTCAAAGAGATAATACCGCAATCCATATTTCCTTCTCCGAAAATTCTGGAACAAATAATCCTTTTCCTCTAAAAATTTGGAGTACCAATTTAAAAGACAAGCAACAAGATTTAGTATTAAAGATTTTTAATTCGATAACTGTTGACAGGTAGCGCAAATCACATTTGAGTAAACGGTCTCCCTATTTTTTTTTTGACTAGGAGTACATATGCCACGAATCAAAAGCCACACACCACAATAATTCTATATTTTCCCTTCCCTTATTGTTCAACCCTTTCAGGGTTGTTACCGCCTATCATTATTCTTTTTTACCCCCGGTTTTACCGGGGGATATTGAAAAGTTCGACTATTTCATGGTCATTTATCCATAAACAGTTGAATTTAAATGAATTACCCTGAAATGCCTGTCCCGAGAATCGGGAGGTCAAACCTAGATTAACCACGGGCCGCTGCCCGTGGAAAAACGATACGGTGATGAACCACCCCGACCCCGCCATTACCGCCAGGCAGGCCTGAAAGAGTCGAACTTCTTCCAAAAAAAAGGGATACTTTCCAGGAGAGGTGTAATTTTAAAAAATCTCAATTCACTAATTCCCAAATCTCAAATCTACAATCTAAAAACCCCTCCCTACATCATATACTTAAAACACTTCAAAACCCTATTCCTTTGGTTTCGGCTTCTTGGGTCGCCCATCAGGAATTGGTAGCGGAAGGATATTTCGTGGGCGCCCCTTGTCTGATAGCCGATATTGGAAATCATAAAGTCGTAACTGTATCCAATCACCATCCCATTTTCTAGGTTTACACCAAACATCGTAATAATGGAATCCTGATTGGGCATATTCCTTAATCCCGGAATCCCTCTATAGCCCAATCCCCCGATGACAGTTCCATACAATGCCTGCATGGCAATGTCCATTTGTTGGAAGGGGCCTTGCTTTTTGTAATTCAATAAAAGAGAAGCCTGATTGTCATACTTTGACCCGAAATAGTCATTGGCACCCAATGGGAAATTGAAACCTCCATGAACACTCCATTTCATGGGCAAAAAACCAGCTTCATTGTCGGGGAAAAATGAAAGGTTGGGCCGGTTGATATGGTGTGCGGAACCGCCTAGCCACATGTAGTCATTGTTGACCAATGCCCCAAAGGAAATATCCACATAGCCATTAGGCTCAAAATCTGGAATCAGGTCAATGCTGCTTTGATTGACGGTTCTATTGAATAAATCCACTTGGTCGCCAAACACCAAGTTGTCGAGTTTGGCACTTCTTCTTACCCAAGAACCTTGTCCGCCTAACCTGAAATTCCAGGATTCGGCCACTCGGAGGTTATAGGCATAAAGGAAGGAAATGTCAGAGGTATTGATCCGCATATTGGCTTCTTGGAAACTATTGACTATAATTCCAAACCCACTATTGAGGTCATAGCTATAATGGTCAAAATATGCTGAGTAGGCGTTGAAATCATAAGAAAGACCGGGCCATTGTTTACGGTAATTGACACCCACTCGTGTCAGTTCAGTTGAACCTGTCAAAGCAGGATTTAGGTTTAGGGGGGAAGCATAAAACTGTGAAAAATGAAAATCCTGACCGAATCCCAAATTGGAAATCAGTAGCATGACGGTCACTATGGTCAATTTTTTCATCTTCATCATTTCAATAATAAAAAGACATCTGTTTTTGTCTTAATCCTTCCATCCACGGTCTCGAACTTGAGTTTATAGACATAATTTCCCGGCAAGGCCATGTCACCCATGATTGTCCCGTCCCAGCCATTGGCTTGAATATCGTCAGTGTAGAATATTGTTTCTCCCCATTTGTTCAAAACCCAAAATTCCAATTTTTCAAGATTCAGGAACTTGGGAAAGAAATAATCATTGATGCCATCATTGTTCGGCGTAAAGACATTGGGCACCACTAAGAAATAATCGATGATCCTGATTTCTTTCACTATTTCTAGGATACATCCAAATGCATCAATGGCCTGTAATTTGACATCAAACTCACCTGCTGTTTGAAATGTATGCGTTGGGCTGGTTTCCGTGCTGCTGTTGCCATCTCCAAAATCCCAGAAATAGGAGATGATGTTGCCGATGGATTTGTTTTGAAACTGAACAGGAATCCCCACCAAAAAGGCATTGTACTGGTCAAAACCAATGGATTCAATATCCGCCTCCAACAATACGTCTGTGTTTTCTATCTGAAAAGATTCACGGTATTCACAGCCCTGACCATCAGTAATGGTAAGAACATATAAGCCGGACTGACCGGTAGACATGGTTAGGCCATTATTTGAAACGTTTCCACCTGACCAAGAGATGGTATAAGGTGCCGAACCACCTGTAATGGAAATATTGATTTCTTCCAAAATCTCTCTAGGTTCACAGTTCACGATGGTGTTTCTGATGGTTGCAACAGAGATTGGAACAGGTCTTTTGACTGTGAACTGTCTTTCTGTAAAACATCCTTTGGAATCTTCAATGCTCACAGCATAATTACCGGAAGGAATATTGGTAAGATTTTTTTCGGTACTGCCATTGCTCCATTTATAATTAAATGGTGGATTTCCTCCTGTAGGGTTCACAAAAATATTTCCACTTTGTGGGTTGCTACAGTCAAGTGCATCCGTAACTGAACTTTCAATCAAAAGTGGATCAGGCTGAAGGATTGTAAATTCCCTTCTAACTTCACAGGTGTTGAATTTAGAAACAGTAACACCATAAGTGCCTGCATCCAGATTAAAGAGATTTTCCAGTTCAGCGCCATTGTCCCATCGGATGGACACACCATCTGTGCCTCCTTCGATATTTAGCCGTATCTGTCCATTTTTCTCTCCAAAACAGGATACCTGACTGACTTCCGCATTTACTTTGAATATAGGCGCATCAATGATATTCACAGATTGAGATAGAACACATCCAACTTGATCTGAAACAATGACCGAATATGTACCCGGCCCAACATTGTCAAAACTTCTCAAATTGGAACCAAAATTCCATGCAACGGTATAAGGGGCAACTCCACCGGATATATCCAATCTCAAAAATCCATCATTGGCCTCGTAGCAGGAAATATCACCTTTTTCAATATTGATTTCCAGCCTTTGTTCAGGTTCGTTGACCAGTATAGTTCCTGTACTTACCGAGCAATTGTTGTTGTCCGTGACAGTCAGTTCATATACTCCTGCAGCTATATTTTCTAAAAGCAAACTGTTTGATGGGAAAGGTTGACCGTCCTTGGTCCAGTTCAACTGATAAGGGGTATCTATAATTCCCCCTGAGATGCTCACCTCGATCATCCCTGTCGCATCTCCTGTGCAGAACACATCACGTTTATCGATAAGGGCTACAAATAGTTGTTCTGGTTCATTTAAGGTGTAGGATCGGGACAAACTGCAACCAAAGTCATCTTTTACCAAAAGTGAATAGTCTCCTGGTCTTAGATTTTCAATAAGTGATGATGAGGAAGAAAAGCCTTGTGGTCCTGTCCAAGTGAGGGTGAAGTTTCCGTTACCTCCTTGCGGGTCAATTGAAATCCTACCATCATTGGCACCAAAACAAGAGATGCCAAAGCCTGAAAAATCACTGACTTCATCCAAAAGCGTAATGGAAGGATTTACAGTTATTTGATAGATTTTGGGCAGGCCTTCACAGTTGCTTTGGCCTCCGGTACTGGCAAACACATTGAAATCAACCGTAATGGGTTCAGAAGTTGGGTTGAACAGGTTTTGAATTGGAATGGTATTTTTGCCATTAGGTAGAACACCTGAAACACCATTGGCCACAGAAGTCCATGAAATTACTGCACCAGCTACATTGCTGCTGATAACTACCTCCTGACTTTCGGTACCTGTACAGAGTGTTTGGTCTGCCAATGAAAATTCAATGGACGGTGATGGAAGGACGGTGACAGTTAGTGAAAAAGGCTGTCCCTGGCAAATCCCCAAAAATGGCGTGATGTTATATATGACAGTTTGAGGGCTGTTGCTGGAATTGACCAATTCCAAAGGAATCGAATTTTGAGGTTCCGCAGAGGCTACTGCACCTGAAACGGTTGCCGGTGCGGTAACTGTCCAGGTAAAAGTACTTCCGGGCGCCATATTTTGCGGGGTAAAGGTTGAAACTTGCGAACTGCAGATTTCCATTTCCCCATCCTGATATACAGGTTCAGGATTTACGGTAACTTTATAAGTGGCGACTACTTCTTCACAGCTTCCGAGGTTTTCAGAAGCTATTTTGGCAAAGAAAATCACATCAATCGGGATAATGCTTTTGTTGATGATAGTTTGTGATGGGATCTCATTGATGCCATTAGGAAGTACACCTTCTGCCCCGTTGCTTTGAGATGTCCACTCAATTATTGCTTCCGAAAGATCAGCGTTTAATAAAACTGTTTCTGTGGTCTCTCCAGAACAGATGATCTGGTCCGGAATGGAGAATTCTACTGTTGGCGCGGGAATGAC
Source organism: Aquiflexum sp. (assembly GCF_041751335.1). Lineage (GTDB taxonomy): Bacteria > Bacteroidota > Bacteroidia > Cytophagales > Cyclobacteriaceae > Aquiflexum. Next base: position 36,894 of record NZ_JBGSXS010000243.1, read on the forward strand.
AGTGACGGTTACCTGACTTTGAGTGCTGCATGAAGTTTGGACATTGTTGGCTGTTACAGTATAGGTTGTTGTTTCGTCAGGCCTTACCGTTGGATTGGCACTGTTGGAATTTTGTATAGTACTGAATGGTATCGCTGTCCAACTGTAAGAATAATTTCCATCGGGAATGATTTCGGAATCCAACACGATGGTTTCACCTCTACATATTTCCCTATCGGGTCCTAGATCAATTTCCGGGATTGGATTGATAATGAAGGATACTGATGAGGTAGTGGTACCGCAGGAATTGGTGACTTCTAGGGTGATTACTTTGTTGCCAACTGTGTTGAATTCAATGGGGCCGGGATCTGCATTTGTTGATGTTTCAGGAATCCCGCCTTCAAAAGTCCATAGATAAGTGGCTTCCTCTTCATTGCACAAGCGGACATTTGATGTGGGAGAAATGGTCAATTCCCCACATGAATCAGGGATACTACCCAATGTTACTACAGGAGGGGCATATACGGAAATTGATTCTGAAGTCGTAAAAACCCCACATGATGTAATCAATTGTTGGGTAATAATATAGTCTCCGGGATTGATGAAATTGAATTCGGGATTGATGTCATTGAAAGTACTTCCCTCAGCAAATTCCCAATCTCCTCCAACACTACATTCCCCTCCCTGAAAGGCCACAGACCAACGGAAGAAATCTCCTCCATCAGCACAGGTGCCAAGGATATTGGAGGTATTGGTGGCTTTGACCGTGATAGGCCCGCAACCATCAAATTTATCGATTTCGAATGATGCTATAGGTTCGGGAATAATGCAGATGGTTTCTTCTTTTTCTTCAATTCCACATCTGTTACCTGTTATCAATTTGATGGTATAGATTCCCGGTTCGGTAAATCTCGGTGTTAAAACAGTCGATCCGTTGACCCAAGAATTTGGGATATCCGCATTGTTTCTTACTCCTAATGTGTTTCCGGCGCTGAGTTCCCAGCCTGTTGCCGGACTAATTTCCCAAACAAACTTACCGGTAGTGGTGCATTGCCCGTTATTACTCACTTCATTTCCGAAGAGTGTTTGGTTGATGATATTAAAATAGGTGTTTTCACAATATACAGAATCAGTTAAGCCAATAATTGGTACTGGTTTTTCCGATACATAAATGGGTACCACTTGTGCAGATGATCTTGAACATGGGTTTTCAGCCAGTATGGTCGCTGAAAAAGAATTGCCAAATCCAGGTGCTCCAAATCTTCCACAGGAAGTAGTTTCAAAAATATGACTTACTGTGGCTGGAGGAGGATGGGAGAATACCTGTGGGGGAGTGCCATCAGAAAATGTAATCGTATAAGTAGTCCCTATGGGATTGTTTTCTGTCCCTGTAATTGGAAAGGTAAGTGCTTCTCCTGAGCAGATATTTGTATTGCCCGGATTACCAAAACCCACGGCTGGATTGGACCCGATAAATACGCCTATTCTTCTGCTGACAATACATCCATTGCCTCCTGTCACAGTATAATTCAGGTAATAGACTCCTATGGAATAAGCATGGGTCAATTCAGACCATTCATTTCCTTCAAAAGATTCTGAACCATCTCCCCAATCAATTGTATAGGATTCATTCGTGGATGTTGTGCTAGAGGTATTATAAAAAGTAAATTCAGATACTTGATCATCGTCACAGACAATAAAATATGGAAGGTTATCAAAATCGGTATTGCTCCTATCACTTGATACTGAAGCAGAGGGGATTTGATTTATGGTGATTGGTTTTGTTTTAAGGTCTATTTCTCCCAATGAATCAGTCACTGTCAGCGTCACTTGAAAATTCTGTAGACCATTTCCAACTGTATTGTCAAAAATATGTTCAGGTTCTTCTAATTCAGAAGTTTTGCCATCTCCAAATTGCCAAAGGTATGTCAGTCCTGTTCCAGTAGAAAGATTGGTGAACTGAATGGGAGAATTACCGCAATATTCGGCGTCCTCAAAACTAAAATCTGCAATAGGAGGTTCGTTGACTTCATTTTTTAGAAAAGAGATAATAGACTCCTCAAACTTATTTGGGTAAAAGGAAAGCATAGCACTTACACCACCGATGGCAAAAAAAAGGCTTACAGAAAAAAGAAATAATAATCTTTTAAATCGCATCGAAAATAAACTACAAGCAAAAATGTATTATGTGGTCATATTAATGCGGAATATAAATAATGAAAAAGATAAAAAGAATTCTTTTCAAAAAATTATTATCGAATCATTCAAAGAAACGAGGTGTCCTCAGACGCTTCCTTTGTCATTTGTTCTGAAATTTCCTTTCCAAGGTATCTGTCAATCAAATAATGCCCGAGGTATAGCAATGGAGTAAGTAAAATAGCCACACTGAATTTGTAGATATAATTGATGATACCTACTGATGCTACCTGTGCCCAGCTCCAGTTTCCAAAAATGTAAAAAGCGATTCCAAGTACTACAAATGAGTCAAAAAACTGGGAAACCAATGTTGACCCCGTCGCTCTCAACCAGATCATTTTTGGTCCGGTGATTTTTCTGAGTTTTTGGAAAACATATACATCTATCAACTGACCCAGTAAGAACGCAGTCAAAGAGCCGATGATAATCCCCAATCCCTGTCTGAAAATCACATTGAAGGCATAATCAATGTTGAAGGGATTTCCATTTGGATCGGGTGTGTTGACATCCAACCAAAATGGTGCAGGAGGAAGCATGGTCACTATGGAAATTATGATAAATATATAACCAATAAAATAGGCCGTAATAAAGCTGATTTTCTTGACACCTTTCTTACCATAATATTCATTGATAATGTCAGTGGTGATAAATACAATTGGCCAAATTACTGCCCCCGCTGTGAGGTTAAAGTCCAATATGTATTCTCCAAAAATTGTCCAACCTGCAGGTTCATAACCAAGAGTTCTTTCTCCTGAAAAGATTTTAACACCGATGATTTCAGCCAAGATGGCGTTGGTAAGAAAAATCCCACTTAAGATAATAAAGAGGTTGGTCTTTTTTGACTGAAAAGTTTTAGAGGTAACTTTTAAATCCATATTGTTGGAATTTATATGATATAGGTTAATAAAAAATCAAGGATAGAGAATTGGATATGTCATTCCTTCTTCGCTTAAGTAACTTTCATTAAATTCTTCTTTGGCCTGCTCCAACAATATTGAAAGGTCCTTGTAACGGGATGAATAATGACCCAACAATAATTTTTTTGCTCCTGCACTCTTAGCAATCTTGGCCGCTTGTCTTGCTGTACTGTGAAATGTAGACCCAGCTCTTTCTTCTTCCAAATCATCAAATGTAGATTCATGGTATAAGAGGTTTACTTCTTTAATTATTCTTGGCAAGCCCAGATCATATATTGTGTCTGAACAATAAGCATACTTTCGTACAGGCTTATGCTCATGGGTAAATTCCGATACAGCAAAAATCACTTTACCATCAGCATCCAAATAATCTTTTCCGGAACGAAGTGTATTAATGGCATCAATACTGAGATTGTTTTGTTGTAGTTTTTCTTTAACCAAATTTTTAAGCCCTTGTTTTTCCTCTATTAAAAATCCTGTACAAGGTACCCGGTGCTTCAGTGGAAAAGTATGTACCCGAAAATTCTTTTCTTCCAAGATAAGTTCTTCACTTTTAATTTGTGTACTGATAAATCTTAAAGGAAATCCGAGATTGGATTTGCTATGTTTGAGTTGGACAGTGATGATTTCATCTAGTCCTTGAGGTCCAAAAATTGTCAGTAAACGTTCTCTTTTAACAAGGTGGAAACTAGAGATCAACCCCATCAATCCATAATAGTGATCTCCATGGAGATGGGAAATAAAAATAAAGTCTATCTTGGAAAATTTGAGTTTGAATTTGCGAAGTTGAATTTGTGTCCCCTCACCACAATCCAAAAGCAATAAGGACCCCCCAATCTGAACCAATTGGGAGGTCTGATTTCTACTATGAGCAGGAATAGCAGAATTTGAACCTAAAATGGTGACTTCAAATTCCAAGATCAATCTTCCTCTTCTTGTTCGCGGCCTTCAATCTCATGTATAAATATTGCTTCAGCCGCTTCTTCGATGGAATCAACAATTGTAAAGACCTTATCAAGCATGGAAATTTTGATCAGCTTCATGACATGTTCTTGGGGTGAGGCAATGATGAAAATACCCCCATTTCTTCCAAATTCTCTGTTTCCAACCAATAAAGCACTCAATCCACTGGAATCAGCATATTTAACATGACTCATGTCAATAACAAGATTCTCATAACCCTCCGCATTGACTGTCAACAATTCTGATTTCAGTTTTGGGGACAAAGCGGAATCCAATTTTTCCTCCATTGGAGTGAAAACCACATATTGCTCTTTTTTATCTACTGTATATTTCATATCCTTTTTGTTCAATTATTCCTAACTTCAATTATCTGAAATCAATTGTTTATTTGAAATCGATCTCATAAAACTCAATCACAAATTCAATCGTGGTCTATCGGTTCAAATTTTTTCCAAGATGGCTTTTTCTATACTTCCTTCCAAATCTTCAAAGGTTGATTTTACAAATTCTTCCCCAATGATTTTTTCGTATAATTCAATATATCTGCCTGAAATTTCTTCCACAAATTCATCCGGCATGACAGGTACCTTTTGTCCTTCCTTTCCCTGGAATCCATTTGCAATCAGCCATTGCCTGACAAACTCTTTAGATAGTTGCTTTTGGGGAAGGCCTTGTGACTGAAGGTCTTCGTATTTATCCGCATAAAAATACCTGGAGGAGTCAGGCGTATGTATCTCATCAATCAAAAGAATTTTATCTCCGAATTTCCCAAACTCATATTTGGTATCCACAAGAATCAACCCTTTATCCTTTGCCATTTGTGTTCCTTTTTCAAACAAAGCAAAAGTGTAATTCTCCAATACCTCATAATCATTTTCACTGACAATACCTTTTGCAAGTATGTCTTCTTTGGAAATGTCCTCATCATGACCTTCTGAGGCTTTGGTGGTAGGAGTAATGATAGGTTTTGGTAGTATATCGTTCTCTTTTAAACCTTCTGGCATTGGGACCCCGCAAAGAATTCTTTTACCCGCCTTGTATTCCCTGGCAGCATGTCCCGCAAGGTATCCCCTGATGACCATTTCAACTTTAAATGGTTCACATTTTTTTCCAATAGTGACATTAGGGTGAGGGGTGGAGGTCACCCAATTGGGGACAATATCAGCTGTTGCCTCTAGAAACTTGGCAGCTATCTGATTTAAAACTTGTCCTTTAAAAGGAATTGGTCTTGGCAGGACTACATCAAAAGCAGAGATCCTATCTGAGGCCACAACTGCAAGACTATGCTCAAAAAAATAAACGTCTCTTACTTTGCCTTTATAAAACCCGATTTGACCTGAGAATTTAAATTTGGTTTCTTTTATTGCTGTTTCCATTCGATATATCAATTAGACAAAATTAGAAAAAGCTTCCTGTTTTGACGCTTTTAATGGTTTTATTTCTTGAATTTCAATTGTCATTTTCTTTGGTAAGATCCTGCACAAATTTACCCTCTTTAAATTGCCTTTCCTGAATGAGTACACCTGCGTCATTAAATATTTGCTGTATCCCATGTGCTTTGCCCATGCGATAAGGCATTATTTCTTTGACCTGTCCATTCGGATGATATATTTCAGCGTTACCTTCCTCTTGTCCATTGAGAAAAGTAATTTTTCTTTCTTCCTTACCATTCTCGTGGTATCCAATGATTTTCACCAACTCACCATTCTTATTGTAAGCAGCGATTTCTTTGATCTGACCGCCTTGATAATAAGTGGTAATATTGCCTGAAACCCTTCCAGCACGGTATTGTCCCTGTTCTTCCAAGGTACCGTTTTCATAAAAGCTTTTAAAGGAACCTATAGGTTGCCCTTTCTTGAATTCCCCTTGTCTTGCAATTTGACCGTTGGGGTGGAAATAAACAGTATTCCCATTCTGAATACCGTTGTTATACTGAATCTGAGATTTGACTGCACCGTTGGAATAATAGGTAAACTGGTCACCATCAAATTGGCCATTTTTATAGTAGAATTTGGCAATAAGGTTCCCATCTTCATCATATTCCTCTTTATTGCCATCTATCACGCCGGATCTGTAGAAAGCTTTTTCTATTAGCTTTTCGTTTTCATCGTAATAAAAACTCCATCCGTCCGGTCTGTTTTTTTCAAAACTAGATTTTTGTTTGATTTTTCCATTTTCAAAATAAGTGATTACTTCGCCTTCTATGAGGTTATTCTCAAAATTAAGTTTTTGGGATAAACTCCCTGTTTGAAAGAAATTTTTGGCCGGACCTTCGCGAAGGTTATTGACATAATTTAAGACCCGCAAAGTATCATCACTGAAGGGATAAAAGTCTACAAAAAGTCCCTCTTTCTTACCTTCTTTCAAATGACCAATAAGCGCAAGACCCCCATCTTCATAATATAATTTATATAATCCCTGAGCAATGCCATTTACCAACTCATATTCCTCTTTGAGTTTGAGGCTATCCTCATCATAGAATGTCCTGACCGGATTTTGGGCAAGGACGGTTGATGAAACGAAAATGGAAAGAAATAAAAGAAAAAGGTTTTTCATTGGATGGTTCAAGAGAAATTAAACAACTAAATACCTGAGACATCACAGGCATTTAGTTGTTTTTATGAGTTTCAGTGATTACTACAGTTTTTCAATTACAATAGCAGATGCACCACCACCTCCATTGCAGATACCGGCAACACCAATTTTTCCATTCTTTTTGGTAAGTACTGAATAGAGGGTCGAAATTATTCTAGCTCCTGAAGCGCCTAGTGGATGTCCAAGAGAAACCGCACCGCCAAATACATTTAATTTGTCATTGTCCAAATTCAACTGACGCTGATTGGCTATGGCCACTGCTGCAAAGGCCTCGTTGATTTCATAGAAATCAACATCTCTTTCAGTTAGACCTGCATTTTTGATCGCTTTTGGTATGGCTATGGAAGGGGTGGTTGTAAACCAAAGAGGATCCTGTGCAGCATCTGCAAAGCCAATAATTTTTGCAATCGGTTTGACTCCCAATTCCTGAACTTTTTCTTTACTCATCAGAACCAAGGCAGATGCCCCATCATTCATTGTTGAAGCATTGGCTGCAGTTACAGTACCATCTTTATCAAATACAGGTCTCAAAGAAGGGATTTTATCGAACATGACATTTTTGTATTCCTCATCTTCATCTATGATGATGGTCTCACCTTTTCTTCCTTTGATTTCCACTGGTATAACCTCTTCTTTGAAAGCACCTGCTTTCCAAGCTTCAGCAGACCGTGTGTAAGATTGGATCGCGTAGTTGTCCTGCTCTTCTCGTGTGATATTCATTTCCTTGGCAGTATTATCTGCACAGTTCCCCATTGGGAACTTATAATAGACCTCAAACAAACCATCTTTTACCAAACCGTCTACAAATTCCGCATTTCCATATTTGTAGCCAAATCTGGCTTTGGGTACATAATAAGGGACATTGGACATACTTTCCATTCCTCCTGCAACAATCACGTCATTTTGGCCCGTCATGATGGACTGGGCTGCAAACATTACTGCTTTCATTCCAGAAGAGCATACCTTGTTTATGGTGGTACATGGCACATTGTATCCGATCCCTGCACCGATAGCCGCTTGTCGGGCAGGCGCTTGGCCCAAGTTGGCCGAAATCACATTTCCCATAAGGACTTCCTCAACTTCCTTTGAATCAATTCCTGCTTTTTCAAGTGCACCTTTTATGGCAATACTTCCTAATTCCACTGCTGTGAGTCCTGATAATTTTCCACCAAAACTTCCTAAAGGCGTTCTGACTGCTGATACAATATATACTTCTTTCATTTGGGTTTATTTTTTAGACGTGAGATGTGAGATAAGAGTATAATCTTTGAGGTCTTTTTTTGACCTCGAAGGTTTTTGTCAAAGGGAAACGATGACCGAATTGCGAGAAATAAAGCCTATCCCGAGTACCAATGACGTAAATCGGAGGAGCCGTCATGCTGATCCCGATGGCTATCGGGAGAAGCATCTTTCGAGGAACAGTAAAAGATAAATATGAACATAAATAGGACCTTTTGAGATTCCTCGTACATCGGAATGACGGGTAACCTGATGTCATTCGCCATTTTGAACATTTCTTCTACTGTTGGATATTCGGGGAGACAAAACCCAAGAAACATGAGTCAAGATTTAGGTTTTAGATTGAAGAATGAACTCAATATCCTAAACCTTTATATCTTACAAATGCCTAATTTTCCAATTTTCCAATTTTAAAGTCTTCCAATTTAATCACCACTCCGGCAAACCTCTTTCGGGTCTTTTGGTGGCTTTCTTCTGATTTTGTTGAATGTATCTGAGTTCGGCAGCATTCATGGCTTCCAAGATTTGTGCTGCCTGTTCGGGAGTGAGGTTCATTTCTTTTAGATTTTCCCTCATTTGTTCCATGGCTTTTTCTCTGTCACTCAGGTCACTTTCTAGATCGCTTGGTTCTTCTGAATCCTCTTCTTTCTGAGATTTCTCACCAGATTTGTCATCTTTTTTCTGGGTTTCTGAAGCTTCGTCTTCTTCTGATTGTTCATCACCCTCACCATCCTTACTTTCATCGGATTTTTTGTCCTGATCCTGTTGGTCTTGTTGCTCTTGATCTTGCTGGTCCTCACCGTCTTCGCCTTCCTGATTTTGATCTTGTTGGTCAGGGTTTTCTTCAAGCCACCTGCTCAGCAATTCATAATTATATCGGGCAGATTCATTGAGATGATTTTTGATCAGGGCCATTTTAAAAGATTCCAAAGCCTCCTCATATTTTTTTTCTTCACCCAAGATCACCCCGGATTGGTTATAGGCGAAGGAAGCAAGATTTTTGTCCGGAGTGGTGATTAATCCTGAATAGGTTCTTTTGGCTTCTTCCAATTGACCGTTGTAATGATAACTTAGGGCTAAGTTATAATTGACATTTGGGGTATTCAGCTCAAAATCGGAAATAAGTTTAAGATGTGAGGCTACTGAAGCTTCATATTCCGTTGAAGCATAATCCTTAGCGGCGGTTTTAATGGCCTTATTGCGATCACTGACCTCCGTCAGAGAGGAAGGAATCATCAAAATGGATAATGTAAAAATTCTTATGACCAAATGCATGCTTTATAACACGGTTTTAAAGGTTTATGGTTTTTATGGGAAGCATTAAATCTAATAACGCCAAACCCAATCCAATAAGCAGGAAATAGAAGTATTTATTTGCTGAGGCTTCCACCATTCTCGTTCCAGTGACAGTGCCTTCCTGTCTTTCAATGGCAGCAATTAGATCGGGGATTTCCTGAACTTCATCGCTGAGTTCAAAATACTGTCCATCGGTCTGGGAAGCGATCAGTTTCAGGTTATTGGATTCCAATCTGCTGATGGCAGGCTGATTGGTGGTAGGATCAATGATTTTGGAATTCCCCCTTGGTATTGTACTTCCTTGGCTGGTTCCTACTCCTAATGAAAAAACTTTAATGCCTTGCTCGCTGAGTTTGCTGGTCTGATCCCTGAAATTATCTGCAAAGTCTTCCCCATCAGAAATCAATATCACTGATTTGGAGTTAATATCAGGAGAATTTTCCAGATTGAATTTGTCCAAGGCCATATTCAAGGGAGCACTCAAATCTGTACCCTGATTGGGTACAAGACTTGTATTGAGACCATCCAAATGGAGTTGAATAACATTTTGGTCAAATGTTAAAGGGCATTGTACAAAAGCCTCTGAACTGAAAATAATTAATCCTATTCTGTCACCAGTGAAGTTTTTGACCAGATTTTTCAATTCGAATTTAATTCGCTGAAGTCGGCTCGGACCGATATCGTTTGCATTCATGGATTGCGAAAGATCAATGGCAATAAATATGTCTTTGCCCTCTTCTTTAATTTCTTTTAAAGCTGTGCCCACCGAAGGACCGGACAGCGCAATGAGAAATAAAACAAAATATGAAACCCTTAACAGTATTTTGAAAAATAGTCGGTGCTTCTTTACTTCCAGCTTCTTATTGATAAGATAAAAACGGAATAGATAAATAAAGTAAAGCAAACCAAATAGGATTGCCAAAGTTGTAATCAGATTAATATCAGGATATGCCCAAATCATGGCCTGAAATTATAAAATATATATGAAAAGAAAAGGAAATACATTTTATTGATATAATTTTCAACACCCAAATGCAATTATGCGTTATCCTATCAAACATTAAATCAAACATGAAGTTTTTGACCCTTTTATTCTCAGGGATTATATCTTTAAATTTTTTGGCTATTGCCCAAAACGAACAAAATATTTCAGGTCAGGTCCTTGAAGTAGACGGTGGCACCCCACTTCCGGGAGCAAATATTTATTGGGAATCAGATCCCCAAAAAGGTGTGGTTTCAGATATTGATGGATATTTTATGTTAGCGGCAAGTTCACTTCCTGAAAAGTTGATTATATCATATGTGGGATTTACACCTTCTCTTAGAATTCTGACAGTAAGGGACTTGAATAAGCCTTTGAAATTTTATCTAAAACCTGAGGAATTGTCTTTGGAGGAAATCATTATTAGAGACAGTAATCCTGAGCAAAATATTTTAGGTACCGATATGGGTAAATCAGTGGTTTCCATGGAAACTATCAAAAATATTCCTGCGCTATTTGGAGAGGTGGATTTATTGAGAAGTCTTCAACTGCTTCCCGGAGTGCAGACAGCAGGTGAGGGGACTACGGGACTATTCGTGAGAGGGGGTTCAGCGGACCAAAACCTGATACAATTGGATGGAGCTCCAGTATACAACCCATCACATTTTTTTGGTTTCTTCTCAGTTTTCAATCCTGATGCACTAAGTGGGGTGGAATTTTATAAAGGCAATATACCAGCGGAATTGGGAGGAAGGGTTTCTTCAGTAGTGGATGTTTCTCTACGTGAAGGGAATTTCCAAAAAATAAGAGGAGAAGGAGGGATAGGGACAATCAGTTCACGATTCACTTTGGATGGTCCGATCGTCTCAGATAAATCTTCATTTATCATATCAGGAAGAAGGACCTATGCAGATTTGTTTTTGAGAATGTCGAGTAATGAAGATATCCGAAATAACCAACTTTATTTCTATGACCTGAGCGGAAAAGCCACCTTTCGGCTAAGTGATAAAGACAAACTTTCTGTTTCGAGTTATTATGGCTCGGACTTTTTAGGTATTTCCAACCAGTTTGGACTTGGGTGGAACAATTTCGTTTCATCTGTTAATTGGAACAGAAATATCAGCAATACGTCTTTTTTTGACCTAAACGTTTATAATAGCAGGTATAATTATCAGGTTCTTTTTGATGATGATGGCAATGGTTTTAATTGGAACAATACGATTTCAGAAACTGGTGCAAGGATGGAATGGTCTTGGTTAAGCCCCAACAATTCAGTGATAAAAGCTGGATATCATCCACAGGTTTATAATTTCTCTCCGATCAGCCTTATTCCTGGGCCTGAAAGTAGTTTTGAAAATTTAAATACAAATCCCCGAAACGGACTGCAGAACAATATTTTTGTTTCAGGAACTACCGATCTAGGAAGTAAAACAAAGGTGGAAGCTGGACTAAGGTATGCACTGTATCAGGAAATCGGATCAGGTGTTATTTATAAATATGAAGGTGGAAGCCCATTGCCCGATTCTGAAATTATTGATACCCTCAACTTGAGCAGGCTTCAAAGTGGAAAAGTTTTCCACAGGTTTGAGCCCAGGTTTTCGATAAGGTATTTGCTAAGAGATGACATTTCCCTTAAAGCTGCATTTAACCGAAACCATCAATTTATACAGGTTGCTACCAATAGTTCGGCAGGGTTACCCATTGACCGTTGGGTTCCGGCGGGAACTTACATTGAGCCATTGCGAGGTGACCAATATTCGTTGGGAATATTTAAAAATTTCGGTTTGGACAAGTGGGAAGTTTCGGTAGAATCTTATTACAAGGATTTTAGAAATGTGGTGGATCTGAGACAAGGGGCTAGTGTGCTTTTTACAGATAATGTCGAGACGGAGCTTTTAACCGGGGTAGGTTATGCTTATGGAATGGAGTTTATGATCAGGAAAAATTTTGGTAAAACTACAGGATGGCTTGGTTATACCTATTCCAGAACATGGAGAAAAATAGACGGCATCAGTGGCAACAATTGGTACAATCCCAGATTTGACAGACCCCATGATGTAAATCTGGTTTTCAATCATGAATTTTCAAAAAGGTGGATGGCAGGATTGACTTTTGTGTACACTACTGGTCAAGCGGTTACTTTTCCTGTAGGTACTTATGAAATTGACACCCAAACCCTTCCTTTGTATGGAGAACAAAGGAATGCAGACAGATTCCCGGATTATCATAGGATGGATGCGTCCGTAACATGGAAGGGTAATGATAAAGGAAGAAGATGGAGGGGAAGTTGGAATTTTAGTGTATATAATCTTTATGGTCGAAAAAATCCTTTCACATTTCAATTCACGGATATTATCAATGAAGAAATTAATTTTGATCAGGACTCGGGGGAAGAAGTCACCTCTAGAAGACCTGGTGTAGTGATGACTTATCTGTTTACATTTTTGCCTTCTCTAACTTATAATTTCAAATTTTGATGAGAAATATTTGGTTTACCTTATTTGGTCTTTTGCTTATTTCCTGTCAGGAGGAAATAGTTCTTGATTTGAAGACAGTAGATCCTACACCTGCTATAGAAGGTATTTGGACCAATAATGGTAGTATGAATCAGGTAAAGATTTTGTACTCGAAAGATTATTATGATCAGGAACTTAATCCGATTATAGAAGATGCTGTAGTCAGCATTACCAACCTAAATACAGATAGAGTAATACCTTTTATTTTTTCGAAGCAGGCTAAAAGGTATTTACCTGTAAATAACCTTGGTGGGGTAATTGGAGACCGATATCAATTGAATGTAAAAATCGGAGAAAATGAATATGTTTCGGAAGGCACTATGCTTCCACCACCAATTCTTGATAGTATTAAGTATGAATTTAAAGAAAGAAGGTTTTTTAGAGAGGAAGGATATTATTTGACCGTCTTTGGAAAGATTCCTTTCGAAACTGAAAACAATTACCGGATACGCATCATCCAAAACGACACGCTAAAAAATAGCCGTTTTGATTATCTATTGTTTGACGATTCCTTTGGAACGTCGATTTTGGATAATGGCTTCGAGCTTTCGGGATTTCCTTTTGCTGCCAATGATAGGATCAGGTTGGAATTGTACAGGCTCAACACAGATGCTTTCAATTATCTTACCCAGTTAGTTGACCTTCTATTCAATGATGGTGGTCTTTTTTCACCGCCACCTCAAAATCCTAAATCAAATATTAAGATCAAAAGTGGCAATGGTGAGGTATTGGGTTATTTTTTGGTGAGTCCTTATTTGAATGAGGTGGTAGAAATAGTCCCTGGCGAATAGCCAAATTATTTTTGAAAGTGGTTCAGAGTTTATTTCTACTTTTGTAAGATGATAGATTTTGGAACCAAAGGGAAAGTTGTCATTACATTCAAGGACAGGTTTGCTTCCTATGTTGAGATTGAATTGAGTGAATTGGGTTTTAAGCCTATAAAAGTTGAGCGGACTTCAATTGAACTTCACGTATCCATGCATGATTGTATTTTTTTAAATCTCCATTTGAGGACAGCTAGCCACGTACTTTTCGAGATCAAATCACTCTATCTTCACCATGCAGATGATATTTATCGAAGGTTAAAAGCAATACCTTGGGAAGAATTTATCAATGAGGATTCCTATTTCTCTGTGATATCGCATGTCGACAACGATAGTGTAGACAACCCACTTTTTGTCAATGTCAGGGTAAAAGATGCCATTGTAGACCGATTCAGGGATAAATCTGGAGTAAGACCCAATTCGGGTTCAGAATTGGATGGTGCTGTTTTTCAATTGTTCTGGAAGGAAACTCAAGCTTCCTTGTACATCAACACTTCTGGAGAAACCCTTGCCAAACATGGCTATAGAAAGATACCCGGGAAAGCACCCATGTTGGAAGCCTTGGCTGCTGCTACAATTTACGCGACGGGTTGGGACAGAGAGAGCCCTTTTGTCAATCCCATGTGCGGTTCTGGCACTTTGGCTCTAGAGGCAGCCATGATTGCGACTGATAGGTATCCAGGACTGTATCGTGACCATTATGCCTTCATGCATATATTGGGTTATGAGGAATCATTCTACTCAAATCAAAAAGTACTATTAGAGAATAAAATAAAAGACAAACCAACCTTAAGGGTGATTGCAAGTGATATCAGCGAACAAGCAGTTTTATTCAGTAAAGAAAATGCAGGTTATGCCGAAATGGAAGAAATCATTGGGTTTGAAGTCTGTGATTTTGAAGACACCACCATTCCCGAATCAGATAATGGTATTGTGATTTTTAATCCTGAGTATGGAGAAAGGCTAGGAGAAGAGGAAGAATTGGGATTGACTTACAAAAGGATTGGGGACTTTTTGAAACAAAAGTGTGCAGGATACACAGGATATATATTCTCTGGAAATCCATCATTGGCTAAAAAAGTCGGTCTGAGAGCCTCCAGAAAAATCGAATTTTATAACGGTACAATTGATTGCAGGTTATTGAAATTTGAATTGTATAAAGGGACTAAGAAGGTTGTTGAATAAAAAAACCGGCTTAATGCCGGTTTTTTATTGATAATTACATTATTTAAATGGCAACAGATTCTTATTAATACGCTTCAATTATGGTTGCCCTATATTTCTGTCTTGCGTCTTGCGTCTTTTGTCTAAAAATGGATTCAATTCCATAACCCCCCAATCAAAGCCTCCCCATCAATCCATCAATCTTATACTTGAGGTCATTGATTGCTGTGCTGTACCGATCATCCCATTCAGTCAGCCTTTCGGTTGATTTCATTTCTGTTTCATATTTGATACCCGGAAGGATCCAAGAGGCATACCCACTGAATGGATCTGAAGAAGCGTAAAGTGATCTATACCAGTTTCCGAAATACATTCCCTTAGGATCGATAAAACTCTTTTCCAATGACATCAGGTCTTTATTTATAGTTATCAATTTCTTGGAATCGTTAAGATTTGAAGCCAAGACTTCTGCGATTTTGTTGTCCAAAGCCTCAGCACTTTTTTTCAATTCGGCTATGGAATTTTTGGATTTTGTGAAACCTGGAAAATCCTTATGGTAGGTTTTTACATCTTTTCCGGCTGCATCAAAATGCATCTGTAGATCTTGCGCATACCTGCCTACATGGTAGGGAATGATTTCAGCATTTGCCAATCTGAGACTTAAGATACCGATCACTTGTTCTACAGTTCCCCCCATTTTGAATGTGGGATCGGCAAACTTCTCATAATAAGTAAGGTTGTCATAATTGGTGTGGTATAGGGAAGGGCCACCTGCGCCACCACTTATGGAAGGTACTCCTACGTGCATGTAGAAAGCAATATGATCAGAGCCACCGCCCAGATTCCCTATACTTGGTTCTTCACTACCCCTTGCCCATACATCATACACAGTTTTGGCTGAGTCAGGATAGGCTACTTCTTTTGCAGCGTCCATGATCGATCTTTTCAAAGTAGGAGAAGAGGCTGCCCCAAAGTTTCTACCACCAACAGCAGCATCCAAATTGATATAAGCCACTGCCTTAGCCCCCAATTCATTTCTAAATTGCTCAACCCATTCTGTAGAACCAATCACGCCATGTTCCTCAGCATCCCAATGCGCAATCAAAATAGACCTTGCAGGTTTTTTCCCTTCTTTGGCCATTTGACCAAGAGTCTCCGCAAGGCTGAGCAACATGGCTGTACCTGAATTGGGATCCGTTGATCCAAAACTCCAAGCATCATAATGACAACCCAAAATAATCCATTCATCAGGATAAGTATCTCCCTTTAAAGTACCGACAACATTATTTGCTCGGACGTATCCTTTTTCCTGTTTGACCTTTAGTCTTACGGTCAAATCTTTTCCGCCCTCAAGTCTATAAGTGAATGGCAATCCACCCTGCCAGCTAGCAGGTACAGGTTTTCCTTCCATTTTTCCTAGAATTTCCCTTGCAGAACCATAAGATATTGGAGTGACAGGAATGGTATGGAATCCAACTTCATCCGGATTGAGTCTTTTGATCTTGGTTTTTCCATCCAAAGGAAGTGCCGGTTCAAATGGAGTAAGGGGATCGCCAGTCCAGTCAGCTGTCAGCAAAGATCCTCTTTGAATAGAACTTTCGCTGAAGGATGTGCCATTAGGGTAGACAAGTCCTTTGGAATAACCTGAATCTCCCGGATCAGTAAAAATCAAAAGTCCGGCAGCACCATACTGTTCAGCGAATTTGGCTTTGTAACCCCTGAAATTTCCACCATATCGTGCCAAAACTATTTTCCCATTCATATCAATACCCAATTCTTCCAGTTTTTCAAAATCTGCTTTGGTGCCATAATTTACATAGACTACTTCAGCAGTCACATCACCACTGCCAGAGTATGCATTCCAACCTTTCCACAAATCAGGATGTGAAGAATAGGGATCTTCTTTTAAGATATATTCCTGTTGATTCAAAGGTTGTCGAATGGGAGTGACCAATTCGACAATCGATTCTCCCGGTTCTTTTGAAAGGTAAAGGTCATAAGGATAAACAGTTACATCCCAACCAGCTGCTTTCATCGACTGTACCATGTAATCCTTGACCTTCTCATTAGCTACCGAGCCTGCCACATGTGGAACTGAGGTTATTTCCGTCAAATGGGTTTTAAATCTGCTGAAATCTACTGTGTTTTTAAATTCCTTTTCGAGTTCCAGTTGTTTTGGAACAGCGTCTTTTGTGAATCCGGTCAATGTCTGTGCTTCAAGTTGAAGCCCTATCAGAGCACCAAAAGTTAATGACAATATGTATTTTTTATTCATAAAATTTTTCTTTTTGAGATTAACAACATTTACAAAGATATCCAAATAGGTGTGCAGGAGGCCTCAATATTGTTAAATGGTAGATATTTGTTGTGATTAGTGGATCAAAAAAGTCAAAAATAAAAAAAAGTCAAATGACCTCAATGAGTTTTCCTTGTATTTACAACAATGATAAAATATTATGTCGAGGTGGCAGGATTGCTCATACCCACGGGCATGCCGCACAGCCCCTCGCGAATCCTTCCTATGGTCGGATTTCGAACCCCGGTTCTCATCCTGCCACCTTTTAGGTAATCAAAAGCGGTAGACATAAAAAAACCCACCCTATATGGGTAGGTTTTATTTATAATAGTCGGGGTGGCAGGATTCGAACCTACGACCTCCTCGTCCCAAACGAGGCGCGATACCGGGCTACGCTACACCCCGAGATTTTAATTCACTATTTTCTAAAGCACTTTATCCAGATACAGCTGAAAACTTCAATAAATAACCTGTGTTTTTTATCGAGGCTCAAAAGTAGTGATTAAATTGAATTCTTTTCAAGTCAGAGGTAGATTTTTAAATTTATATACTTCCGGACTTTTAAAGTTTTGGTTTTTGGCAACCTATTATGATCAATTTTTGGTTTCTTGAATATTGCCCACCACCTGATACCATTTATAAAAAACTTAAATTTTTTTGAAGATTGGAAAACATGGATCAAAGCATTGCTCCTAAAAAAAAGATTTTTGCTGCTTTAAAGGTATCCTGATGCATTTTGATATCCATTGTCTTACCTAAATCATTTACATTCTTAGGGTGAGAGGGGTCTTATTAAACATTGATTTTTCATTTGGTAAAAAAAAAGGTGATAAAAACTTAATAAGTGTTTAATTTACAATTATAATAAAACTCAAATCTTGTCTCCTGCTCCTGATAAACGATTATTATGATTATTTATAATTATAATAAACTCCATACCTCAACTTGTGTCTCTGAAAAACGATTATTAGGTTATTTTTCTTAAGAAGAAAAAAAAGTTTGGTTTGGAAGAGGTTGTTTTGTGTGTTTATTACACTTTATAACTAGTAGCGTTAGGCATAACCGACATCATGATGAAATCCCAAAATAATGGCCCTAACTCACCCCATCTGTTAGGGGGAATCAAGCATCTAAGTCAAAACCATGTAAAGGTTATTTATATGGATAAAGCTGACCGAGAGATTTGGAATTCCTTTAGAAAGGGTGACGAAGATGCTTTTAATTTTATTTACAGGAAACATGTGGACAATCTTTATAATTATGGATATCAAGTCTGTAAGGACAAAGAACTTGTAAAAGATTGTATTCAGACGATGTTTGTGGACCTACGCAAGAAATGCGACAAACTGAGTGAAGTAAATAAAATAAGTGGTTATTTGTTTACCATTTTTCATAGAGCACTTTTTAAAATATTAAAAGCCAAAAGAAAAAACCGTTTCGAGCCCATAGATGAAATGTCAAATGGATTTCTGATAGAAGTTTCGCATGAGACCAAATTAATCAACCAAGAGTTTAATGAGGATTTAAGAAAAAAACTTGATATAGCAATCAACCAATTGCCACCAAGGCAAAGACACGCATTATTACTGCTTTATCAAGAAGAATTAACATATAAAGAAATTGCCAAGGTTATGAATTTCAATGATGTAAAGACGGCAAGAACCTTAGTTTACAAAGCCATTTCAAGTGTGAAATCAATTTTGGGGATGGATAAGGAATCTAGTGATTAATTGAAACTATTATAAAAAGCATCGCACTATTTCAATTTTATGAAATATAAAGACTTCGATATTGAAGATTTTCTGATGGATGAGTTTTTCATTAAATGGGTGAAGAGCCCTGATGAAGAAACAGACCATTTTTGGTCAAAATGGATACAATCGAATCCAGAAAAGAAAGACATCATACTGGTGGCTAAAGAGATCATTGAGTCAATAGATTACCTCGACAAGGCGCATTTACTTGATGAGGAATATACTGAGATTTTTGAGGGGATTCAATCAAGATTCAAACACCAATCTAAGGCTAGTGATAAAGGTAATTATTGGTTGTTTTTTAGGAAATTGGTAGCTGTTCTTTTTATTGTTAGCTGTATTTCTTTAGGATATTTCGTCAACATTCAGATCAAAGAAGACAAAATCGCTGCCCTACAGCAAATCGTGACCAAAGAAACCACTAATGGCATGAAATCGCAATTTGTGCTTTCTGATGGTACCAAGGTGTATTTGAATTCCGGTAGTAAGTTGATTTTCCCAAAGGGATTTTATGGGAATGAGCGTCGAGTCAAATTAATTGGAGAAGCATTTTTCGAGGTCAAGCAGAATAGCAAGATTCCATTTTTTGTAGAAGTTGGCGAAAATGAGATCAAAGTTTTGGGAACGTCATTTAATGCCCATTATAGAGATGTTTTCACTGTAGCCTTGGTGACCGGAAAAGTTGAAGTTGGGGACACACTGGGTAACAGGATATTTCTGTCTCCTAACGAAATGCTGATCAAGGAAAAAGAAGGGAAATTCAGTAAAACCATTTTTGATCCACTCCATATTTTAGGATGGAAAGACAACTATCTCATTTTTAATGACGACAGATTTGATGAAGTATTGTCCAAGCTCAAAAGGTGGTACGGAGTTGAATTTATTGTTTCAGGAAGTGTGAAGAAAGATTGGTCATATACTGGCACATACCAAAAGGAAACATTGCAGAATGTCTTGGAGGGCATCAGCATTACCTCAAATTTTTCATATGAGATTTCTGGTCAAAAAGTAAACATAACCATTAACCCATAATCACAACGCTATGAAAAGAACATTCGAAAACACGAGCTAAAAAAACAGGCAGGAAAAATTTATTCCCTGCCCTTAAGCCTTTGCCGGATCGCCAAATCAACCAAAGGCTGATGTTAAGCTATTTAAACCTAAAATCGACTTAATTTATGGATAAAAATGTACTAAGGCAATTAATTATGCTATCAAAATACGTCGCGTATGGATTTGCCGTCCAGTTGTTTTTCACAACTGTTCTGATGGCTCATACGGGCAATGCCCAAAATAATGGTATTGAAGAAATAACGGTATCAATAAATGCTAAAAACGAAGACTTAAAGTCCGTTTTTAGAAAACTTGAACAACAGTCCCAACTTAATTTCACCTTTAATTCCAGTGTCATTAAAGTCAATAATATCAGAGTGGATCTTGTTGAACAGGACAAATCTTTATCAGATGTATTGAAAAAGATTGCAGACCAAACCCAATTGAAGTTTGTCAGGATCAACCAAAACATTCATGTCAGCAAACGTGAAGCCGTAGAGGAAACGGTCAAAGAAGTATCTAAAGTAGCAGATTTTAGAGAAATCACTGGAGTTGTTATAGATGCAAGAGAACAGCTTCCGTTACCAGGAGTGTCAGTGGTCCTAAAGGGTACCACTAGAGGAGTCGTCACTGATCTTGATGGTAAATTCAGGATTGATGCCGAGTCGGGTGATGTATTAGTTTTTAGTTTTATTGGGTTTGCAAGCAGAGAAATCTTAATAGACAATCAAACGGTGATTGATATTACTTTGCAAGAAGACACTCAATCTCTTGAAGAAGTGGTTGTGATCGGTTATGCGGAGCAGAGGAGAGAGACAGTTGTAGGTTCCGTAGTGCAGACCAAGGGAGAAACGCTTCAAAGAACCGGAGGGGTGTCGAATGTTGGACAAGCTTTGACAGGAGCCCTTCCCGGATTGATTACCACAGCCAGTGTAGGTACACCTGGAGAGGAAATGCCCCAGATCGTGATCCGGGGACAGAACAGCTGGAACGGCAACTCACCACTGATATTGGTAGACGGTGTAGAACGTCCTGAGTTCTTTGCTCAAATGGACATCGGCTCCGTGGAATCTATATCGGTATTGAAAGATGCTTCAGCCACTGCGGTATTTGGGTCTCGTGGAGCCAATGGGGTAATTATCGTGACGACCAAACGGGGTTTGAACGGAAAGGCTGAAATTTCCGCCAACTTCAGTTCTACAATGAAATCAGTCTCGAAAATACCAGGAAAGATGGATTCCTATGATGCCATTGGGGTACGAAATCGTGCGATTGAGCGTGAGTTGTCATTAGTTCCTAATAGTTGGAATGAGATGATCCCTCAGGATATGAGATTAAAGTACCGTTTTCCGGCCAATTTGGAGGAAATGGAAAGGTATCCGAACGTCAACTGGCAGGATGTAGTGTTCAAAGACTATGCAATGGCTTATAATGCCAATGTATCCGTAAGGGGCGGTACAGATTTTGTAAAGTATTTTTCCAGTATTGATTACCAACATGAAGGTGATCTATTTAACCAATTTGAAACGGGAAGAGGTTACCAAGCTGGATTTAATTTTAATAGGATCAACTTTAGGAGTAACCTTGATTTTCAATTGACACCTTCTACCAAGTTGGGTGTTAATTTAGGTGGAACCCATGGCGTACGCCAAGCTCCATGGAACTATGCTTTTCCTGAATCATATTGGAATTCTGCTTACAGAAGCCCTCCAGATGTTTTTTTACCCAGATACTCTGATGGGACCTATGGAACTTATATCCCAGACGATTATGCAGTTACAAATTCCTTGCTAAACTTGGCTATAAGTGGTACCAATCAAATTACTTCGACCAGGTTGTCCACCAATTTTGTTCTGGAGCAGGATCTGGGTATGTTTTTGAAAGGTCTGAATTTTAGGGGAACCCTAGCAGTTGATAATTCATTTCAGGAAAACAATAGGGGGATAAATGATCTTTATAACAATCCCAATACTAAATGGATCAACCCTTTAACAGGAGAGTCTATATATAGAAATATACTGGATAGTAATACACGATTTGATTTTGTTGAAGCCATCACATGGAATCATGCAGGGGGTACTGTGAACAATGGAGAGTCTCAAAGAAGGCTTTTCTATCAGATGCAAATGAATTATGCAGGAAGTATTGAAGGGATACATAATTACTCGGTTATGGGGCTTCTAAGCAGGCAGGAAGATGCCATAGGAAGTATTATTCCAACCTACCGTGAAGACTGGGTATTCAGGGGGACATATGATTACAAAAACAAATACATGGTCGAGTATAACGGTGCCTACAATGGTTCCGAAAAATTCTCTGCCGAAAACCGCTTCGCATTTTTCTCCTCCGGAGGATTGGGTTGGAATATTTCCGAGGAGGGTTTCATGAAAAACCAGTCTTTTGTGGACGTGTTAAAGCTTAGGGCTTCTTACGGTGAAGTAGGGGACGATAATGTTGGAGGAAGATTCCTCTTTATGGACGAGTGGCTCTTCGGTAACACTTCCCAATTGGGAGTGATCGGTCAAAGCGGAGAAAACAGTCCTTATACCTGGTTCCGACAAAATGCAGTAGGTAACCCGAATGTCCAGTGGGAAACGGTTTATAAATCCAATTTGGGGGCTGAATTTAGATTTCTTCGTGGTCTAATTCACGGTAGTGTGGATTATTTTAAGGACAACAGGGTCGATATCCTAATGACCAGTGGCCGTTCAGTGCCATCTTATTTTGGAACCAATGCTCCTGCCGCCAACCTTGGAAGGGTAGTGACTACGGGGTATGAATTGATGATAGGTCTCAATCGCACATTAGACAACGGGATTAGACTTTGGGGTGATTTTGCTATGACCCATGCCATCGATCAGGTCATTAATAGGGATGATCCCCTCCTGCGTCCGGATTACCAAAAACAAGCTGGATACCAGCTCGGTCAGTATCGCAGCCATGCCACTGCCGGATATTATAACACTTGGGATGAGCTATATGCCAGTCCTCAGCATAATGTCAACGATGGGGCCAAACTTCCAGGGAATTACTATATCTCCGATTTTAATGGGGATGGCGTTGTAGATGATTTTGATTCTGCGCCTTATGGGTATTCAGGAGTCCCCCAAAATACCTACAATACTAATCTGGGAATAGAATGGAAAGGTTTGAGTCTATTTTTACAGTTCTACGGGGTCAACAATGTAACCAGAGATGTGGGATTGGGCAGCTTGAGCAATGGGCTTAATCTAGTGTACGAGGAAGGAACCTATTGGTCCAAGGACAATCCTAACGCGGATTCCCCCTTGCCAAGATGGCGTTCTCAACCCTCCCCGTTTAACTATGGTCCTAGATACCTTTTTGATGGGTCTTACCTGAGACTGAAGAATACCGAAATCGCCTATAACTTACCATCCGAAAAGGTAAGAAGTATGGGTTTGAGCAATATGCGGATTTACATCAACGGTAACAATCTCCTGCTGTGGACGAAAATGCCGGATGACAGGGAGTCAAATTTTGGAGGACCATCCGGACAAGGAGCCTATCCTACAGTAAGAAGAATAAATTTGGGTCTAAATGTTACATTCTAAACGAGCCAATCAAATGAAAATCTATATAAAATCAATATTGAGAGGATCTTTCCTAGCAGGGATGCTTCTGTTCATATCCTCATGTGAAGATTATTTGGAAAGGACTCCGGAAGCAGTTGTTTCGGAAGAACTGGCCTTTCAAAATTTCATCAATTTCCAGGGCTATGTGGAGGAGCTATACCATTGTGTGCCCAATTTCACGTTGTCCAATTGGGTGAGTTCATTTAATTGGGGAGAGGATGAGATAGAATCGACGGCTGGAACCTTTACGACTGGATATCACTTTGACAGGGGAAATTTTTGGCGCTGGCAGGTTGCGAATGGTGCAGGAAGTAATGGTTTTTTGGATGCCAATTCAGCCAACACCAACAGGGATCATAAAAATAAAGGACTATGGCCACTGGCTTGGTATGGGATCCGCAAGGCCAATATTGGGTTAGAGAACCTTTCCAGGTTGGTAGATGCTACCGATGAGGAACGGCAGTTGATAGAGGGCCAATTGTTGTTTTTTAGAGCCTGGTTTCATTTTTCGTTGATCCAGTATTTTGGGGGCTTACCTTATGTGGATCAGGCACTGCCAAGTGATCAGCAGTTGACGTTGGCACGATTGAATTACCATCAAAGTGCCGAAAGGGTGGCTGAAGATTTGGAAAGAGCGGCTGAGTTACTTCCAATCAATTGGGATAATACTGTAGCAGGTCGCAGAACTTTGGGTAAAAATCAACAACGGATTAACAAAATCATGGCTTTGGGATATTTGGGCAAAAACTACCTTTATGCAGGTAGCCCGCTAATGAATTCAGAGTCAACCGGAAGTCGGAGTTACAATACAGATTATTGCAAGAAGGCTGCAGATACTTTTGGTAGATTGCTTCAATTAGTGGAAGGTGGGGAAACCCAATATGCATTGCTACCTTTTGATAGGTACCTTACTAATTTCCATACTATGGGACAAAACTGGGCCTTGCCCGGAGGGACAGAGGCTATATTCAGGTCTCCTTACTACTCTGCCAATGATTCACACTGGCGGATTTCAAAGCAGTATAAGCCTACATTTATGGATGAAGGTGACCCAACAAATTTTTACCCTACAGCCAATTATGTTCATGCTAATTTTGGAATGGCCAACGGTTTGCCACTACCTGTGGATGTCACTCAAGCGGATCCAGAATCAGGGTATGATCCTCATTATCCTTGGAAAGGCCGCGATCCCAGATTTTATGCAGTTATTGTATATGATGGTGTAAAAGTGGTTCAAGGATCTATTCCAGATCCTAATGAGGCGGCTAATCGATTTGCAAACCTTCATAGAGGAGGTAGCTACAGGGAGGTGGTAACAGGAAGCCTTTCAGGATACGCAAATCGTAAGATCTCTCCATTGACGGCCAATAAATATGACAGGGCTTATGATTGGGGTTCATCCCTACATCTTAATGTGCCTTATATGCGTTTGGCAGATATCTATCTGATGTATGCGGAGGCCACTTTAATGGGGTATAACAGTGTTGGAGCCACTTCAGCTACCTTTGCTAAAACACCAGTGGAAGCAGTAAATGTAATCCGGGCACGTGCTGGAATGGTCGATGTGCACCAAAAGTTTTTAGGATCAGTGGACATCTTTTTAAAGGAATTAATACGTGAAAGAGCCGTTGAGCTTGCCTTCGAAAGTCATAGGTTTAATGACCTTCGTAGGTGGTTGCTTTTGACAGAAGCTCCTTATAATATCAAGACTTCTTATGAGTTTGATCGGGCAGGGGATTTCAATGCAGACGATCCTACCCAAAACCGTATTATAAACATGAGTGAAGAAGTCATAATTGAGCGCAATTATACTTCCAAGCATTATTGGTTGCCTTTGAAATTGGCAGATGTGATGCTTTATCCGGAATTTAACCAAAATCCCGGCTGGTAATTGGAGCACTTTTAGTCTTGTAAAACTTAATGAATAAACATGATGAATAATATAAAAATAGCTCTGATATGCTGCATTTGTTTGTTACAGTTTCCACTGTTACTTGTAGCTCAGGACACTATAAAAATAAGCATTGACCCGGTAATTCGGACGACTTCGAATGAACCTATTCCTGACGCTATAGTCAAAAGTGAACAGGATGGATTTGAGACAATGTCGAATGGGCAGGGGCAGGTACATTTGGAGGTGACTTCAGGAGCCTATCTGGTCGTGGAAGCTGCCGGATATGAAACCAGGATTCTTCCAGCTCATGCAGAGATTGTGGAAATTGTTCTGTTCCCTTACTTGGGTGGAGATGAAGTGAAAGTTGCCTTCCAAACTAAAAGGAGGAAGGATCTTATGGGAGGTGTTTCCGCTGTAAATATGCGTGCTGTACTCGATGAGAACTTTATTACCTATCCTCTGGATGGTATGGAAGCTTATGTCGGAGGTTTTCACGGGAATATGTGGGGGAACAACAGCTATCTAACATTAGTAGATGGAGTGCCTCGTGATTTGGGGAGTGTAATGCCTACCGAAATCGCCCAAATGACTTTCCTAAAAGGAGTCAATGCCATAGCTCTCTATGGAAGTCGGGGTGCCAAAGGAGTTTTATTGGTTACTACTAAACGTGGCGTGGCCAATGTACAAACAATAGAAGTTCGAACCAATCTTGGGGTACATGTACCTAAAAGGTATCCGAGGTATCTCGGATCTGGCGAGTACATGGCGCTATTCAATGAGGCTAGGGCCAATGATGGGCTAAGTCAACTTTATTCTGAAGAGGATATTTACAATCACGCTTCCGGAATTAACCCTTACCGTTACCCCAATGTGGATTATTTTAGTGATGAGTATCTGCAGCGTGCCTATACACGTCAAGATGCTACCGTCGAGAT
Organism: Aquiflexum sp.; assembly: GCF_041751335.1. GTDB lineage: Bacteria > Bacteroidota > Bacteroidia > Cytophagales > Cyclobacteriaceae > Aquiflexum. Next base: position 63,090 of record NZ_JBGSXS010000243.1, read on the forward strand.
ATCCGGAGGCAATGATAGGGCAAGGTATTATACCAATATTGGAGCAGTGAGTGAAGGATCTGTACTGGATTTTGGGCAGGCCGCTCAAAATGGTAATGAAAGGTTTAACGTGCGTGGAAATATAGACATCAATATCAATGAATATATTTCAGCCAAAGTAGATGGCGCAGCCATATTTAACAATGGAAGAGGTATCAATGCGAATTACTGGGCAGGATCTACCACACTTAGGCCACATCGTTTTACGCCACTTGTACCTGTGGATATGCTTGCTCCGGAGGATGAAGTTGCTATGAGTTATTTGGAGAGTAGTCAGCATCTGATTGATGGGAGATACTTATTAGGGGGTACTCAGTTGGATCAAAACAACCCCATTGCCGGGAGTTACGCAGGGGGTTCCAGCAGATTCAATAGCAGACAATTCCAGTTTAATGTCGCAGTGAATGCTGATTTACGAAACCTACTTGAAGGACTATCTTTTAATTCGGCTTTTGGCCTGGATAATGCAAGTTCTTATAATTTGTCCTTCAACAACAATTATGCAGTTTATCAGCCCAACTGGACCAATTTTGATGGGAAAGATGAGATTGCAAGCCTTACCAGATATGGTCAGGATGCAAGTACCAGAACCCAAAATATAAGTAATAGCTGGTTTAGACAGACGGTGTCATTTTCTTCTCAACTAAATTATGAGAAAAATATAGACAATAAGCACCATATATCCACTATGTTGATTGCCAATGCTTTTCAGATTGGAGAATCCGCAATATATCAAAGGGTAAACAATGCCAATATTGGTTTGCATGCAGCATATAATTACAAATCAAAGTATTATTTGGAATTCAGTGGAGCCATGGTGCATAGCGCCATGTTGGCACCTGGTAATCGGCAAGCTTTCTCCCCTACGGCCTCTTTGGGCTGGAGACTCAGTGAAGAAGAATTTTTGGCTTCTTCCTCTGTTGTAGATGACCTTATGTTGTCCGTTTCTGGAGGTATTATTTATACCGACCTGGACATACCTGGCTTTTATCTGTATGAAGGTATTTACACAGATGCAGGATCTTGGTATGAGTGGAGAGATGGATTGAACAATACAGCTACAGATGTAAGGAGAGGACAAAATTATGACTTGAAACTC
>NZ_JBGSXS010000244.1:0-1535 GCF_041751335.1 Aquiflexum sp.
GGCAAGCCCAATCCCAAATGGGTTTTCAATCATGGAATCCAATGCCTGAAACCATTCCAGGACATGACCTACACTGGAGGCATTTTGAAATGTTATCGTATCTACCACAAAGAAATAGAAATCCTCCGAAGCAAAAAATAAAATATACAGGACAAAAGCCAAAGCCAATACCAGGCCGAGCAGGATCAGTTTATACAGTCTGAAAACCATGGCAATAAAGAATATCATGATAAAAAAAGCCGCAAAGGCCGCTCTTGAGGCTGAGAAAAACAGACTGCCCATCGCACATAACATGACAAGTATATAGAAAAAGGAGTATTCTCTTTTTGTGGTCAAAAACCAAATCAGACCGGCGGCAAAACCCATCAGTACGGAGCTTGCCAATTCAAGGGGATCTGCAAAAAAAGAGGCAAACCGTTTGGTAATGGCCTGTGTTTCAAATGTCCATTGAAGACCAAAATTCCCCGAAGGTTGTATTTGATTGATCCCTTGATTGAAAATCGCATAGCCCGTAAAACTCTGAAGATGGGTATCCAACACACCTTCTACAATATTGAAAATGAATGCGGCAATAGCAATTGTAAAGATAATTTTGAAAACGGTGCTGATTTCTTTGTCGTCAAACTTGGTATTTCTCCCCAAAAAATAAACCATGGAAGGTATTAGCATATTTTTAAAATACAATGCCTTATTGACAAACCCGGTTTCCCCAAGAGGTAAGAGCAGGTAAAGGAATGCAAGTCCAATAAAAGCCGAGAAAATCTTGTCCACCCTGTTCAATCGGAAGGGGTATTCAAAGATGTTTTTATGATAAAGGATGAAAAGTAAAAAGGCCAGAATGACCAAAATATCTTTGGTCAGTTGGAAAAATGTAACAGGAATATTTGAATAGGAAACCTGATAAACTATACTCAATACCGATATGTGAAAGGGAAGATATGCCAACAGGAAAAACACCACATATTCCCATTTTCCTTTGAAGATCATGGCTTTTAAGGTCATGTACAATAGCGGTACAAAACCCAATAAGACAAAAATAAACAGCAAGTATTCTATCAACAGTTTTCTGGCTTTTGGCAGATCAAAGTTACAGTAAACCTGATGGGGCACCTTCCTTTAACTTTTATCCCCCTGAATATATTCAATAAAAATTTACTTTTCTCTATCCCGATAATTCCATCAGGCTTTATCCTGTTGTTTTTAAACAGGGTGTATTTGTATTTCGGAATGGGCAGGACCGTTTGGAAATTGCCAAAACCTACCTTGGAAAGTGCGGTAGTCATTTCGTGGTAGGTGGACTCATTCAAATGTCCCCCTTTTGCTTCGACGTTTCCCGAACTGGAATTATCCAAAATCCTTGTGATGTCCATGGGTCCAAAAAGACGGTTTGGCATGACCAAGATAAACTTACCTCCCGGCAATAGGCTATCATAGACTGATTGAAGGTGGTCATTTAAATCCAATGGCGCCAAATGTTCTATCACATTATCCGAGAAAGCCACTTCAAACTTTTCGTCCGTTTGGAAATTGATAAT
>NZ_JBGSXS010000245.1:0-6852 GCF_041751335.1 Aquiflexum sp.
GCTGCACAGCCGCCTTTAGATCATATTCAGTTTGTCCGGAATGGGCAAAAAGCAATTGTGCAGGATCCTCCGCTAGGTGGTCCTGCACAAATTGTTTTATTGATGATGTATATTTTGTTTGGGGCATTGGATGCAATTTAACTCATGACATGACTTTGAGTCATGGCATGAACAATTCTTAAGCCATGCTGTGTTCCTTCAGATATTCTGCAATCTGAACGGCATTGGTGGCGGCACCTTTTCTAAGGTTATCAGCCACGATCCACATGTTCAGGGTTTTTGGCTGGGATTCGTCTCTTCTCAGTCTTCCAACAAATACTTCGTCCTTTTTATGCGCAGTCAATGGCATAGGATAAATGTTGTTTGCAGGGTCATCCTGAACAATGATACCTGGGGTATTTGATAGGATTTCTCTTACTTCTTCCAGATCAAAATCATTGTGAAACTCGACGTTTACTGATTCAGAATGTCCTCCCATAGTTGGGATTCTGACAGTAGTGGCAGTGACCTGTACGCTATCGTCTCCAAAGATTTTTTTGGTTTCCAAGATCATCTTCATTTCTTCCTTGGTATATCCATTGGGTTGGAAGACATCTATATGTGGCAATACATTCAGGTCAATTTTATGGGGATATACCATCTCAGCAGGTTGTCCGGCACGCTCGGCCATCATTTGGTCAACGGCAGCTTTACCTGTTCCGGTGACAGACTGGTAAGTAGATACCACTATTCTTTTGATACCATATTTTAATCGCAATGGATTCAAAGCCAAAACCATCTGAATGGTCGAGCAGTTTGGATTGGCAATAATTCGGTCATCTATTCTCAGGTCTTTGGCATTGATTTCAGGAACCACCAGTTTTTTGGTGGGGTCCATTCTCCATGCAGAGGAATTGTCAATAACAATCGTTCCCACTGCAGCAAACTGTGGCGCCCATTCCAGGGAAGTACCTCCGCCGGCAGAAAAGATCGCAACGTCCGGCTTCTCAGAAACAGCCTGTTTCAATCCAATTACCGTGTACTCCTTGCCCTTGTAGCTCATCTTTTTACCAGCAGATCTTTCACTGGCTACAAGTAGCAATTCGTCAAATGGAAATTGGTGCTCATCCAGCACCTCGAGGATTTCTGAGCCTACCAATCCGGTAGCTCCTACAACGGCTAGTTTCATTTTTTTTTGTTAATTGGTTTAATAAATGAAGCGCAAAGGTAAGGTAAGAATTTTCAAAAATGATATAAGACCAAATGATAATTGCTTTATATTCAAAATAATGTGAGGTTTTTTGAAAGAAATGGAAGAAAAGTAAGTTATCCGTTTATTTTAGACCTGAAGTAAGGCTGATTATTTATATTTAGGTATATGAAGCCTAAGTTTTTTGTGGGGGTTTTGCTCGCTTTATCCCTACTAGGTTGTTTTTTAGACCTAAACAATGTTTTTGCACAGGTTCAGGATTTTGAAAGCAGCTTTGATATTGTCAATCATCCTGAAGAGTTTTTAACAAATTGGTCGGCAAATGAGCTGAGAAATACCGCTGCGAGGATTTTCCAAGCTTCAGGGGAAGGTCGAAATGGATCAAAGGCTTTGGGTGTTCAGCCGATAAGTTCTTTTAATGGTGAGATATTTGTCAGGATCTCTACCGTAGATTTGATTGAACCCAAAATCACTTTTTTTGCAAAAACCAGACAGAACGGAACAGGCAACAGACCTGCCATTGTTGAAGTCTCATTTTCGAAAGATTTTCAGGATTTCGTGTCCAAAATTCAAGTTGGCTCAGACAGCAGTTTCCCCAACCGAAATACAGAATACAGACTTTATGAAATTGCAATTCCCGATCATTTTCATGAATTAGAAAAAGTGATATTGAAAATCGAGGTCAAATATGGACCGGGAACTGGGTCAGCTTCAAGGTTTTTTATGGACGATTTCGGTATTTTCAATGGTGATCAATTAGTTGACCCGATTCAGGTGAAAAGTGCTGCATTGTTGGATCCTTTTTCGGTTGAGGTGGTTTTGGACAGAAAAGTTTTGGAGCCTTCGGAATCACAAATAACACTTGGAAAGTATCTTATCGAAGAACTGATTTTTTATACGGACACATCATTTGTAGTAGTGTCATCCTCAATGATCCAAGATGAAAAGATTTGGTTGAATCTGGAAGGGCTCCAGGAATTGGATGGTCGAATGACTGATGAAATCGAATTTGAGATTGACAATTCGGAAATAAAAATCGGGGAAATGCTTGTCATAACTCCTGATCGGATTTCTATCAGTTTTTCACAGCTATTTCTACCTGCTTCTGTTTCCCAATCTTCCCACTTTATGATTTATGGGGCACCTCCAAAGAGTATTGAACTCTCGGAGAATGGATTTGCAGTTTTTCTGGATTTGGGTAAAGAGTTGGTTTTGGGAGAATCAGTGGTCGTTGAAGTACACAATGTCCAAAATCTTCAGGGTAATACTATGAGCGAAACCCAAAGGAATTCTTTCATTTACAGTGATTTTATAGAGACCGTTTTTTTGGAATCAGAAACCAAACTTATAATTGTTCATGAGATTGACCTTGATTTGAATTCTATTGATATTGGTGGATTTGGAGTGGAGGAAAATCCAGAATACGGTTTTTCGATTAGCTTTCCGGAACCAAATATTATCCAACTGGAAAGCAACAAAGCATTTCCAGAGGGGCAGGTTTTCACTTTGCAAGTGGGAATTAGAAAAAGTGGCAGAGGGTATTTGATTCCGGGATCAAAGCGGGATTTTGTTTGGGATATTACTCCACCTGAAATTGTCAATGTTTTCCCGGTAAACAGGGAGAAAATCGTGGTAGTTTTTTCGGAACCGTTGGATCCGGTGTTTGCAGTTATCCCTTCTGCATATCAAATCAATGATAAACCCCCAATTTCGGTTTTGCTACAACCCAATCCCAACCAATTGATTCTAGAATGGGGATTTCTATTTGAAGAGGGTGTGGAATATACTTTGGCCATTGATGGGATTTCGGACCTGAATGGAAATGTCACAAACAACTTTGTCTTCTCTTTTGGTTTTTCGAATCCTGGCAAATTGTCCTTCAAAGAAATTGTCATCAATGAAGTAATGCCCGCACCCCGTGCAGGGAATAGCCTCCCTAACGTGGAATATGTGGAACTTTTTAATACAGGAACTCAACCGATATATCTCGGTGGACTTCAATTAGCCAATTCGAGAAGAGTCACAACAATTCCTTCCGGGATTCTGGAACCTGATCAATACATCATACTCGCTCCCAGAAATCAAGCAAATCAATTTAATCCATATGGACAGGTATTGGGATTGACGAATTGGCCTACTTTGCTCAACTCCGCTGATAAAGTAAAGCTGTTGGATGCGGATAATCATGTGATTGATAGTTTGGAATATAATGCTGCAAGTTATGGGTCGAGCAGCATCGCTTCGGGAGGGTACAGTCTGGAAATCGTAAACCCTTTTATAAAATGTAATTTGCTGAACAATCTCCGGCCTTCCTCAGACCCGAAAAGAGGTACTCCAGGTGCTGTTAATTCAGTATTTGAGGAAACCCCTGACAAAACAGCTCCTGTTTTTGTCAAATCTCAAATTATTGGGGATAGGCGTGTTGTTCTTTCTTTTTCCAAAACCCTTAGTGCAAACATTCAAAGTCTCAGCATGGAATTTCAGCCTTTCCTTAATTTGATAAAAATTAGTCAGGGAGAGAACTCAACTGATTTGATACTTGAATTTGGGCAAAGCCTAGAGCCTGATGTTTTGTATAAAGTAGCAATTAAAGGGCTTCGAGATTGTGTTGGTAACTTGTTAGATGAAAATAGTCAGGTGTTTTTCGTGATTCCTTCGGAAGCCCAACTAGGAGATGTAGTTATCAATGAAGTATTGTTTAACCCAAGAACCGGGTCACCCAAATTTGTGGAGATTTATAATTCCTCTTCCAGTTATATTAACCTGAAAGACTGGAAGCTCGCAAATCTCAATTCGGATCAGGATATTGCAAACAGGAGAATGCTTTTCAATGATGATTTTGTGGTTGCGCCTTTTTCATTTTGGGTTTTTACCACTGACAAAGAGAAATTGAAGGCTGAATATCCCAAAGGAAAGGAAGGGAAATTTATAGACTATTCATCATTGCCAAGTTATCCGATATCATCAGGGAATGTGGTTCTGTTGAATCCGGATGAGTCAATTTCGGAAATATTCAGCTATGATGATAAGATGCACCATAGGCTTTTGAAAGAGACGAAGGGCGTATCGTTGGAAAGGATTTCCCCGCAAGTTTCAGTCGAAGATCAAAACAATTGGTATTCAGCATCTTCTTCTGAAGGTTTTGCGACACCTGGATATCGGAATTCACAGATTCACGATGGGTTCAATGGCTTTGGGATTGAAGTGTCTCCTGAGGTGTTTGTACCTGATGCAGCGGGTGAACAACCATATTCCAGTATCAAATACAAAATGGATCAGTCAGGAATGGCAGGGACTATTCGCATCTACAGTGTCAATGGACTGTTGGTAAGGGAATTGTGTCAAAATGCGATTTGGGGAAATGAGGGCTTTTATATTTGGGATGGAACAGATTCTGGGGGTAAAAAAGTAAGATCCGGATATTATGTGGTATGGGTTGAAATATTTGACTTACAGGGAAATGTAAACCAAATTAAAAAAACGGTTGTCGTTGGCACAAAATTCTGATCTTACATGATGGATTTCGGAAAAAATCTGTAAATTGATGTAACCTGAAATAACCGGACTTATGAAACCTGACATTATCACAGAAACATTGAAAACGTATTTTATTCAAAAAGGCAAAACCTTGAAGGTCATTCAGAGGTATCTAAGTATAAAATATCACTTATCTACAGACGAAAAATTGCTGGAAAAGAGATTGCAAAATCTGGCTCCCAATTAAAAACCGTCTTTGACGGTTTTTTTATTTTTGATTTTCAAAAGGTAAGCGTATTTTAGGGGACTTTTCAATCGCCCTTACATTCTGATTGGAATTAACCACTTTAAAGAAAGAGCTATGAGTCAAGAAGGAAAAACCGCATATTCTCCTGAAGAGTTGAAGGAGTTTGAGGAAATCATTTTAAAGAAATTAAGTTCGGCAAAAGAGGAGTTGAGTTCACTCAAACAAACTCTGAGCAAAAAGAATGACAGCGGAACGGATTTTACAGCCTCTACTGCAAAATTGCTGGAGGATGGAGCAGATACCCTAGAAAGGGAAAGTATGAGTCAACTTGCCGCGAGACAGCAAAAATTCATCATCAACTTGGAAAATGCACTTATCAGAATCAAAAATGGCACCTACGGTGTTTGTGTCGATACTGGGAAATTAATAGCGAAAGAGCGTTTGAGAGCAGTTCCGCATACTATGCATTCAATTGAGGCTAAATTGGCTAAAAAGTAAGTTGGAATTTTTACATAAGCATATTGAGGCACTGATATTTTGCTCACCTTCTCCGTTGGGTATTGAAGAAATCCAAAAATGCCTGACGGAGATGTTTGAATCTGAAGTGCCTAAAGAACATATTCTTCAGGCTTTAGGAACATTGCAGGAAAAGTATGAAGGTGATGATTATTCTTTTTCTTTGAACCATTTGGGTGGTGGATATCAGTTTTTGACCAAGCCTGCCTATCAGGTCAGTGTTTCTATTTTGTTGAAGCACCAATCACACAAAAGACTTTCTACAGCCCAATTGGAGACACTGTCTATTATTGCTTACAAGCAACCTGTTACCAAAACAGAAGTGGAACATATCAGGGGGGTCAGCTGTGATTATTCCATTCAGAAATTGCTGGAAAAGGAATTGGTCCTAATAAAAGGAAAATCTGACAGTGTTGGAAGACCTATACTATATGGGACAAGTGAAAAGTTTATGGAATATTTTGGCATCAACCACCTGACCGATTTACCTCAACCCAAGGACTTTGCAGGAGAGCAGAATGAGATTGGGGAGGAGAAGGAGTGAGCGGGATGAAGGATGAAGGATGAAATTTGTCCGATGACGGATGTCGGAAGTAAGCTTTGCCAATATTAAATAGCTTTGACATTTTTTTATTGTTAATGAGTATTCCATTTACTTTAGAGTTCTGGAATTACCTACTTTCAGCGCAATTAGCTCTTTGGCTACTCCAAACCCAACATCGGTCATCTGACAACTAAAACCAAAACCAAGGAATTAAGTCAACCGGCATCCCACCCCATAAAATTCAGACTTCCCCCTCAAACCTTCTTCACTTCTGCATGTGCTGAGATCAGGTATTTTTTGCCGGTCTTGATCTCTTGGCACAATACCCTTGTTCTTCTGGTGAGTTCTTTTTGGAATTTTCGGCCTTGAAGCTCGAAAACTTCGCCCGGCGTTATATCCGCCAATAAAGAGACATCAGGTTTCTTATTTTCATCATAATGTTTGACGGCTTTGCTCAAGAATAGATCTGCCCCCGAACTGGCTTTTGGGTTGACCATGTGCCTTTTTAAGGGTATCAGGATATCTTTTGGAAATACCGACTCATTGAGAAGAGGGGATAAAAGAATTCTAAAAGTTGCTTTCCATTCTGCACCATGTGGTTTGATATTTAGACCATATTTTTCAAAGGCCCTGAAATGGGCAACCTCATGGATATAGGTAATCAAAAACTGGAAACGGTTAAGGTCGTGATTGATGGTGATGGTTTGTACTTTTCTGTCCCGTCGGTATCTAAAGTCCCCTAATTTGGTCTGACGGGTTCGGGTAATGTAAAAATTGAAAGGAACTTCTTTCCACAATTCCCAGCAATATTGGGCCGAGTATTCCGGGACATGTTTTTTGAAAGCCTCCAGAAATTTACCATCATGATTCATGCCCTCA
>NZ_JBGSXS010000246.1:0-9071 GCF_041751335.1 Aquiflexum sp.
ATGTCAAAAGAGATTGCCACGTCGCACGAAGGACTGTTCAAATTATCAAAGTTTCCCAAGTGCTCCTCGCAATGACGCACCACCTCGTCCTTTATCCCTTTTCCTTCATCCTTTAACTAGGCTTCCCCGGCATCACCTTACTTTCAACCTCACCAAACCCAACACGGATACCTGCTTTCTCACAGTAGCCCTTCAATATCACTGTATCTCCATCTTCTATAAACTTCCTTTCTCCTCCTTCTTCCAATATCACCGGTTTGGTACCTTTCCAAGCAAGTTCCAACATGGAACCAAAACTATCCAAAGTGGGGCCTGAAATCGTACCCGAAGCCATCAAGTCACCAACATTGATGTTGCAGCCGTTCACTGTGTGATGGGCAAGTTGTTGGGAAATATTCCAGTACATGTATTTGAAATTGGAAGTACATACCTTGGTGCTCTTCATTCCATCAGGTTGAATAAAGACCTCCAAGTTGATATCAAAAGCATGATCTTTTTTAAATTGCAAATAAGGTAAAACTTCAGGGTCCTGCTTAGGCCCGGCTACCCTATAGGGTTCCAAAGCTTCCAAAGTTACTATCCAAGGGGAGATGCTTGAGGCAAAGCTTTTTCCAAGAAAGGGACCCAATGGCACATATTCCCAAGCCTGAATGTCCCTGGCCGACCAATCATTGAACAGCACCATTCCAAAAATAAAATCCTCAGCATCCCCTGTGCCGACACTGTCCCCCATCTTGGTGGGTTTTCCGATAATAAATGCCATTTCCAGTTCAAAATCCAATCTTCGGCTTGGACCGAATTCAGGGTTTTCCATATCCGGATCCTTGTATTGTCCCTTGGGCCTGTGAATGGGAATTCCTGAAGGAATTATAGAAGAAGACCTTCCATGATATCCTACCGGAAGGTGTTTCCAATTGGGCAACAGAGCATTTTCAGGATCCCGGAACATTGTTCCAACATTGGTAGCGTGTTCCTTGCTGCTGTAAAAATCCGTATAATCTCCGATTTTAACAGGTAAAAGCATCTGGGCTTCTTTCCTTGTCACAAACGCTTTTCCCCTGCTTTGGTGGTCTCGCAAAGCTCCGTTTTCTTCTTTAAGCAAATCCTGCACTTTCTCCCTGACCCTTTTGGTGATTGGCTTTCCCAATGCGATAAAATCGTTCAGAGAATCCTTTTGAAATACACCATGGGGCAACTGTGTCATGTCTGAAAAAAATCCTTCCTCATGCAACACAGCCAAATCAACTATTTTGTCCCCTATGGCAACTCCTGCTCTCGGAGAAAGTCTTTTGTTTTGGAAAATCCCAAAAGGCAGATTATAAATTGTAAAATCTGAATCTTTCGGAACAGGCACCCAGCTTTTAAGGGATGGTACTTTCACTTCACTCATGGTTAAAAATTTGGTATTATCGCAAATATAGGATTTAAGATTAGATGTGGGTTAAAAAATTGTGATTTTCAAATTCTGAAAATTTGTTCCTCGTCATCCCGAGTCCCTAACATTTTTAAAATGTTGAGAAAAGGAATGACAGCAAGTTACCCCCTAGGCAGCCGTCATCCTGAGTCCCCAATATTTATGAAAAAACATTCAGAAAAATAATGACATCAAGTTACCCCCTAGGCAGCCGTCATTCTGAGGCACGAAGAATCTCCAGAGGTCCTATTTATGTTTATAAAACATTTCCTGATCCTCGAGAGACTCCCCGAAAACATCGGGGCAGGCTTTCCTTCGTCAGAGTGACGTCACCAACATTTACGTCATTGGTAGGCACTAGTGAACTCAAGAGGTCCTCTTATAAAAATTTTAGCATTAACTGATCATCGCGAGATGCCCCGAAAGCATCGGGGCAGGCTTTCCTTCGTCAACATGACGAAACTTTCCATTAATAAAATTTTTATCTAACCATTTGAAGTTGATCAAAATTATCTCGAAATTTCAAATCCAATAATAATCTATAATTACCTCTCCCATGAAGTGTTTCAGGCATTTTGCCTTTATTCTAGTTTTGCTTCAATTCGCCTGCAAGCCATCTTCCGACAACGATATTACTATAAGTGATGCCGAACAGTTAAGTTATAATTTTCACATTCGCCCCATCCTATCAGACAAATGCTTCGCATGCCATGGCCCTGATGCCAATAAAAGAGAGGCTGGATTGCGGCTTGATGTCGAAGAAGCTGCTTTGGGAGCCTTAAAAGAAAGTCCCGGGAAATTTGCCATTATTCCCAATGACGTCAACGGATCTGAACTTTACCACAGAATAGTCAACACTGATCCCAACGAACTGATGCCACCTCCTGAATCCAACCTCTCTTTGTCGGAAGAAGAGATCGGATTAATTAAAAAGTGGATTGAACAAGGTGCGAAATATGAGCCACATTGGGCTTTTGTAACTCCCAAAAAAGCAGCATTACCAAAAGTCAAAGACAAAGAATGGCCAAAAAATGAAATCGATTATTTCACCTTGGCCAAAATGAACAAGTTGGGACTGAACCCAAATGATGAGGCAGAAAAGCATGAATTGCTAAAAAGAGTAAGCCTTGACCTGACAGGCCTCCCCCCTACTCCTGAGATGATCAGCGCTTTTGAGAAAGACAATAGCCCTGAAGCATACAAAAAAGCATTGGACAACATCATGAACCTGCAGACCTATGGTGAGAAAATGGCTGTCCTTTGGATGGATATCTCTAGGTATTCAGATTCCTATGGCTATCAGGATGACAATATCCGAACCCAATGGCCTTACAGAGATTGGGTGATTCATGCATTCAATAAAAACCTTCCTTACGACCAATTCATCACTTGGCAGTTGGCCGGTGACATGTTGCCAAATGCGACCAAGGAACAGATATTGGCCACAGCCTTTAACAGAAACCATAAATATACCGAAGAAGGTGGTGTCATACCTGAAGAATATCGGGTAGAATATGTACTGGACAAATCCAATACTTTCAGCAAAGGAATCCTTGGAATCACAATGGAATGTGCACAATGCCATGACCATAAGTATGACCCGATCTCGCAGAAAAACTTCTACGAAATGTTTGCCTTTTTTAACAATACTCCCGAAAAGGGATATGAAGGTGATGTCTCACAGTCCAAACCTGCCAAAACGCCCATCCTTTGGATAGAAAGAGAGGATATCAACGAACTCCTTTCATTCATCAACCATCAGGATACGAGCAAATTGATGGTCTCCGTGATGGATGAATTGGACACTTTGAGGACTACTTACATTCTAAACCGGGGTTTATACGACGCTCGTACGACCCCTGTCAGCCCAAATACACCTGAAAATATATTTTCTTTCCCTGACAATCTGCCCAAAAACAGGCTTGGACTTGCAAAGTGGACCGTGGACAAAAACAATCCGCTTACTGCAAGGGTGTTTGTCAACCTGATGTGGCAGGAAATATTCGGTGTAGGAATTGTCAAATCAACAGGCGATTTTGGAATGCAGGGCGACCTTCCCTCCCATCCTGAACTCTTGGATTGGCTGGCGGTGGATTTTATGGAAAACGGTTGGGATGTCAAATATTTATTGAAGAAAATCATGACTTCTGCTACATACATGCAGTCCTGCAAAGTCACCAAAAAACATTTGAATACTGATCCTGATAATATCTATTTGGCAAGGTCTCCGAGATTGAGATTGACTGCCGAGAATATCAGAGATTTGGTCTTGGCAAGTTCAGGCCTGCTTGTACCTGAAATTGGCGGACCAAGTGTTAAACCATACCAGCCTGATGGACTTTGGGAAGCTGCGACATCAGGCCGTGGTGAACTTAAGACCTATGTACAGGATAAAGGCGACAAGTTATATAGAAGAGGATTATATACCTTTATCAAACTCACTTCCCCTCCTCCGATGCCGATCATCTTTGATGGCTCAAACAGAGATCAATGTGAGGTTAACAGAGGAAGAACCAATACCCCGCTTCAGGCATTGGTCATGATGAATGATCCTTTGGTGATGGAGGCATCTCGGGTTTTGGCGAGTCAGTTGACTGAAAAAGGAGCCGAACCTGAAGATGCCATTGAGGAAGCATTTAAAAGCATTCTATGTAGGGTACCGAATTCAAAAGAAATGGATATTCTTTTCGGCTATTTCAAAGAAGAATTATCTAGATTCAACGAAGACCAAGCATCAGCTGATGACTTATTCAAAGTGGGTGAATACCCGATCAGAGAAGAAAAAATATCCCCAAACACCGCCGCCATGATGCAGGTAATCCTAGCGATGTATAATCTTGAAGAAGCAATAACCAAAATCTGAGATGGAAAAAGAGCAATCTGAATATGGATTAAACGAGAATAGGAGGAAGTTTCTTTCCAAGGTAAGCTTAGGAATTGGAAGTGTTGCTTTGGGTAGTCTTTTGATTCCTGACCTGTTCAAAGGCAAAAGCGGTGAAGATGCATTGATGGATGCTTTGCCTCATTTTGCTCCAAAAGCAAAAAGAGTCATATACCTTTTCCAAAACGGTGCTCCTTCCCAATTGGAATCATTTGATTACAAACCTTTATTAAATCAACAGATTGGACAGGAACTCCCTGATTCCATCCGTGCAGGCCAAAGACTCACAGGAATGACGTCAGGTCAAAGCTCTTTTCCATTGGTGGGTTCATTCTTCAAATTCAACCAATACGGCGAATCCAGGGCATGGATTTCAGAAATGTTTCCACATACTGCCAAAGTTGTGGATGATATCTGCATCATTAAGTCCATGCATACAGAGGCCATCAATCATGATCCGGCATTGACATTTTTTCAGACCGGTGCACAGGTTGGCAACCGTCCAAGTATGGGCGCGTGGCTGAGCTATGGATTGGGGAGTGAAAACAGCAACCTCCCCTCTTTCTGTGTGCTATTAAGCCGGGGCAAAGGCAATGGCCAAGGTGTATATTCCAAACTTTGGACAAATGGGTTCTTGGATTCTGTCCATCAGGGTGTTCAGTTTTCTGCCAGTGAAGATCCTGTGTTATATCTCAAAGATCCAAAGGGAATGAATAGAGAGGACAGAAGAAGGATGTTGGATAAATTGGCAGAAATGAACAATTTGAATTTTGAGACTTTTGGTGACCCTGAAATCCAGGCCAAAGTCCAACAATATGAAATGGCTTTCCGCATGCAAACCGCAGTTCCGGAAGTTACCGATATCAAATCAGAACCTGACAGCATCATCAAAATGTATGGACCAGATTGCCTGATTCCAGGCACCTATGCTGCCAATTGCCTATTGGCCAGGAAACTTTCAGAAAACGGGGTGAGATTTGTGCAGCTTTACCACCAAGGTTGGGATGCGCATGATAATCTGCCAAACCAATTTATCGGTCAGGCAAAAGATGTCGATCAGGCTTCTGCTGCATTGATTACAGATTTGAAACAAAGAGGACTTTTGGATGAAACATTGGTGATTTGGGGTGGAGAATTTGGAAGAACAAACTACTGTCAGGGAAAAATACAAGTGGATAATTATGGACGTGATCACCATCCTAGGGCATTTTCTATTTGGATGGCCGGAGGAGGTGTTAAGTCAGGAATGGTATATGGAGAAACAGATGAGTTTGGATATAACATTGTAGAAAACCCGGTCCACGTCCATGACTTCCAAGCCACTATCCTTCATTTGATGGGAATTGACCATGAAAGGCTTACCTACAAACACCTGGGAAGAAGGTACAGGTTGACCGATGTACACGGTAAAGTTGTAAAAGACATTTTGGTTTAACATTTCTACTATTATGCCCCAAAACCAAAAAATCTTTGCGATTCTAGAAAATTCGTTGATTGCTTTAAATGGACTAATTCTTATTCTTGTCATCGGGCAAGACCATATACAACTGCCATCTTTTTTGGAGGTAGTTGGTAGAATGCACCCACTCCTGCTCCATTTTCCAATAGTCATGCTATTTTTGGCAGCGTTGCTGTTTTGGTTTCCCGATGCCTTGGGAGCCAATTCGAAGGTCGCCATGAAATGGCTATTGCTTTCCGCACTTTTCTTTACAGGTATCACTGTTCTCGCAGGGCTTTTTCTAAGTGCAGAAGTTGGCTATGTAAAAGAAGATTTTGAAAACCATCAATGGACAGGATTGCTAGTATTTTGGCTAGGAACTTTGTGGTATTGGTTTTGGGTGAAAGAAAAGCTATCCATTGCAAAAGGCCTTTCTTTAATGGTATTGGTTTTGGTATTGGCAACCGGCCACTTTGGAGCTTCATTGACACATGGTGAAGATTTTCTTTTTGCCCCTTTAAAAAGTGTAATAGACATGCCTCAGGTAAGTTTCGAAGAAGCTTTGGCTTTTGAACATGTCATCAAACCGATCTTAGATCAAAAATGCATCAGTTGCCACAAAGCAGGAAAAATCAAAGGTGAGCTGAGAATGGATGAAGTACAATATATCCTTAAAGGTGGTGAAATGGGTCCTGCCATCGACATGGAGGATCTTGAAAATTCCCAGATTTTGATCCACATATTGTATGATTTGGAAGATGAATATCATATGCCTCCCAAAGGAAAACCCCAATTGTCAGAAACAGAACTTGCATTGATCCAAAACTGGATCTTGGATTCTGCATACTTTGAAAAAAAACTGACTTCTTACAGTCCTGAAAGCGAATTCATAGCTTTAGCAAAAGAAAAATTTGCAAGCCAAGAATCCAAAACCTATTCTTTCAAGGCAGCAAATGCCAAAACTATAGCAGAGCTAAACAATGACTACAGAAAAGTGGTAGCTACTTACCCAAATTCACCTGGACTAAGGGTTACATTTTTTGGAAAAAACCAGTTTGACCCCAATACGATCGATGAACTAAAAAAAGTCAAAGACCAAGTCGTAGAACTGAATTTTCAAAACATGCCTATGAAAGATGGTCACCTTCAAAAGATTGCAAACTTTCCTAATCTTGAGGTTCTCAACCTTAATTTCACAGGAATGGAAGGAAATAATTTGGGTGAATTGAAAAACCTCAAAAACCTGACGCACCTCTCCCTCAGCGGTAATCCACTTTCTGAATCAGCTTTTGAAAGCCTTAAAGATTTTAGTCAGCTAAAGAATCTGTATGTATGGACCAATAAAAACGCTGATGCCATTGCCGCACTAAAATCCCAATTACCTGAAACAAACATAGAAGGGGGATTTCAGGACAATGGCACACTATATCAATTGAATGCGCCACAAATAGAATTTGAAAAATCTATTTTCACCGATAAAGCTGAAGTTACACTCAAGCATCCCATTGGCACAGTCAAGATTTTTTATACCCTTGACAATACCATACCGGATAGCAGTAACAATCAGGTGTATTCCGGACCTATTAGTTTGGATAAAAACACAACTTTGCGGGCAAGGGCTTTTGCGGACGGGTGGCTTGGAAGTACTGAAAAACAAGCTGTATTTTTCAGGTCAAAAATTCAGCCTGACAGCTACAAACTTACCTTTCCTCCCAGTGAATCATATAAAGGAAAAGGTGCCTTGACCCTTTTTGACCTTGAAAAAGGAGATGAGGATTTTGGAAAAGGAAAATGGTTGGGTTTTCAGGACACACCGTTTGAAATTCAAATGAATTTCAAATCTCCCCAAAGTATCCAAAACATTGCTTTCAGTACCTTGGCAGCAGAGGGTTCGCATATTTTCCCGCCCTCCAAAGTGGAAGTATGGATCAAAACCCAGAATACGGATTGGAAGTTGATTGATACGCAGAAACCTGAACAGCCAACAAGTAATCGTGACCGGATGCTGCAGATGTATGAAACCAATATCAACCAAAGTGACGTCACTGCGATCAAAGCAAAGCTCACCCCTATCAATCCCTTACCAAAATGGCATCCAGGTGCCGGAGGCAAAGGATGGGTGTTCATTGATGAAATCCTGATCAATTGATATGAAGGCTTACCTGCGATATTTTGACCAAGTTCAATCCAAACTCAAGACTGTTTTCGAGCAAAAGGAAAAGATTGAACAGGCCGCCAAATGGATAGCAGATGGCCTTGCCAATGATGGTTTTATCTATACCAGTGGAACAGGACATTCTCACATGTTTGCTGAAGAGATTTTTTACCGGGCGGGCGGATTTGCTAGGGTAATACCTATTTTGGATGATGACCTGATGTTGCATAAAGATGCTTCGTACAGTACAGAGGTGGAAAGGAAGGAAGGGTATGCGGCAAGGCTTCTTGAAGGATTTCCATTATCTAAAAAGGATATTTTCATCATCTCTTCCAACTCCGGCCGTAACACCGTAAGTATAGAAATGGCGATGATTGCCAAAGAGAAAGGTTCCAAAGTCATCGTCATCACCAACCTGAAACATACCCAATCAGTCACTTCAAGACATCCATCAGGGAAAAGACTTTTTGAAATCGCTGACTTGTATTTTGACAATGGCGGAGAAACCGGAGATGCATCAGTGACATTGGATGGGTTGGATATTAAAGTCGGTGCGACTTCCACAGTTACTGGTGCAGTGATTTTACAGAGTATGATGGTACAGGCTGCCGATAACCTGATCCAAATGGGTATAAAACCTGAGGTATTCAGCAGTTCTAATTCGGATGAAGGAGAAGAACACAATGAGGCTTTGATCAAAAAATATAAGGGGATAGTGAAGGGCTTGTGAAAATTTGGTGTGGATTAGTGATTTTTTTGTAATAACTTTTGTATCTATTAACAAAATGGAATGAATGAAAACCAAAATAATCAAAATAGGCAATTCAAAAGGGAAAAAGTTGGATAAGTCAATTTTGGAGAAACATAATTCTAGTGAAGAGGTTGAGCTAATATCGGAAAAAGAGCATATAGTTATAATAGCTATTGAGGAACCTAGAAAAAACTGGAGCGAGGCTTTTAAGAAAATGTATGAGGAAGGTGACGACAAACTTTTGATGGATGATGTTTTTGAAGATGAGGAATTTGAGGAATGGAGTTAAGACAGTTTGTAGACTGATTTGAAAATAATTACATAAATCACAGAATCCTTCCATTCTAAACATAAAATCGATTAATTTTTCATTATATCCTTACTAGAAGTGTTCCCTTGAAAAATTCCATCCATGCAGGTTTTTAAATGTGA
>NZ_JBGSXS010000247.1:0-10310 GCF_041751335.1 Aquiflexum sp.
TTGTTGTTACAAGATCAAACGTTGGTAAATTCAATTAGAAAGAACTTTGCCAAAGGAAGGGTGGAATCTATTTTGAATACCTCAGAGGCGTGCAATAGGCTTTTAAAAATACTGAACAAAAACACCAGTAACCGTAACCAATGATAAAATTCTTTAGAGGGCCGAACGGGAATCAAAGGTCTTGTAGACCTTTGATAGTGAGGAGCCAGGTGGTGCGCAGGTTAATAAATTAAAATATATGATCAAGTTTTTCAGACATATCAGACAAAAATTACTCTCTGAGGATAAGTTCAGCAGATATTTATTATATGCCATTGGAGAAATTGTGCTGGTGGTTATTGGGATTTTAATTGCTTTGTCAATCAATAATTGGAATGAATACCGAAAAGAAACCAATTTTGAACAAAAAATTCTCAGAGAGTTAAAATCAGATTTTGAATATAACGAAAGTGAATTAAATAGCAACATCATTAAATCTTCTACTTTGGCATCCAATTGCGATAGTCTACTGGCTCTTTTCAATTTGCCCAAAGCTGAAGTGGATCCAATTAATTATTTTAACTATACGCGAAGGTTAGGAGGCTATTCTACTTTTAGTCCTTCCAATGGCGCATTGAATGCACTTATAAGTTCCGGGAATCTGTACATCATTAAGAATGATTCATTGCGTATGCACCTGGCCAGATGGTCAGGAATGATAGAAGACGCGAGAGAGGATGAAATGCGACTTATAGCGTTCGGAGATACGAATATGAATCCATTCAGACTGGAGTACTTAAATCTAACACCAGATTCTACTTATGTGGACCCAGCGCTTCTTGAAAATTTCAAATTCAAGAACATCGTCAGGACTATACGAGAAAGAGCAAATTATAATGTTGAAAATTATGAAATCCTCGGAGTAGAAATAACCAAAATATTAGATGAAATCAATCGGGAATTAAATCCCGAACAAAAATAACGAAAGCCTGCTTATCTTAGGCAGGCGCAATATTGTATAAGATCAACCCACCTGCTGGACGGGCAGGTAGCGGGTGAAGTGATAAAATCAAGGTCAGTGTATTTAAAAACTTTTGTGGTGGCGGACAGGTAATCGCTTCGAATTCCCTGCCAGCAGCAGGCAGGCGCTACTGCTCTTATACTTGACCGATAGGCAACATTTAAGAAAATGAACAAAATGAAAAATGAAAACAATAGAAGAGACTTTCTAAAAAAATGTAGTCTATCAACTGTTCCTTTTTTGCTTCCAACAACTGGCTTGAACGCAATGTCATTTGAAAGAACTATTGATGAAGTACACACTGAAAATCAATCACCGGTTAACTTTATTTATGATGGGTTTGCACTGGCACCCCATGAATACCTTAAGAAGCTGCAAGAAATAAATAATTCGAAACCTATTGAACCTGATGTATATGGAAATGGGGGAGATACAAAATTAATTGAAGAGGAATTTGCAAAAATAACGGGTAAAGAAAAGGCCATTTATCTGCCTACTGGTACGATGGCCAACCAATTAGCAATTAAGTTACTGAATGAAAACAACACTAAAGTCATAGTACCTGAAAACTCACATATTTTCAGAGATGAAGCTGATGCAGCCCAAAGCGTTCATAGCATCAGGCTGATCCCAATTGGAAAAGGAAAGCCCTATTTTGATATAGCTGATTTAAAAAGTACAATCGACTATATAAATAATAATGAAGTTTTTAAAAGCGGCTTAGGAACCGTTGTGATTGAAAACCCTGTCCGGCGTGCTGACGGAACTTTTGTGCCATTAGATGTGATAAAAGACATTTCAACATACTGCAAAGAAAATAATTACAAAATGCATTTAGACGGTGCAAGAATTCATATAGCGTCTGCTTTCAACAAGACCTCACTTTTGGAATACGCTTCATATTTTGACACGGTTTATATTTCCCTATATAAATATTTAAATGCTACTGGAGGAGCAATGCTTTGTGGGGATGCAAAAATCATTGATCAAATAGCTCATCAAATTAAAATACTCGGAGGAACTGTATTTCAAAATTGGAATAATACATCAATGGCTTTACATTATTTAGAAGGCATTAATGAGCGTTGGGATGAAGTTGTTATGAGATCTAAAAACTTAATTACTGGATTGAACGAATTAAATGGTGTTAGTATAACTGGTTTTAAAAACGGTACTAATATTTATGATTTAACCTTAAGCAATGAAATAAGCTTAAAAAAGCTTGCTGTTTTTCTATACAATGAGCATAATATTTGGTTAGGAAGAGCCAATGATAGTGGAATTGTAAAATTTACTGTCAATGAAAGTTTATTAACCAGGGACAATAAAAATATCATTGATGCCTGGAAAGAAGGAATTGAACAAGCAAGGAATTAAAAAGCTTTGAAGGTTCCACTCAAGCTGATAACCACCATGACAAGAGCAAATCCTGCTTTCGTACACATTTCTCTTCTACCCTAGGCGATTTCGGTACTCACTTGGAGTAATATCTAAAATATTTTTTACATAACGAGTAAAATACGATCGGTTTGAAAATTCCATTTCATCATAAAGTCTTGGGAGCATCAACGTGAGATTCACCTATAAGAGGGAGATTCCGAGACTGAGGCAGATGCTAAGATTGAGAAATCGCTCAGAAGCTTGTCAACTATGGACAGGACTGCCGGTGATGACCGCATCGGTGTTCAAGCGCCTCCTTTCCAGTTTGACGGATGGATCAATTCCGAGCCGCTTACGCTGGAAGATCTTAGAGGAAAAGTCGTTCTGGTTCGTTGGTTTACCGACACCTGTCCTTTCTGTGCAAGCAGTGCCCCCGCGCTTCGTCAGCTCTATGAGGAATATGCCGACCAAGGCTTCGCATTGGTTGGGGTTTACCATCCCAAGGCCGGGAGAGATGACCCTTTGGATGTAGCGCGTGTACAGCGTGTGGTTGAAGCCAGAGATTTTAAGTTTCCGGTAGCTATAGACTGACTGGGATTGGCGCAATGGCACGCTAAAAGAATGGTGGCTTACAGGCCCTAAACGACCGGCTACCTCGGTAACCTTCATCCTGGATAAGTCCGGGGTAATACAGTTTGTCCATCCGGGTATGGAGTATCACGATGACAATGGCTCCGGGCAGCACGCCATGTGCGTGGATGACATGGGGCGCATCCGCGCGGCAATTGAAAGTCTTATCGCTGAATAAATCCACAGTGGTGTCTGTTTAGACCTTGTTTGTTTTTAATGGCAGAATCACTTTGTATTTTGACCGGGCGAAAAAGCGCCGCCTACTTGTTGATTTAATGGCTGGGTATGATATTGTAAATCCCGTGTGCATAAAAATTTCTTTTACGTGGATTTTTTGGGAGAGGGTTCAGGGTTTTATAAAAAGATGTGATTTTAGATAGTTAAAGACAAGCGGGATTTTTCTTTCCTTCCAAAGACCTGAAAACAGTGATAAACTGATAATCCTAAAGCAAGGAGGACTTTCAAAAGATGAGATTTGATTTATCTTGAATTTTTTTCAGGAAAATCTTAGTCTCACCCTTTTTTAAATACTCGATTATCATTGGGTGGCAAATTGGATTTAGTTTTCTTTATACTTCCTTACTAAGAATTCCCAATGCAAAGATATTTTTACATTAAACGGTTAATTAATCGATTATCTTAATAATAAGACCTAGAAAAATCTTTTTTAACATTTATATTTAGCTAAGCTTTAAGTTGAACCTAAATTATATTTTTATGGAAAAAAAGGTTTTCCCACCGTCAATTTTAAATGTATCCGTGGAAGTTTATGATTCCCACATCAGTGTCAGATCACAGGCAATTTATCTGATTTTACTGAGTATTTTACTTTCAGCCGTGGCTTCTTTGCCATTGATATATGTGGATGTTGCAGTACAGTCCCGCGGCACATTTCAGTCAGCACTTCAGCGCAATTCTTTGATGAGTTCAGTTGGTGGACGATTGGAAAAATGGGATCTGACTGAAAATAAAAAGGTCAAAAAAGGGGATGTTTTGGCTGTTGTTCGGGCCGAGGTAATTCAGTTGGAAATGCAGGGTTTGGGAGAAAGGTTGATGCTGCTGGAGGATTTTATTTATGATTTGGGGAAATTGCTTCGATTGCAAATGGAAGGGAATTTTGTTTTGCTTATCCCATTAAAATCTAAATACTATCAGGCTTCATTTTTGGAATTTCAGACCAAAATCAACAATCAGGCCTCTATGCTTCAAAAATTGGAAAGGGACTTTGATCGTGCCCAAATGCTTTACAACAGTAAATCCATCGCCTTTGCTGACTATGACAACATTGAAGTCCAGTACAAACAAGCGCAGACTCAAATGGATTTGGTCAAAAAGCAACAAATCAATCAATGGGAACAGGAGCTGATCAATCATCAAAACGAAAAATTGCGCCTTAAAAACCAAATGGATGTTTTTGCAGAGCAAATTGATCAATACAAGATTATTGCAGGTACTAGTGGCACTCTGATCAATGTACTTAACCTGAATGAAGGGGATTTTATCCATCCCCAGCAAAAGCTCGCCGAAATTTCACCTGACACGACTTTGATTGCAGTGACTTACATTTCTCCGAGTGACATTGCATTTATTGAAAAAGAGCAAGAAGTGACTTTTCAAGTGGACGCATACAATTACAATCAATGGGGGATTGCCATCGGGAAAGTCAAAGATATAGCAGATGACCTCAGTTTAATCAGTGAAAGGGAAGCAGGTTTTTTGGTAACATGTATGTTAGACACATCTTATTTGACCTTGTCCAGCGGACAGGAAGGGCATATTAAAAAAGGAATGACTTTCAATGCCCGCTTTATTGTGGCTAGAAGGTCTTTATTTCAACTGCTTTATGACAAGGTGGATAATTGGCTCAATCCTCAAGTTCAAAATAGCATATAATTTTTCATCATATGGGTATCAAAGTTAAACAAAGGGATATTACGGATTGTGGTGCAGCCTGTCTTGCATCAGTAGCTTCGCATTACAACCTTGAAATGCCAGTGGCTAAAATCAGACAGATGGCTTCTACTGATCAAAAAGGCACTAATATCTTAGG
Source organism: Aquiflexum sp. (assembly GCF_041751335.1). Taxonomy (GTDB): domain Bacteria; phylum Bacteroidota; class Bacteroidia; order Cytophagales; family Cyclobacteriaceae; genus Aquiflexum. Next base: position 5,061 of record NZ_JBGSXS010000247.1, read on the forward strand.
ACTCATTGAAGCGGCGACCAAAATGGGTTTTTCGGCCAAAGGAGTACGAGGAGAATTCGATGCACTCAAAGAAGTTCCCATGCCGGTAATCGCCCATGTCATTGTGAAAAAAGTTCTACATCATTTTGTAGTAATCTATAAAGTGACTGACAAAATGGTGGAATACATGGATCCAGGTGATGGACAAGTGCATAAGGTATCTCCTTAAGAGTTTAAGGAAATATGGACAGGGGTATTGGTCTTATTAATGCCAAATGATGAGTTCAATGCCATCAATCAAAAGGTGAGTACTTGGAGGAGGTTTTGGTTTTTGGTTCGGCCCCATCGAAGCGTCATGTTTCAATCTTTAATAGGAGCAGTCATTTATACCATTTTAGGATTGTCCACGTCGATATATGTTCAAAAAATCATTGACCATGTATTTATTGGAAGGAATGTCAATTTGCTTAACCTCCTTTCGGTTGCCATGATCGTATTGCTGATCCTGCAGATTTTTATTGGGGTTTTCAAAACCTTGTTTATTATCAAAGTGGGCCAACGCATTGATGCCCGTTTGATTTTAGGGTATTATAAACACCTTTTGACTTTACCTCAGCGATTTTTTGATACCATGCGGGTAGGAGAAATTATTTCTAGGATCAATGACGCCGTAAAAATCAGGGCTTTTATCAATGATGTATCGATTGGGTTTTTGGTAAATGTTTTTATTGTGATTTTCTCTTTTGCATTGATGTTTACTTTTTATTGGAAACTTGCCTTGGTGATGCTTCTGGTAGTGCCTTTGTATGCCCTAATCTACTGGATTACCAACCGGCTCAATAAAAAGATTGAAAGAAGGTTAATGGAAGAATCTGCCGAATTGGAATCCCAATTGGTAGAATCCATCACCGCAGCCGGAACCATCAAGCGCTTTGGAGCCGAAGACCATGCCAATATAAAAACCGAGATCAGGTTTGTTTCGCTTTTGAAGACTGTTTATCAATCGGGTTTGAACAACATTTTTTCAGGAACATCCTCAGAGACGGTTTCACGACTGTTTACCATCATCCTTTTGTGGGTTGGCGCAGGTTATGTCCTTAGCAATGAGATCACACCTGGAGAACTGATGTCTTTTTATGCTTTGACAGGCTATCTGACTGGTCCAGTTTCCAGCTTGATCGGCATGAACAAAACCATTCAGAATGCTTTGATTGCCGCGGACAGGTTGTTTGAGATTATGGATTTGGAAGTGGAAAATTCGGAGGAAACATTTACTCTTAAAAAAGATGATGTAGGAGATATATACTTTAAAAATGTAAGCTTCAGGTATGGTTCAAGAGCGAATGTCTTTGATGGTTTGAGTTTGGTCTTTCCCAAAGGGAAAATATCCGGTGTGGTAGGGGAAAGTGGTTCAGGAAAAAGCACCTTGGTTTCCCTGCTTCAAAATCTGTACCCATTGCAGTCGGGCAATGTATACATCGGAGACCATGATATCAAATTTATCAACAATGCAAGTTTGAGACAAATTGTCTCAGTAGTGCCTCAGCGTATAGATCTTTTTGCTGGTAATGTTTTGGAAAATATTGCCTTGGGTGACTACCAACCGGATATGCAAAAAGTGGTGCATATCTGCAATAGGTTGGGTATGATGAGTTTTATAGAAAATCTGCCAAACGGTTTTGGGACCTACTTAGGAGAGAATGGGGCAGCATTATCTGGAGGGCAGAAGCAGCGGATTGCCATTGCAAGGGCATTGTATCGGGATCCGGAAATATTGATTTTGGACGAAGCCACGGCTTCCCTAGACCCCGATTCAGAGCAATTTGTACAACAGACCATTAGGATGCTGGCTACAGAAGGCAAAACCATTATATTCATTACCCACAGGTTGGCAGCAGTGCAGGATTTTGACGGCCTTTTTGTTCTGGATAAAGGGAAACTGATCGAAGAGGGGAACCATTCGGCTTTATTGGCCAAGGAAGGCAAGTATTTTGAAATGATCAGGAAGCAGTTGGTGGTGTTGGCATGAAGTGAACCAAGTACAAAGAATTGCCATTTGACTTTTATATCATACACTAAATTAGAAGAATATGGAATTTATCAGACAAATTGAAAGATTACAGCTTTTGAATAAGCTGGTAAAGGAACAGCGGACGGGAAGTCCTGAGGAGTTGGCAGAGAGACTGGGGGTGAGTAGGAGACAGTTGTATGTGTATTTGGAATATTTGAATGACATGGGAGTTGATATTCAGTATTCTCGACGATTGAACAGTTTCGTATTTGCCAGCCAAAAACAGATTCTGATTGATTGGAGGTTTGAAGTTTTAGAGTCTGCCGAAATCAGGAAGGTTCTTGGTGGTGCATTATGTTTGAGCGGGTCATTCATGCCAAATATTTTCTCAAGGAATTCATGGAATTTTTCTCTTGAGTATTGAGTGTTAACTATTTTATTAGATCATAAATATTAAGAACATGAAAACATTCGGAACTCTTTTATCCTTTTTGAAAGCACCTTATCGGGCAGAAACTTACAGTGACATTAAAATTAGTGATTTCACATTTCTTTTACTGATTACCATTTTGATAGTGGTGCCTTATGCTTTTATCTTAGAATGGGCAGGTATGGATCAGTTTGACCATATCATGACCGAACTCCTGGAAAAGAATAAATGGCTGTTGGCCTTAATTGCCATATTTTTCACCCCGTTGATAGAGGAACCTATTTTTAGGCTTCATCTGGACCTTAAAAAATCTTCCATTTGGTGGGGATTGGGATTGTCTGTATTTATGATATCTGAAATCTGATATCCTGTAGTTTTGCTGTGGGGTTATTTGATTATTCTTTTTATAATGATAACTAAAGGGCAAAAGCCCGATCTTAAAATTGTTGTGTATTGTTCCTCCGCTCTATTTGCATTGGTCCATATGGGCAATTTTACCGAGTTTGATCATGGGAAGTATTTTTATTGGGTCCCCTTGTTGGTTGCTATTAAGTTTGTAGTGGGATTGGTTTTAAGTCATATCAGATTAAACCATGGTATGAAGTGGGCTATTATTTTCCATGGCGTATATAATGCTGTTTTGATAGTTCCTGCTGTTTATTTTTATGAACCTTGAAAAAAATACAAGATATTTTTCTCGTGCTGTTTTTATGCACGGAGCAAAAGTAATTTAGAATCATGATCAGATGCCGAAAACGATGCTAGCTAAAAACGAGGTATTTTGAGATTGGGAAAACCCAACGCCCGATAAAGGTTGGGAGAAAAAGGAAAATTGTTTAAATTATGGAAAAGTTTAAGGAATTGAGTTTTGAGGAGATGGTTAAGGTTGACGGGGGAGGTATTTGGTTTTTAGGTAAAGCTATATTCGCAGCTGCTGTTGTAGAACTTATAACGGAAGGATGGGATAGCGTTAAAAATGATTTTATCGAAGGATATAACGAAGTAAGAAATCAATAAGCTATGAAAGAATTATCAAATGATGAATTGTTTAACATCTCGGCCGGAGGTGAAGTTTGGAAATGGTTTGGGAAAGTAGCTGCTTATTTTGCCAATAACTATGATGCGCATATGCAAGATGTATATGAAAGAGCTAAGAACGGTGAGTATATAGCTGATTAATTTTATGTCCATCGGTCATTGACCGATGGACAAACTAATATTTAATTTTATGGTTTTAAAAAACAAAATCCTCTTATTTAATGTTTTCTTGATTATGGTAGTTTTGATTTTTCAAGAACCAATTTCTAACTATCTTCAAAACCTAATGATTATATTTACTATTACATTAATATACCCTTTTTTTTCTTCAATGATGGTATTTTATAAAAATCAATCTATGATTTTACAAATTATCACGCCATTATTGTGCCTAGTGATCGCATATTTTATTTTTTGGCAAGGGTCTGAATTTATTACTTTATCTAAACTTTTTATTGGCTCAATTGGAGGAATGATCCATTTTTTTTTACAGATAAAGATTTTTAAAAATTATTTTCATAATTGACTCGTTCAATTATTCTAATTGGGTAAGTCTTTTACCCCTCAAATCATGTTGGTCTTTGCTAAGTTTTTAAAGAAATAGGATTAGAAAGGAATCTAAAAATTTAATACCCTAGACACCCAAAGTTCCTAAAAATCCCTTTGGTGTCATTATAGCCAAATTGCACTTTTTATAATCTTCGGAAAAAGGTTTTCGCTCAGTCATTGAATCCAGGATCATATCGGCATCCAAACGCACTTCTTTCATCGGCCCAAAAATTTTTTAGCCAAGGCATTGCTCAACTCCTTTTTGTAATCATAGTTTTTAGGAAGCTGTACCGACCCGGACAGCTTTTTGACATTTGGGGACAATTTCTTTTGCTCTATTTTGCTTGGAATAACACCAGTCAAACTTTCTACCAGTGGACTCATTTTTAATGTTTTTTCGTCCTTATGCTAAAGAGAATTCAAATATTTCTCAACCAAGCTCGAAAGACTAATATTTTGGCTCTTTCTATGGTTTGTTTATTTAAACTTCAGGTGAGTTTCGTGTTCATTACAAATTGATTTTGTACGTGTAAATTTATTATTTATTTAGGTAAACCCCAAAACCCCCTCATCCACTATCTCCGGCACCGTCACCTTCAATCCTGGTGTTCTTTCCATCTCCCTCTTTATTGCAAATAAAGCCTCATCATTCCTGGCCCAAGCCCTTCTTGCAATGCCGTTGTTGACATCGTAGAAGAGCATGGTTTGTAGCCGTCGGTCAGCTTCTGATGTGCCATCCAGTAGCATGCCGAAACCACCATTGATGACCTCGCCCCAGCCTACACCTCCGCCATTGTGGATGGAAACCCAATTGGCACCCCGGAAACTGTCACCGATGACATTGTGGATGGCCATATCGGCGGTGAATTTGCTGCCATCGTAGATATTGCTGGTTTCCCGGAAAGGGGAGTCGGTGCCGCTGACATCATGGTGGTCTCTGCCCAAGACCACAGGAGCGGATAGTTCACCGGAATGGACAGCCTTGTTGAAAGCTTGGGCGATCTTGATTCTGCCTTCTGCATCGGCATAGAGGATACGGGCTTGGGAACCCACTACCAGTTTGTTTTTTCCAGCTTCTTCTATCCATTTGATGTTATCCTGCATTTGTTGTTGGATTTCGGTGGGAGAGGAGGCCATGATTTCTTTGAGGACTTTGGCTGCTATTTGGTCGGATTTATTTAAGTCTCCTGGCTTGCCCGAAGTGCAAACCCACCTGAAAGGTCCAAAACCATAATCAAAACAC
>NZ_JBGSXS010000248.1:0-2960 GCF_041751335.1 Aquiflexum sp.
TTTTAAAACTGGTATTTCTTTATTTTTTGGAATTGTCAAAAGAAAGAAAAAAGCCACAATTGAAGTGGCTGCTCCTAGTGAAAAAACCAAAGCAAAGTTTTTGACATCATTTGCAAAGACAAATCCTGACACCAAAGCGCCTATTCCAATGCCTGCCTCCAACGCTATATACATGGTCGCCAAAGCCCTTCCTCGAAAAGCATCCAAAGAAAGGTCAATCGTCCAGGCAGAGATAGTTGGTGAATTCATTCCTACCGAACAACCGAAAATCACTCCTCCAAATAAAAACACTCCCTTACTCTCTGCAAAAGCAATAATAAACATGGATAAGGCCATAGACAAGGTGGCTACCTTCATAACTGGAATTCTACCGTATTTATCAGAAGCTCGTCCTGCAATGATTCTGATACCCAATGAAGAAAGGGTAAAGACAGCAAAGAACACACCTTTGTTTTCTATTCCCAAATGAGTGGAAAAATCAGGTATTATCGTCAAAATCACACCAAATGAAAATACGGTTAAAAACAGAACCAATGAAGGTGTTAATACCCTTTTTTCAATGATTTCGTATCGGTGAAGTTTTAACAACCTGGGATGAAATTTCACTTTGTCCTTTACCGTCTCTTTAAGTCTGATCAATATAAGAATGGATAAAACGGCTGTAAAAGAAGAAACATAGAACAATGGGTTAATTCCCCAAATGATGCTTATATATCCACCCAAAGCAGGTCCTGCTGCCATACCCAAAGAACCAAACAATGATTGTAGACCCATGGCTTCGCCTCTTTTGTTGAACGGAATAATATCAGCAACATAGGCTGAGATACCCGTAGGTGTAAATCCCGTTGAAAATCCGTGAACAAACCTCAATAACAAAAAACCAGCAACACTTGTAATTACTGGGTACATGAGACTTACCACCAAACATACCAATGCACCGAAAATCATGACCGGGATCCTGCCAATTTTATCGGCAAGTTTTCCACTGAAAGGTCTCGACAATCCTGCTGATAGGGTGAATAGTGCTATTATCAAGCCTTTGTAATCTTCCCCGCCCAGTGAACTGATGTAGGAGGGGAGTTCTGGAATAATCATGTTGAAACTTGCAAAAAACAAAAATGAACTGGCACAGAGCAGAAAAAAATCTAAAGTGAAAAATGTTGGAAGAAATCGCATGTTGGGGTTATAAGTAAAGAAACCTCTCAAATCCAACCGGCTTTAAAAGGTTTCTAATGGAATTATTCATCCTTTTTGACTTCTTCTTCACTTTGGGCAAGAAGGTAGGCTTTTATAAATTCATTTAATTCACCATCCAATACACTTTGGGTGTCTGAGGTTTCGTAACTAGTTCGTGCATCTTTCACCAATTTGTAAGGGTGAAGAACATAATTCCTGATTTGGGAACCAAAATCTATCCTCATTTTTCCGGATTCGATTTTTGCCCTTTCAGCATTTCTCTTTTCCATCTCCAATTGATAGAGTCTTGATTTCAACATCTGCATGGCTTTTTCACGGTTGGCCAATTGTGATCGCTCAATTTGACATACAACCACAATTCCGGTCGGTTTATGGGTCAATTGGACCTTGGTCTCCACCTTGTTTACATTCTGCCCTCCAGCACCTCCTGATCTTGATGTATGCAATTCAACATCTCCTGGATTGATATCAATCTCAATGGTATCATCTACCACAGGATAAGCGTAAACCGAGGCAAATGATGTATGTCTTCTTCCATTACTGTCAAAGGGAGAAATTCTGACCAATCGATGAACACCGATTTCTGACTTCAAAAAGCCATAAGCCAAAGGTCCATCAAACTCCAAAGTCACAGATTTAATACCTGCCACTTCACCTTCCTGTAGATCAACTTCGCGGACTTTGTAGCCATTTTTCTCACCCCACATGATATACATCCGCATCAGGATGGAAGCCCAATCATTGCTTTCTGTACCTCCTGCACCTGGATTGATTTCGAGCATGGCGCTAAGCTGATCTTCCTCATTACTAAGCATCTTTTTAAGCTCAAGCTCTTCTACAGCTTTCAAAGTCTTATTATATTCGGATTTCATTTCTTCTTCAGAAACTTCATCCAAAGCATAAAAATCAAAAAGAACCTCAAGGTCTTGGACTAAGGTTTCGGCATTTTCGTAGGCGTTGGTCCAGCTTTTTTTCAATTGGATATGCTTCATGCTTTTTTCAGCCTCTTCAGGATCATTCCAAAAGTCAGGCTGAGCAGATACTGCCTCCAAATCTTCTATTTCTGCTTTATTCTTATCGTAGTCAAAGATACCTCCTCAAAGCCGAAACACGGGCTCTCAAGTCTTTCAACTGGTCTGATGTCATAATTTATTTAGTTTTTGACCTGCAAAAGTCGTGAATATTATGCTCGAAACCTAAAGTTTACTACTCTCCGTAAAGGATTACGATTTGGAGTTTGTTTCTGCCGCCAATTTTAAAAAACCGGTATTTCAATTTAGATAGTATAAATCCGGTAGCTGCCAATACTGATGATGTGATGATTGACCCGCGGCTGATTGAAAAGCGGTCATCCAAATATAGACTGTTGATGGCATCCGCAGCCAGGAATATTACCGACCCACCATAGCCCAGGAAGGATAGGTTGCTAATTGTACTGTTTCTGGGATCTTTTTCAGTAATATCGACTGAAGTAATGTTTTTAGGCAATAATATATTTTCTGATAAGACAATAAGGTCAGGCTGGATATCCCGAATAACATCCGTAATAAAAAAATCATACGCAGCTATTTTATAAGTAATGGATTCCCCAATCTCATAAGTCAACCTTGTTTTCTCATTGGCTCCTCTTTGAAGTAAAATGAATTTCTGGGAAATCGCATCAGGAATGTTGAAAATCAGCAAAAAAAATAAAAGAAATAGATAACCAAGCTTCATACTTCTTTATAAAATATCCTTTCGCTTAGAATGAGGCAAACTGTTTT
>NZ_JBGSXS010000249.1:0-4078 GCF_041751335.1 Aquiflexum sp.
ATTGATCCATTGGTCACGGGGAATATTCTGTTCGGTAAGTTTGGTGATGGCATTATATGGTGCGGAATGTGCCATCAGCAATTCCAGGCGGTTGTTTTTGAGACTGAGGTGATATCCCCGCCAATTATATAGCACCGCCCCTGAACCCTTGTGGAAGATAGCCCCATCAGTCAAAGACTTTGGGACAGAAATCCAAATACTAACCGAAAAAGGCTCGCTCCGGGAAAATATACCAGAACCACCCAAATCCAGCCAGGAATCCCCGTTGAGTCTGACAGCTTTTCCTTTCAAACCATCTACAAAAGCAGGTTTCTGGTTTTTGACCTCGCTGCTTTCCATGGTTCCTTTTTGGGCAGGATTGAGGAGGTTTTGAATGGAGTTTTGATCAAATGAATAAAACCCAACCCGACTTGCCGGAAAATCCAGTTTGGAAATTTTTTGAAAAGAACTGGATGCCAACCAAGTCTGAAAAGCCTCTTCTTCCTTCTCAGCCACTTTTTTCAGTTCCTCTTCCTCCCTATTTTTTTGGGAAAGCAGGAATGAAAGCATGTTGTCTTTCTCCGAATCTGTCAAAAGCATCGTCGGAACAGGCATGGCATCATCCCAAGAAATCTGACCGGCCTCATCCACCTGATTGAAAAAACTGCTGAGCTCAAAGAAATTCTTTTGGGAAATCGGATCGTATTTATGGTCATGACACCGCGCACAACCCAGCGTCAAAGCCATAAAAGCCTGACCCATGGTACTTGTCCGGTCCACCACATATTCCACCCGAAACTCCTCCTCCACAATTCCACCTTCCATATTTTGGGGATGAATTCGGTTGAAGGCTGTTGCAATCAGCTGGTCTTTGGTTGGATCGGGAAGAAGATCGCCTGCCAACTGATGGGTGATAAATTGGTCGTAGGAAAGGTTTTGGTTGAAAGCCTTGATTACCCAATCCCGATAGGGTGATGCGTCCCGATACCGGTCCACAGTGTAGCCATGGGTATCGGCAAACCTCGCAATGTCCATCCAATGCATAGCCATTTTCTCCCCATAATGCGCTGAATTGAGTAATCTGTCAACCTGCTTTTCATAAGCATTGTCGGAGGGATCAGCTAAAAAAGCATCTATCTCAGTAAGGCTTGGAGGCAAACCTGTCAAATCCAGACTCAATCTTCTCAAGAGCGTTTCCTTATCCGCCTCCTGCGATGGTTTGATTCATTCCTGTTCCAGTTTACTTAGGACAAAGTGGTCAATGGGATTTTTGGTCCAAGTTTTATCTTTTATTTTCGGAATGTCATGTTTTTGCGGTGGGATAAAGGCCCAATGCTTTTTGTATTCGGCCCCATCTTCAATCCATTTGATCAGGATAGCCTTTTCCTTTGGGCTGAGCACCAAATTCGATTCCTGGGAAGGCATCCGGTACTCCAGGTCTTCTGAAATGATCCGGTGAAAAAGTTCACTTTTACGGAGGCTTCCTGGTTTGATGGCAAACTTGCCGGGGGAGTCTTTGAGAGAGGCAAAAGCCATTTCAGGATCGTGCAAACTCAAACCTGCTTTTTGTGCTGCCAAGTCAGGACCATGACAGGCGAAGCATTTATCCGAAAGAATCGGCTTGACATGGTTATTGAAATCCAGTGCTTCCGGCAATTCCTCATAGGCTGCCCGCACCTCTTCCGGGAGTTCAGTGCTACAGGAAATCAAAAAGAAAATAAAGCAGAAGAAACTCAGTATTCTTAAGACCATTTGAAATCTAATCACAGGATTAAATTAACGGAATTTCAACTAATATCCCACCTGCTATATCCTGTATTGTGGAACAATGCTAACTTGTAAGATTTGTTTCCCCAATTAGATTAAATTTCCTCTTTGTTTTATCTTATCGTGTAACTCACATTGCGTCCGCTTCCTTGTTTTTCAATCAAACCTTTATTGAGCAACTCCGACAAAATTCGTTTTACGGTTGGTGAAGGTATCCCCAATTTTTCGGCAATTTTCCCCGACTGGATGTTCGGACGGATTTGAATAATCGTAAAAATTGATTTTTCCTTGGGCGAAAGCTGTGTTTCCAAACCGCTTTTTTGCAATTTGGTCATTAGTTGCGATTGAATATTTGACAAGGAACTCAAAAAGAACTGCATCCAAACGGTTACATCTTCGTTGGGACTTTGTGTCTGACAACTTCTTAGAACTTGATAATATTCGTTTTTTCGGTTTTCAATTTCGTGCTCAAAACTCACGTATTGGATCCATTTATATCCGTTTTTGAGCAACAAAAGTGTTGAAATCAAACGGCTCAACCTGCCGTTTCCGTCTTGGAAAGGGTGAATGCTCAAAAAATCATAGACAAAAGATGCTACTTTAATTAACGGATGTACTTCCGTTTCGGAATTATACTAATTAAGCAAAGCTCTTATGGCATCTTCGGTGGCAAATCCCGCTTCGGTGGTTTGAAAAATGATTTCTCGTGTGCCGTCAGGAAATGAGGCTTCAACTGCATTGCTATGCACCTTAAAGTTGCCTTTATGCCATTCGTCTTTGGTACTGTATTTCATCAAACTAATGTGTAAACCTTTGATTTGGCTTTCGGTAAAGTTTATGTTTTCGTAAGACTCCGAAATCAAATCCAATACTTCAAAATAACCGACTACTTCCTGCGAATCTCTGTCGGTAAGTTTCGTAATGTCAATTTTTTGAAGCAACACATCAACCTCCTCATCACTCATTTTGTTGCCTTCAATGCGGTTTGAAGCCCCTACGCTTCGCACGGTAGCAATGCTTTTCAACTCTTTGAGGCTTTGCCCTTCTTTGCGTTCAATGGCTGTCCAATTTGCATCAAAACGATCTATTTCACTGATTAGGTTAATCAGTTTCCAATCAATATTCAGTTTAAAATTATATACCCCGTTCTCCATTTTGATACGATTTGATACGCAAAGATACGATTACTATTTGAAATTGCATACCCAAAATGATACGATTTGATACGTTTAGATTTGATTATGATACGAAAAATGTCATTATTTTCAGTTGTAAGGTTGCCTGCTGTGAGTTCGTCACGCCTTGCAACGTTTTATCTGCCTGGAAAAAACAAACTTAGCAATTAAATATAGTGAGATATGTCTGGTTTTCTATCCCTGAATATCTTAAACCTCTAACACACTATTTATAATGCAAACTTCAAACCTCCTTTACACGTCAAGAAAGGTTTATCAAAAACCACTATTCCCAACTACAATGTTGACCTTCAGACAAAAAAAATGGTTGTTTAAAACCCTTTAAATCATTGTAATTCAACTGTGTAGCCTCGACAAGAATCCCTGCCTGCCGGCAGGCAGGGAACTTGTATCCAAAGTTTAGGAGAAAATAATCCCGATTATGTGATAGATTTCAAGAATTCCTTACCTATTCCTTACTTTAAATACTTTTCCCGGTATCTGGCCTGAGACCTTGACTCTGCACTTTCCTTATAGATGAGAACCCATGGCAGAAATGCTTTTGTTGATCGGGTTTTGGCTGAATTGTGCTCAGCTACTCTTTTATCAACATTAGAAGTCATACCGACATAAATCCTGTTATCAATTTGGCTTTTGATTGCAAATAACCAGTACATTGGATAAAAATAAAAAAAACCGCTGAATTTTCAGCGGTTTTATGAGTAGCCTCGACGGGAATCGAACCCATATCTAAAGTTTAGGAAACTTCTATTCTATCCATTGAACTACGAGGCCATATTTAGACGGTCAGAAGCGAGAGGTTAGACTACGCCTTCTTGCGTCTTAAGGCTATTTTTTTTAAGACTATTAGAAGTGAGATACTGGAAGTTAGACTTGGAGATCTTGATAATTAAATAAAGGGTCTCGTTTCTCGCCTCTAATCTCTCGCTTCTAAATTAAGCCGCAATTTAAAGCATAATCCTTCATTCAAGCAAATATATTGAGAGGCATTTGTGCATTTCGAATTATTAATTCTATCTTTGCAGTCCAAAAAATTAAGATGGACGGGATCCATCAATTCACTAAATATCAAATTTATATGGCAGTAAAAATCAGATTATCGCGTAGAGGCAGAAAAAAAATGGCCATCTATGACG
>NZ_JBGSXS010000250.1:0-10309 GCF_041751335.1 Aquiflexum sp.
ACCCCTACTGTTCACTAATTGAGTCTCTTTAATATTCAATAATTTCTCAAATTCCTTGGCATCAATACCGTTTGCATGAACATCTGATAAGACCTGGTCAATGGCGTCATTCAAATCCTCTATATCAACTCCCATATTGGCAATGGCCAAAATGATAAACATGCCACCATCTTCCATATCATTCGGAAAGGCTGCTGCCTGAACAGCTTTCTGACTTCCATCCACCAATTTCCTGTACATTAATGAACTCTTTCCAGAAAGCAGGTAAGTACTCAACAAATTCAAAGCATAGGTGTCTGGATGACCGATCTTGGGAAGCTGATAACCTTGAAATATCGCTGGAAGCTGGATATTGTCATAAACTATATCTTTGACCTCTGTAGTAAGTTTTTGAATTTCAATATTTGGGCGAGAGATTTCATGTTCTCCCATGGGGATTTCCGCGAAATATGTCCTCACCAAGTCTTCTGTTTTAGAGTAATCAATATCTCCAGCTATAACCAAAGTGGCATTATTTGGAACATAAAAAGTATCATAAAATCCCTTGAAATCCTCTAAAGTGGCCTGGTCTAAATGTTCAGCAGATCCTATGATTGGGGATTTATAAGGATGATTGGGATATAACCTGATAGGCATTTCCTTCCTGAATGACATGTAGGGTTGGTCTTCCATTACCTCTTTCATTTCCTGCTTAATCACCTCCCGTTGCGTATCAACCCCAATTTGATCTATTTTCGCATGAAGCATTCTTTCAGATTCCATATACAAGGCCAATTCCAATCGGTTGGACGGTAAGATTTCATAATAAAAAGTGAAATCAGGTCCTGTACCCGCATTCAATTCTCCACCGGATGCTTGTACTATTTTTGCAAATTCCCCTCTTGGAATATTTTCCGAACCTTCAACCATCAAATGCTCAAAGAAATGTGCATATCCTGTTTTTGAAGGATTTTCATTTTTGGATCCGACATGATAAAAAACCGTATTGGCCACAATCGGCGTACTGTTGTCCTGATGCATGATCACATGCAGACCATTGTCCATGGTGAACTCCCGGAATTCAATTTTATTCTGGGCTGTGGAGGAGAGAATTATAAAAACTCCCATCAAAAGCGATAAGATTGATTTTTTCATAAATATTGGTTTTCGTTTTATCTATGCTATTTTACTCTTGACTGATCAAATTGTTCAGTATAATTGTTAATTAGCGAATTTAAAGTGATGAATGTTGTTTATTTTAAAAAACGGTGGAAAAATATAATTATATGGATTGCCAAACAAATAATGTAACTAATTTTTCATTTTAAAAATCTCTTTCTAAAAACCATATTTCTATAAAATAAAGATAGTCACGCATTTGTCATTTAAAAATTTATTATTTAAGGTAAATCTCTGAATTAATTTAAAACAGTTACTTAGTTAGAAGGTAAATAGATTGATTTCCAATAATTTTTTTTAAAAAAAATCTCTGATATCAGTATGAACTCTCCTCTTGTTCAACTTTTTTGCTGTCCTCTTTACGCTGATAGTACAATCCTACTGCCAAGGCAATTATCGCCCGGACATATAACGTTGGGCCCCCAAGTTTCATAAACCATTGCTCCATGGACATTTTAAAAACAAAAATCTCTAGCACAAAATCTACTAAGTTAATCGCAAGGAATAAAAGTAAAGCTTTGATGATGAGTTTTTTACCTGAGATGATCATATTGGGTTATTGTTGTTTGGCCATATAATCTAGCTAAAAATTCGAGAATTAACAAATTTAATGAAATTAGACATACGGTATTCACAGAATTAATGAAGCGAAAAGCTTAAATTCATTGGCTCATACCACTATTTATTTGTCATAAAATTTCATAGGACAAAAGTCCCAAGAAGCTGTGCTTGGAGCTTTTTCATAAAATAATAAGAGATAACCAAAATTAAGGATTCAGTCTCGCCAATACTTCTTTTGCCTCATGCCATTTCAGTCTTGGGCCAAATTGACTCACTATCTTAGAACTTGCCATAGAGGCTAACTTTCCGCTTGAAGCATAACTATGACCATTGGTGATCCCATACATGAATGCTCCAGCAAACATATCCCCTGCCCCGTTGCTGTCAATGGCAGTCGTCTTATAAGGTTCTATATCGATGAAGGTATCCCCATCAAATATCATGGCCCCATTTTTTCCTTGGGTAATGATAAAATGCTTGGCTGCTTTTTTCAGTTCTTCCCTGGCTTCAAGGATGTTATCTTTTCCCGTGAAAAGCATTGCTTCTTCTTCATTGGCAAAAAGCAAATCCACACTTGGTCCTATTACATCTTCAAAATTTGCCTTGAAATACTTCACCATGGCAGGATCCGAAAATGTCAGCGCAACTTTTGTCCCGGCTGACTCTGCGGTCTTTTTAGCATGCATCATGGCTTCCTTTCCATTCGGAGAAGTCACCAAATATCCTTCTATGAACAAGTATTTGGAATCTTTAATAGCTGCCTCATTAACATCTTTAACAGAAAAATTCTGCGTAATGCCCAAAAAGGTATTCATGGTCCTTTCGGAATCATCCGTCACCATGACTAGACATTTACCTGTGATTCCTTCTTCAAGTTTTTCCGGATTGAGGTTATTGTCCACACCCGAATCCTTCATATCCTGAACAAAGAATTTTCCCAATTCATCGTTCGCTACTTTGCAACAGTAGTAGGAATTCCCACCAAATTGACTGACTGCAATTACCGTGTTTGCTGCCGATCCTCCACATTGTTTTTTGGCTTCGGCTGTATCGATCACAGACATCAAAGCATTTTGTCTCTCTTCATCGACCAATGTCATCAGCCCCTTTTCAACTTTATTATCCCAAAAAAATTGGTCAGTTACTTTAAACTCAATATCAACCAATGCATTTCCTATTCCTGTAACGTCGTACTTTTTCATTTTAGATCTTAGATTGTAGATTGTAGATTGGACACTCAAGTCAATCGTTTTCTGCCTGTATTATATATTTTTTAAAGTTGGTTAATCGAAAATTCGGTGTCTTTCAAAGGGTTTGGTTCTGTCGAACAAATAGCGATAGGTGTGATGGGTTTTATAGATTACTGCATTGAGTTGTTCACAGACCCGCATCATTTTTGGATTAAAATCACCTATCCAGTTCATTTCCAATGTCTCATATTGGAATGCATCTGTGAAGGCGATGTTATCCCGGTATTCCATAATCATGGCACTTTCAACACCTTTGGCCTGAAATTCAGGAATCACACCAAAAACCAATCCCAGCATTTTATTAGGGGGATTGAAAGTTTTGTGCCATAGAAATTTCAACTTTCCCAAGAGATCCATTTTACCATTTACATATTTGAAAATCTGATTGATTTCTGGGATATTGATGAAAAAGGAAATGGGTTCTCCTTTGTGAAAACCAAAATAAATCAGCCTCGGATCAATAATCGGCTGCATTTTGGCAAACATTAATTTTGTTTCTTTTAAGGTTAGGGACTTACCCATATGTTTGGCCCATGCTTTATTGTAAACAGTCATGAAGTATTCAGGCGCCTTCACTTTCAATTCCGTCCCCTTCATATACCTAAATGAATAATCCGGATCCTTTCGGATTGCCTTTGACCTTTCCTCCATTTTTGGATCGAAGACAGGGTCTTTGACCTTCCTCATGTAGGTATATTGTTTGAAATAAATCTCAAATCCATAGGTCTCAAAAAAAATTTGATAATAGTCAAAATTCCATGGCATATTATAATTGGGTTCTGTGTATCCATCAACCAACAATCCCCACCATTTATCCCTTTCACCAAAATTCACAGGCCCATCCATGGCTTCCATGCCCTGTTCCTCCAACCAATTTTTACCTCTTTCAAAAAGAAGAAAGGCTGCCTTTTGATCATTGATGCATTCAAAAAAACCCAAACCTCCGGTGGGCTGCTTTTCTTTCCATTTAGGGTTAATGAATGCTGCTATCCTACCTATGGTATTTCCAGTATCATCTTTGAGTAACCATCTATTAGATTTGGCACCTTGT
Source organism: Aquiflexum sp. (assembly GCF_041751335.1). GTDB lineage: Bacteria > Bacteroidota > Bacteroidia > Cytophagales > Cyclobacteriaceae > Aquiflexum. The sequence goes on from NZ_JBGSXS010000250.1 coordinate 4,021, forward strand.
CTAAACAATTTATTGGTCTCAGGATGAAAAAGTGCTTCAATATCCTTATCAAGTGGTCTTATCCAATTTTTTTCATTTTTATAAAGCCTCACGGCCATCTCCAAAAATTCTTTTTGCTCAACACTACTGTTAACTTCCAGTAATCTCATAGTTGGTGATTTGGTTACAAAGGGCTAAAAATAGCGAGTTTAATTTATTGAACAAAGTACAAAGCACTTCCTACAATTTCCCAAGAGCAGAGATTAGAAACAAAGACAAAATTTATGAAGTGAAAAATCTACCTTTTCGGTGCCAAATTTGGATAATCCGTAATGATTCCATCTACACCCATATCCAGTAATTTCACCATTTGCTCGGTGGTATTGACTGTCCACGGGATGACTTTTATTCCTTTTTGATGAAAATTATCAACAGTCTCTTTCATAAGTGCAGGGAAAAAAGGCGAATATATCTGGGGATCAAATCCCAACTCTGCAAGCTGTTCTTCAGGCTTGGCAGCCGTCTCCACCAACATGGCCAAGGTCACTTTAGGATAAGCCTGATGCATGTACTGCAAAACCCTGAAGTCAAAAGATTGTATGTTGACACGGCTCCAATCAAGTTTTTCATTGATCAAATGATATACAATGTCAGAAAATTCCTTTGGTGCAGGATGATAAATTCCGTCACCATCAGGACTGCTTTTGATCTCAATATTATAATTGGGCTTGGCAACCCCATATCCGACACATACTTTTCCACGACATCAATCATGTCTACCAATCTTGGCTTGGTTACATGAAATTTGACCTGTTGATAAGATCCAGCGTGAAATTTAGTGCCACAATCATACTGTAGCACGTCCTCAAATGTCATTTGGTAAATATTATGCGATTTGTCCCCATATGGGATTTCATCTCCGTCGGCGTTCAGACAAATTATCGGATTCATGTAAGGTTCATGGGAAACTATGATCTGACCGTCTTGGGTCACCGCAAGATCCAGTTCCAAAGTAGTTACCCCAAGATCCAAAGCTTTTATCATAGCAGGAATGGTATTTTCCGGCATCAATCCCCTTGCACCGCGATGGCCTTGGAGGTCATAAGAAAATTGGGCGCTGACGGTAGACAAATTGATAAGGATTATAAAAATGATTAAAACGGATTTTTTCATTTCTTTTTTCTTGGAAATTTATGGCAATGCTGGGTCAAAGCCAAAATTCGGATGTTAATTAATTGTGTTATCCTTTGTTTTGCTTTTAACTCAATATCTTGGATGGAAACCCGAAGTCGGAAGTGGAAAGATGCGCTCTTTAATACATTAATCCCGGAATTGGGAAATAAATCAAACTATTGCCAACCTTCCGGATGCACCCATTATTTTTAAACCACACTGCCATAAAGATCAAATTCGGTAGCTTCATTGATTTTAACATTGACAAAATCCCCTACCCTGCAATAGAACTTTGAAGCATCAATCAAAACCTCATTATCCACCTCCACGGAATCAAACTCTGTTCTTCCAACAAAAAATCCATTTTCCTTTTTATCAATCAAAACCTTGAATTCCTTTCCCACTTTATGTTGATTAAGGTCATAGGAGATTTGTTCTTGAATCTCCATCAGATGATTAGCCCTTTCTTGTTTTACTTCGGCAGGGATAATGTCTTCCATAGAATGGGCATGGGTATTTTCCTCATGTGAATAAGTAAACACACCCAATCGCTCAAATTTCATCCTTTCCACAAAATCCACCATCTCCTGAAATTCAGATTCTCCCTCACCGGGATGGCCTGCGATCAATGTGGTCCTGATGGCAATTTCAGGAATCAGATCTCTAATGGAATGGATCAATTCCTCTTGTTTTTCCCGTGTAGTTCCTCTTCTCATGGTTTTCAATACCGAAGTAGAACCATGCTGTAAGGGGATATCCAGGTAATTGCAGATGTTCGATCTTTCTTTCATCACCTCAATCACATCCATCGGAAATCCTGTCGGGTAGGCATAATGCAGCCTTATCCATTCAATTCCTTCCACATCAGAAAGGTTTCTCAGCAGATCGGCCAAGTTTCTTTTCTTATAAAGATCAAGTCCGTAGTAGGTGGAATCCTGAGCGATGAGCAAAAGTTCTTTTGTGCCATTGGCAGCTTTATGTTGTGCTTCCTTTACCAACTCTTCAATTGGACGGGAAATATGCCCGCCACGCATCAGCGGAATGGCACAGAATGAACAGGGCCTGTCACAGCCTTCGGAGATTTTCATGTAGGCGTAGTGGGCATTGTGGGTCAAAAGCCTTTCGCCCACCAATTCATGTTTGTAATCTGCCTTAAATTTTTTGAGCAAAGCAGGCAAATCCCTTGTGCCAAAATAGGCATCTACTTGGGGGATTTCCTTTTCCAGATCATCTTTGTATCGCTGTGAAAGGCATCCTGTGACATAGACCTTGTCTACCAATCCCTGTTCCTTGGCCTCTACATATTGTAATATGGTATCAATGGATTCCTGCTTGGCATTGTCAATAAAGCCGCAGGTATTGATGATGATGATATTATTGTCCTGATTGTTGGATTCATGGGAGGCATTAATTCCGTTCCCTTTCAACTGTGTCAAAAGCACCTCGGAGTCTACCAGATTCTTGGAGCAACCCATGGTGATGATATTGACTTTGTCTTTTTTTAATGTTCTCGCTTTCACTGTATTCCTGTATTTCGGTGCAAAGGTAGGGAAATAGATTGGAAGAACTTGTCCGCCGTGGCGGATTGGAAGGTTGAAAAATTCGAAAATTGGAAAATTGGAAGATTTAGTCCGCTCTCAATATATTTTTGTCATGAAAAGTGCTTATTTGAGCAGTTGGAAATGGATTTTATCTTTAGTTTTGATTTCTGGGTAGTTTAATTATTGAGATGTTCTGGTTTCAGATTCATTGTTTAAATCAGAAACTAAAAGATTTTTTCAAATTTAATGGAATTCGAATTTTGGCTAAAGCCAAAGGAGTTGAGGAACCAATAGGGCCTCCAGCTAAAGCAGGAGGCAATTGATTGGATAGAAAAGGTGTTACATAAAACTTTTAGCAAATTGAAGAATTTATATATGTAAATACTATAAAGAGTCAATTAAATAAGATTGACTAATCTTTCTTTCCCCACTTAATTTTTTTTACCAAATCGATCAGATGTCTCCTGACGTCGACATGACAAGGCAAAGTTTAGTGATTGTTTTTATGCTGATAATACTATTCCAAGCTGACTCTTTAAATTCCTACTTGACACTTTGCTCATTGATACGGGGCAGGCTTTGAATCTTGGTTTTTTCTTAGTTCTTGACTCTTGCTTCTTGATTCTTTTTTCTCGCATCTCGCTTCACCTAGCTTCCCGTAATCTCCTTCAGCAACCTAAAAAATCCCTTTTTCCGATCCGAATTGGTTCCCCAATCTACCGGGACACTTTGGTAGCCTTGCTCGAAACTTTCATCTTTCATCCGATAATCAAACAAACCCCATGAAGCATTAGCGGAAACGGCTGCGATGAAATTGTTCAATTCTTTGTCAAAGTCAAAATGATCGTCTTCATTAAAGAGAATGGGCATTGGGTTATATCCTTCTACCTCTTTGGTCTTATTTACCATTACTACGATCCTATCCGGATTACTGACACCATTTCCATGAAGCAAAATAAAATCAGAAACCTTAACCACATTTGGCTTGGGGATAGCACCGCCTTTATAACTTGTACTCACATAGAATTTATAACCATTTCTTTCTACATTTTTTGCCAATTCTATCAACTCATGAATCCTTTCAGGTTTCAGAATCTCATGGTCATAGGCATCTACATCACATTCATTGTTGATTTCGATCAGGACATTTTTGTAGCCATTTTCATGTAACCACTCCGTGGCGTTTTGGACAGCAGCAATCACTGCCTTTTCATCTTCTAACCTTTGGTCCTGTCCAAAATAAAAGTATCCAACGATAGGTACCATGCCCAATTCATCTGCTTTGTCAAGGATTTTATTCAGCCTTTTCATAAAATCACCCCTCAATTCACCTTTTTCTGTAAAAGCTGAATTGTTCCAAGGCTGACTTTGAGAATACCCAAAAGGACTTCCTCCTTGCAAATTGATAGTAAAAGAAAGCAAACCATGTCTTTTCCATTCTTCCATGTTGGCAATAAACTCATCCGTGTTTCTCTCCGGATCCCATTTTCCGGTATCAGGATATTCCCAATTGGAAACCGTCTCAGGATTGAGATCATCAAAAATCCCCTGTACCATCCTCGAATTCATCAATAGACCTTCTATCGGTTTACCTTTCCAAGTTCTTCCCTCATAAGTCAGTTTGCCATTGATGAAAAACTTATCCGCTTTGATTTCGACCGTTGTTTTCCTTTCCTGTGGAAAAAACACAGAGGAAAATGTGAAGTTAAAGAGGAATAAGAATAGGATTGGTTTTATCAGGGTCATGCTACAAGTTATTAATGAATAAGATATTGTTTATTAATCCTTTAAGTTAAAACATTTTTCGGTCAAAAAATAAAAGACAATTCAATCGTCAATTTGAAAACATTTAATTCCGAACTCCAATATTACTTAAATATTAATTTTAGTAGATTTTTTTGGTTTTAACTTAAAGTATCCTTAATGATTTGTTTGCTTTTGGGCAGGGCTTTCTTTCTACTTTTGAGCACGTACAGCAAACGAACATTTTTTCACAAACCTTGCATATTTTTAGGCGTCGATGTGAATCGACGCCTTTGCTGTTTTAAATGGGATTTGAAGATTTCAAGAACTTGGTAATAGCGGAGTCCTAGGTAAAACCTAGAGTTAGGGTCAATGGGTGAATAATGCCAACAATCCAGAAAGACCTGCCTTTTAGGATACCACGATATGGATTACCAAATTTTCAATTACATTAGTTCTTGACTATCTTTTGGGAGAATAATTTCTTTGCCCTAATTTGGTATCCAAATTTAGCCTTCTATGACCAACCCATCTACCCAAACTCCCGAAATGATTTTTGACAGGAAAGATTATGACGATCAGACTTTGATCAAACTTTATGAATCTCTTTTGATGCCAAGAAGAATTGAAGAAAAAATGCTGATCCTTCTCAGGCAGGGTAAAATCTCAAAATGGTTCAGTGGTTGGGGGCAGGAAGCCATTTCCATCGGAGCGGTAAATGCTTTGGCTGAGGACGAGTATATTCTTCCCATGCATAGAAACCTGGGTATTTTTACGGGCAGAAATCTACCACTGGAAAAACTCTTCGCCCAATTTCAGGGTAAAAAATCAGGCTATACCAAAGGCCGGGACAGGTCATTCCATTTTGGAACCAACGAGCACCATATTGTAGGCATGATTTCCCACTTGGGTCCTCAAATGGCCATTGCAGATGGCATTGGTCTGGCCCATCAATTATCCAAAGAAAACAAAGTAACATTGGTCTTCACTGGAGATGGCGCAAGTTCGGAAGGTGATTTCCATGAAGGTCTCAATGTAGCCGCAGTGTGGAAACTTCCCGTGATTTTTGTAGTGGAACATAATGGCTACGGCCTTTCTACGCCAAGTGAAGAGCAGTTTGCTTTTAAATATTTTACTGAAAAAGGTCCAGGATACGGCATGGAAACCGTCATGGTGGATGGCAATAATGTATTGGAAGTATATGATACCATCAAACGTTTAGCGGAAGATATCCGAAAGAATCCAAGACCTGTTTTGCTGGAAGCTATCACCTTCAGAATGCGGGGCCATGAAGAAGCTTCAGGAACCAAATATGTCCCAAAAGATTTGATGTCCACTTGGGCTTTAAAAGATCCTGTGGATAATTATGAAAGATTCTTGGAGGATTCTGGAATTTTGGATACCGAAACAAAAGAAAAACTCAACAAGAAAATCAAAGACGCCATCAATAAAGGTTTGGAAAAGGCATTTGCTGAAGAAAGCGTTCAACCTGATACTGCTGAAGAGTTGGCCGATTTATTCTCTCCTTTCGAACAAAAAGTCATTTTACCTTCATCAGACAAGGTCACGGAAAAAAGATTCATCGATGCCATTTCAGACGGGTTGAGGCAATCCATGGAAAAATATCCTAACCTAATCCTGATGGGACAGGATATTGGCACCTATGGTGGGGCATTTAAAATTACCGATGGCTTCAAAAATGAATTTGGTGGAGAAAGGGTGAGAAATACCCCGCTCTGCGAAAGCGCTATTATCGGGGCGGCATTGGGGCTTTCGATCAAAGGATATAAATCGATGGTTGAGATGCAATTTGCAGACTTTGTTTCCGTTGGCTTCAATCAGATCGTGAATAA
>NZ_JBGSXS010000251.1:0-1561 GCF_041751335.1 Aquiflexum sp.
ATAATAGGTAATGTATTCACCCCAAGCCTTTAAGAGTGCTTCTTTGGCTTTTTCCAAGTCAGGAAATTTTAAGGGATAGAGTTCCCCTGTATCATTTGGTGGTGTCATGCCCATTGGCATTTCAAGTTCTGTGAACAACAGATTATACTTGGCATTGAGTGCCCTTTCACTGGGAGTAAAGAGAGGATATTTTATTTTCCCGGTGGATAGCTTCAAGGTAATGGTCAAATGCTCCACCATATGCTGTGCAGTCATTTTACCAAATAGAGGTTTTGTATCATCTTTGAGCATGTTCAAAGAATCCAGTATTTGAGATGCTGTAAGTATCATGAAAGTTTCGGATTTTTTAAGTTGAAAGTAATATAACAAAAAAGCGTTTGACATTGTCAAGCGCTTTTTTCCATCAAACGAACTCTAAAATAATTTTTAACTTCCGCACATTTCGCAGTCATCCGGATTGTCCAATGAACAGGCAATGGCATCTTGATTTTTTGATTTGGCCATTTCCAGTGCAGGGGCTGCTTGGACTGCTTTCTCTGCATCCCTAGCGGATTTGTCCACTGTAAACTGGATCGCTGCTGTTGCAGCTTGTGACCTGAGGTAGTACATACCCGTTTTGAGACCTTTTTTCCAAGCATAGAAATGCATAGAAGTAAGTTTTCCAAAATTAGGATCCTGCATAAATACATTCATACTCTGTGACTGACAGATGTAAGCACCTCTATCAGCAGACATGTCTATGACAATCTTCTGAGAAATCTCCCAAACTGTTTTGTAGATATCTTTGATGTGTTGAGGAATTCCAGGGATATTTTTTACAGAACCATTGGCAGCGATCAATCTGTTTTTCATGGCATCATTCCATAATCCCAAATGAATCAAATCTTTCATTAGGTGCTTGTTGACTACAATAAATTCACCGGATAAAGTTCTTCTGGTATAGATGTTAGAAGTATAAGGCTCAAAACATTCATTGTTCCCCAATATTTGTGAAGTAGAGGCAGTAGGCATTGGCGCAACCAATAGCGAGTTTCTGATTCCAAATTTCTTTACTTTTTCTTTTAGCTCATCCCATGCCCATCTACCGGATTTTGGAGTAACACCCCACATGTCAAATTGGAATATTCCTTTGGATGCAGGCGAACCTTCATAAGTTTCATAAGTTCCCTCTACCTTGGCCAATTCCATTGAAGTTTCCATGGCAGCGTAGTAGATGGTTTCGAAGATATCCTCATTAAGTCCTTTGGCCTCATCTGAGTCAAACGGCATTCTGAGCATAATAAAAGCATCTGCTAGACCTTGTACCCCCAAGCCGATTGGCCTATGACGGAAGTTGGATTTCCTTGCTTCCTCAACAGGATAAAAATTAACATCAATTACCTTGTTCAAGTTGCGGGTAGCCACTTTGGTAATCTCGTATAGTTTCTGATGGTCAAAATATTTTTTCCCATCACTTCCGGTCACAACATATTTAGGCAGGGCAATGGAGGCCAAGTTACATACGGCTACTTCATCAGGAGCAGTATATTCTATGATTTCGGTGCAGAGATTTGAAGACTTG
>NZ_JBGSXS010000252.1:0-1724 GCF_041751335.1 Aquiflexum sp.
CATAGAATTTGCATAATCTGCTCTTCTGCTCGGGTTAGTGATCTCATATTGTTTAAGTTTAAATACGACTACAACTTATCCATTTAGTTTTTAAAAAACAAGTAAAGGAATAAATCTTTCTATTGGTAACTGTAAATTTAAGTAAAAATATTTAGTTAAAAAAATATTTTATTAGTTTAAATTAAGCTTTAAGTAGATATTTTTTTGTAAAACAAATAACCTTATCGATACAGAAAAAATTTATATATAAATGAAAAAATCTTTCCTAACGAAAGATTTTTTAGATAGAACCATCCAATCTGATGTGGAAGACAAGACCTGAGAATTTCAGATAATATTTATCATCTATAAACCCTCCAAGGGTTTCAAACCCTTGGAGGGTTTATTAGAGATATTGATCAGGTAGTTTTTAACTTTATGATACCCGTTGCATGCAGCAATTTGACAATGGGATAGGTGGGATCGAATTCATACCATTTAACTGCAAAGTTTGGTCTATTTGGAAGTCTATGATGATTGTTTTGGAACAACTCTCCAAGCATTAATAAATCTAGCAACAAGCTGTTCTTTGACTTATCATTATTATCAAAATTGGCATATCCATATTTATGACCACTCCAATTTACAATGGCGCCATGTACGGGTCCCATCATTAAATGTATGGGAAGTAAAAAATACATCCACCAATGTGTACCTGATAATTCAAATACAGAAATACTCAAAACATAAACTAAAATATAGAACAATGCCCAACCTACTCTAATCGACATTGAGTCAGCGAAAAGGTCAAACTTATTCCAGTCAGGAACATCTTTGGAAAATCTTTCCTCAGGCTTCAATTTGAAGCTGAAATAATCATTGTAGATATTTTTGGTTTTCCACATCATCGTAAACAAGTTTTCTGTATGATGTGGACTATGGGGATCTTTGGGTGTATCACTGTAGGCATGGTGCATCCTGTGCAATATGGCGTATGCCCTCGGAGATAAATATGAACTTCCCTGACAAAGCCATGTAAAGAAGTAAAAAAACTTTTCCCAATACTTGTTCATAGAGAACATCTGATGGGCAGCATATCTGTGCAGAAAGAAACTTTGGCAGAACAAGGAGAAATACCAATGGAGAAGAAAGAAAACTATTAAGATCACTACAATAATTATTTAATGTTAATGGACAAATATATGTCCTTAATCTGAATACATTTAACAGGAAATTTTAATTTAAGTTTGGATTGTGACAAAAATCATGTAAACGAGTATAAATGGACTGAAATCTTGAGCCACATATTTTGAAAACTAAAAATCATAAGGTTAAATTTGAAAAATCACTTAAATATTCCAAAATAATGAGCAAATCCAATGAAGCTCTAAATATTATTCTTCAGTTGATACTTGGGGGTATAGCAATACTGATCGCACAATATATATTACCTGGTGTACATGTTTCAGATTTTCTTACAGCAATTGTCATTGCAGCATTGATAGCTCTTTTGAATATCACCATCAAACCAATTTTGATTATTTTGACCATTCCAATTACAGTTTTGACTTTGGGCCTGTTTTTATTGGCCATCAATGCGTTGTTGATTATGCTTGCAGCAGCAATCGTTCCTGGCTTTGAAATTGATGGTTTTTGGTGGGCACTTATATTCAGCTTTGTCCTGAGTATCATCAATTCATTGCTTGGAGTTTCATTGGGGGGAACCAGCAGGTAGTTCATTTTTC
>NZ_JBGSXS010000253.1:0-16914 GCF_041751335.1 Aquiflexum sp.
TGGAAAATGGGATTGCAAAGGGGGTGGAGACGGTTAATAAAAAGGGCAATAGACAAATTTATTTTTGCAAAAAAGAAGTGATTCTGAGTGCAGGAGCAATACAATCTCCACAAATTCTGATGCTTTCGGGAATTGGGGAAAAAGATTATTTATCAAAGTTTGGAATCCAATCAGTCTGCCATCTTCCTGGGGTAGGCCAAAATCTGATTGACCATGTTTGGTCAGGAGTGAGTGCTTGGTCTACCATTAAAACCAATAACGATGAGATTAAACCGCTCTCTCAGGTGAAAGGTCTTCTGAACCACTTTTTATTCAAAAAAGGACCTTTTGGAAACAGTCCTTTGACAGCCAATGCTTTTTTGGCTTCCGGGGAAGGAGGGGAAAGGCCGGATTTACAGTTTCATTTTGTTCCCAGTGCGATTTCAGGGGATTATTCTACTGATATATATAACCTCGATACCTATCCTACAAAAAGCGGGTTCAGTATCATGGTCATTCTTATCCGACCTGAGAGTAAAGGGTTCATAGGTTTGAGATCAGCAAATCCCTTGGAGGCACCCTTGATTCAACCCAACTTTTTTTCTGATCACAGGGATTTTGAGAGATTGGTAAAAGGAATGCATTTAGCAAAAAAAGTAATGAATGCTGATCCATTGAAAAGATATCAAAAAGGTGAAATATTTCTTCCGATCAGTTTTGATAAAAAAAACCTTGAAGACCATATCAAAAAAAGTCTTGAAACCCTCTATCATCCCGTTGGTACCTGCAAGATGGGTCAAGATAAAATGGCTGTTGTGGATGAAAATCTAAAAGTTAGAGGGTTAAAGGGCCTGCGGATTGCCGATGCCTCCATCATGCCAACCATAATTTCAGGAAATACCAATGCCGCTTGTATTATGATAGGAGAGAAGGCTTCGGATTTGATTTTAAAGGGATAGAATATTTATAAGCTTGAAAGGTAGGAAATATTGGAAGCCTTGAATTAGGCACTTATGTAATTCAAAAGCTGTAATAGCTGTAATCAAACCTCCCATAGGTAACTAAGATTTCTCTATCTGATGAGTCTCTGGCTTTAAAGCCAAATGTGCCGGCAACAATCTTTTCATTCTTCAGAAGTTTGACAGTGATCTGACCTTCAAAGGGAACGGAAATGAAATCCTCTTTTTCCAATTCTGTTAAAGTGACTTTATTCGTTTCATTGAAAACGAACTTTTTCCCAAATCCCTTTTCCATGTCATCCCAATCCTCATTTGTAAGCCCATTAAGTTCAAAAACGCACCTTAGGTTTTGACTTTGATTCCAAACATTAAATTCTAATACCAATTCGGAATGATCTTCAACAAAAGATTGTCGTTCACTTGCACAGCAAAATAAATACAAAGGTCTTATGTCATTCTTGAAAAATTGATTTCCGACCTTTGCACCCGCAATGTTTCTTCCGATTTCAGAATAGATAGGCAATCTTGGGTCGATGGGATCCGGGACAAATGTTTCGCAGGACACCAACAAAAACAGCATAAAGCTGGTATTCAACAATATTTTAAAACCTGATTTTTTCATTGTAAATGTTTAATTGGATGCCGATAAGTACAGTTGTAGTATAGATGTCCCGCAATTGACCTTGGATTCCATCGATAGGATGGATGTCATAATAATCCAACATAGGACTTAGTCCAAAGGATGCCCGGGTGAATATGGAGAGGTATTTATCTGAAAACAGATCTAAACCTAGAAAAACTGCCCTTTCGGAATTTCGATAAGTCTGTAATCCTTCATTTACATTAGAACCTGCGAGTATATTCAATTCAATTCCGGTATGGAAATGAAAACCTTGAGATAATTCATATCGAACCATAGGTGCAAATGATAAGAAACTGAGGTTGAGATTAAAATCTTCACCTGAAAGGTTTTGCTGGTAGCCTTTTGTGACTACCAGCAGGTCAGTCTTGAAACTGAGTTCAGGAGTGTTGGCAAAAGGATAGAAAGCCACATTGACCCCATAGTGAAAATTCATTTTACCCCGCTGATTTTCAAGAATTCCACTGTGCCTGACTGTTGAATAATTTGGCCCCATCATCAATCCGACCTGCCCGTAGATTTGAGAAAAAGCCAATAAAGATAAAATGATTATTAAAAATGCAGTTTTTTCTTTCATAATGATTTGCTAAGTAATATAGGGACGTGATTAGGTTGAAAAGTGTCCCATAACCAAAGGTTTTTTTTTAATCAAGAATAACTCTTTCTTTTCTTGGGTACCTTACCTCATATTGTAACTCCACGATTTCCTGTGCAGCAGGGGCCAATTCCAATTTCCAGGTCAAAATACCTGTCTGTTCATCTCTTTTGGCTTTACTCAATTCCCGGATACTCACGCTGATATCGTTAACAATGGAAACCGGGACCTGATCAATCAAGGTAAGATTGATTTTTTGAGACTTGTTGTTTTTGACAGTAATCCTAAAAGCCCTTGCTTCATCTACATTATTTCCCACAAATCTTTTTCTTGAAAACTGATCAATTTTCTCGCGGTTGATTGCTATGCCACGGTCTCTTCCTAGGGATATACTCAGTGTATCCTGAAAGCTTTCAGCCTCTAAGATCGATTTTCCGATAAAAGTGTCCTCAAAATATAAATTTGCCTCTCCCTGTAAAAAACTATATTTCTCCCAACCAGTGATCTTTGCAACGAGGAATGCCTCTTTCTCAAGCTTTGGAACAGCATAATATTCATATTGGGCCTCTAAATCATGTTTTTTCAGGTCAACCAATAATTTCTCACCATTGGATAGGATTGAATAGGGTTTTTCGACTTCAATTTCTATGGTGGTCTGATTTTCTTTAATCATGGTGGCGATTACCTGAGCCTCCGCAGTTTTGGACCTTGGTGCCTGCCTTGTCATAATACCGTGTGCCCTTCCCTGTAATATTCCTTCCGTGCTGTAACCGGTAACTACTACTTCGCTCAAAGCCTGGGCATCCGGTTCCATAAATATATTCATGGTAGGCCCTGTTATCGGTCTTTCCTGGCTTACCATTCCAATAAAATTGAAAATCAACCTGTTTGAGTTGTTTGGGATTGTAATAGAATACCTGCCATTGACATCGGTAGTTGTACCAATAGTGGTTCCTTTGATCATAACCGTTGCACCCGGAAGAGGGGTGTTATCGTGGCTGTCCATCACCACCCCACTGACCGAACCAACAGGTGCAAAGGATGCCATTGGATCAAAAACTATATTCCTTGCATAGGTAAGTTCCCACTTCCTCAACTCCGGCATGACTCCACTTCTGCTAGGTTCACCGTTTGAAAACCTGAGTTTTACGTTCTTCCAATCATTTCCTGTGTTTTGCCAGACTTCTGCTTTATAGGTCAATTGAAGTGGCTTTTGTATATCATTGACCCTGATATCATATTTGGGAAACCATCCTGCATTTTCGACCAGATAGGAAAGTGAAAAGGAGGCATCCACGGATTTTTCAGCATTCACTTTAATGTAGATTTCACTGACAGGTGTGAAAGTTTTGTTCTGAAACTCATTCAATTGCTGCTCCAGCCTATCTATCAATGATTTGGATTGCGATGATTTTTGTTTGTTACTGATTTCCCTTTGCTTGATTTCCATCAACTCTTTTTCAAAAAAGTCTGCTGCTTGTTTGAGTTGTGTCATATTGATACCATTGTTCTGGCCACCAAGGTTCTTATTTGTATTGAGAACACTTGCTTTTTCTCTGAGTACTTCTGCCTCAGCATTCAGGTTCTCGAGAAGCAGTCTTTCTTTTGAAAGTATTGAAAATAGACTGTCATTTTGGGAAATGATTTTTGATTCTAGGAAATTCGATTTAGGATTTACCGCAACAATGGTGAAATCACCTGTTCCTTTTACCTGAATACTTTTATCGTCTAAGTATGGCGATCTGTTTGTGATTTTGAGAATACTTTCCCCTGCCGGGATTTGAATTGTTCCTGTTTCAAATACCTGAGCGCCATTCATGAAAACGGTTACTTCCTTAATTTCAGTATTAAGTTCTTTCTCATTTTGAAATGGCATCAAATAAAAGCCTATAAACCAACTTAGGATGATTGTAATTGTGGACATATTCTAATAATTAATTTGCCTAACAATATAGTCTAGATTATTTTATTAAAGGTAACCTTCTGATTTATTTTTCTGCTAAATTTAAGCTGACCCAAAATCCTTAACCTATGAATTTAAAATCAATTTTGCTTTCATCATTCCTTTTGTTATTCCTGTCTTGTCAAGAAAAGGAAGTGTCAACAATCAATTATGCTGAAATAGCTGACCAAATGGAAAAATCCCTAAAAGAGAATCTTTTAGAAACTTGGTATCCTAAGGCCATTGACCTGGATTCAGGAGGATACATCAGCAGTTTCACCTTTGATTTTCAGGTCAAGGACAACAGTCAGGAAAAGATGATTGTCACTCAAGCACGTCACCTATGGTCCAACTCAAAAGCAGCTAAAAGATATCCAAACCAAAGCCATTATCTGGAAGGAGCGAAACATGGCTTTGAATTTTTGAGGGATAAAATGTGGGATGATGAACATGGCGGGTTTTACCAATTGGTCAGTAGGTCAGGTCAACCCTTATTGGAAAAATCCCCTCAGAAAACAGCTTATGGAAACAGTTTTGCTATATATGGCCTTGCTGCATACTTCGGGGCTACCGGAGATTCTGCAGGTCTTGACCTTGTCATCAAGGCTTTTCATTGGTTGGAAGAAAAAAGCCATGACCCGGTACATAAAGGATATTTTCAGCACATGGAACTGGATGGAACTCCCATTGTCAGACCTGATGATACCCCATCCACCTCGGATTTGGGATATAAGGATCAGAACAGTTCCATTCATTTGTTGGAAGCCTTGACGGAATTGTACGAAGTTTGGAAAGACCCCTTGCTCAAAGAACGCCTAGAGGAAATGCTTTTGTTGGTCAGGGATACCATTGTCAATGAAAAAGGGTCCTTGGTATTGTTTTTACAGCCTGATTGGACTCCTGTATCCTTTCAGGACAAAGGTGAAGCCGAAATTATGAAACATAAAAGCCTGGACCATGTGTCCTATGGGCACGACGTGGAGACTGCTTATCTGATTTTGGAAAGCTCCCACGTCCTCGGTTGGAAAAATGATGAGGTTACTTTGGCCATTGCAAAGAAAATGGTTGACCATGCTTTGGAACATGGATGGGACAATGAAAAGGCCGGCTTCTTTGATGAAGGGTATTATTTTCCCGGAGAAGAAAAGCCAAGAATAATCAAAGATTCAAAAAACTGGTGGGCGCAGTCAGAGGGCATGAACACGCTGCTTATGATGGCAGAACTTTTCCCCGATGACCCTTGGAATTATTTTGGAAAGTTTGAAGCGCTTTGGCAATACAATCAGGATTACCTCATTGACCATGAGCATGGCGATTGGTTTGCAGGAGGATTGGACAAACAACCACAATTAAAATCAGGCGATAAGGGACATATTTGGAAAGCCAATTATCATCAGTTTAGGGCCATGCAGGGGTGTATTGATAGGTTGAGGAGTTGGTAGGGAAGATGTTAGATTTTAGATTTAAGATTTTAGATTTGAGAACCAAGGAAAGGATGAAGGAGAAAGGATAAGGGGTGAAGGTGGAAAGGTAGATTTTAGAGGGTAGATTTAAGATTTGGGGATGTTGTGAGTGTTATTGCGAGTCTCCAATATTTTTGAAATATTCAGAAAAGGAATGACATTAAGTTAACAGCTAGGCAGCCGTCATCCTGAGGTACGAAGGATCTCCAGAGGTTCTATTTATGATAATTCTCTCATTTACTGATCCTTAGGAGACCCTTCTCCCATCGGGATCAGGGTAACGGCTGCTTCAATTAAGTCAATGGTACTCCCCAACATTTTAAAAAAAAATTGACCCTAATTTCGACAGAAACCCAAAGACTTCATCATTCATCATTCGATATTCCCTGTTCATTATTCAAAATTTTTAATGATGAACTTCGAATTCATATTTCACTCCCTCACAAAATAAACTTCAGCTATTTTGCCATCTACGATCTTATAAATGGCGATGGCCCGCATGGGTGGTTCATTTTTGGTGATGGTGACTTCTTCATGGTCGATGACTGTATTGCTCAAGATCATCCTGTTGACCAACTTGCAATGGAGATCCGGGGTACGGGCAAACATCCTTCCGTATAAATCATACATTTTTTCCCTGCCTTCATAGAGTAACTCAGAAGGGAAATTAAACACCTTGACATTTTCTGCATAGGGAAGAACAAAGGCCTCTATGTCCCGATTGTTATATGCATCCAATTGTTCTTGGGCCAATTTCTCAGCAATGATTTCAATATCATTTTGGGCGGATGCATTCATACTCGAAAATGCCATTATCATTATAAGAAGGTATTTATACACGTCTTCTGTCCTCCTGCCAATTTTTGATTGATTTTTTGATTTCCTTGGATCTCATCTTGTCCTTTATCGCTTTATCCATCAAGGTCAACAATTCATCATCTCCAGCAAACCTAAGGGCAATAATTTGGGAAAGTCTGAGTTTGTTTTCGAGTTTCAGAAATGATTTTCCGGTCAATTCAAAATAACGTTGCCTCATCTCCAAGCGAATGATCCTGTCCTGTGATTTGAGCGCATATATTCTAGCAATGACAGGTAGTAGGGCCAATGCAAATGCTATGGCCAAGAAATATCCTGCTTGGGATACTTCATCTGTTCCCCAAACAGTGAAAAGATTGACCAAGGACCAAGCCAGAATGATCAAAGTCAAAGGAGTAACAACAAAATGGTGCAATGGAAAATAGCGGGTGTGGTTTTTGAAATTTTGCATATCAAATAATTTGATCATGGATGATTTAGCTGGAAATTTAGTCCTAAAGGTTCCAATTATCAAAAATCACCTTAGAATCATCCTTTATTTTTTTAAATTCTCGCAAATAAAAATTTCACATGGACTCAAAACAATCATTAATCTCGTTTATTCTGGTTTTCATTCTTGTATTCCAAACAGCATGTAGGCAGGAATATATTCTGCAAACTGAAATCCTCAAATGGCCTGAGGGAAAAAAAGCCGCTATCTCACTCACCTATGATGATGGTACATATAATCAATTTCATGTGGCGTTGCCGATCATGGAAGAATTGAATATGAAAGGCACCTTTTATATCAATACCGGAGAAATGCCAACTTCAAGCTATAGGGCCAAATTTTTGGGTCGTGATCCCCAATTGATTGTCAAAGAAACAGCCACCATCAAAACATCAAAGGATAATATTTTTGAAAGGGCTTCGCTAATCCGTTTTTTGGATATACCCAATGCCGTTTCTTTTCATGATCGTGCAGGTGCGACCTATGAACAGGGAAGAGAAGAAGCAGCATGTCAGATCGTGGATGAAGCTTTTGAGTTGGCCAGAAAATCCAAAACCCAAACATTGGTCACGCCAAAAATCATAGACGGTCCAATGATTGATTGGGATGAAATCAGGGAATATGCCAAAAGGGGCCATGAATTTGGCGTGCACACCATCTCCCATCCCCGATTGGCTGTTTTGGATGAGGCCAATCTGTTGTATGAATTGGAAAAGTGCAGGGATGAGATTGAGGAACAATTGGGTAGGGAGTACCTGTTTTCTGCCGAATGTCCATTTGGTACCGAAAATGAAAGGGTGATGGAATACGCTTTGGACATGTTTCCGGCTACCCGAAACAGGATGCCGGAGGATTATTTGGAAGAGATCAACCGTTCGGGAAAATTTGACCCTCGCGAAGATTATGGGAAAGAATATATTCAATGGCAAAGAGGTCCATTGTCAAAAACTTCCCCCGAACTGATGAATTCTTGGGTGGATGATATTCTGACCAGAGAGGATACTTGGTTGGTATTGGTTTTTCATGGGATTCAAGGGATTGGATGGGAAGCTATTCCTGAAGATAGAATCCGGAACTATTTTGAATATATCGCCTCCAAATCTTCGGATATTTGGGTGGGTACATTTGCGCAAGTGACCAAATATATGCGTCAAAGAATGGAAACCGAGATAAGTATGGCAGTATCCGATACTGAAATAAGTGTCGATCTCAGTTCTGATTTGGATCCATATTGGTATACCGAGACACTGACTTTAAAAACTTACATTCCTGAAACATGGAAAAAAGTAAATGTGAATCAACAGAAAAATGTTTCTGATCCCGTAATCCAAAAAGACAATAATGGTTTATTTGTCCAATACCAAGCTGATCCTCAAAAAGGTAAAGTGGTGATCAGCCGGATTATGGATTAAGCTTTTGGAATCCCTGAGCATAATTGATAACTTCGCGTTTTAATCAGACAAGACTCATGGATTTTAAAAAACTTGACGCAGATCTTTCCACTATTGTAGAAAAAAGGATAGCCCTAAGCCAGATACCCTATTCAGATGAATCATACGATGATATTGAAGAAGAACTTCATGATTTGGAGGACGATTTTAATGATGATTTTGGGGATGAATTGGAGTCGGCTTTGGAAAAGATATATGACCAATTGAAATCTGATAATGAGGTACTTTTACCCTCAGCATACCTTGCCAACGTCTATCATCCTATGAAACCTGATTCCTTTGGAAAAGTCACCTATGAAGTCAAAGGTGGCGAAGGGGTTCCCATAGAGTCAGAACAATTTGATAAAATGGACGTGAGGTTGGTTCTGATCCCAAATCCCACCAGATTTGTCCTTAGAATCAATGGAAAGTCCATGAAAGACCTTTGGGTGGCGAGAGGCTAAGGTGGCTGACATCAGCTTGACCCAAACCTGCACGTCATCCTGAGTAATAAAAATTGGCATTTACAGAAAGGGAATGACATCAAGTTACCCCCTAGGCAGCCGTCATTCTGAGGTACGAAGAATCTCCAGAGGTCCTATTTATGTTTATAATACATTTCCTGATCCTCGAGAGACCCTTCTCCCGATATTTTTCTTTTGTGGTTCAAATAAAATTTCCAATGTGATTATCCACGATGATGCCTATAGCCAACTAATATTATTTTCCCTTTTTCAGACAGGGGAATTTATCAATAGGATTGGGCATTAGCCCATTCACAAATAAATTCCTAATACCAAAAGGCTTTAGCCAAAATTGAAAGGTAGGAAATCTAAAAACCCAATCTTTCTCTAACTTTCCCCAAAATTTCTTTCGAAATAGCCCTTGCCTTGGCTTCACCGGCTGCGAGTTTGGCTTCAAGTTCTTTGGGGTTTTTCATGAAATGATCGTACAACTTTCTCTCTTCGGAGTATTTCGATAGAATAAGATCCATAAATTCCATTTTAGCATGCCCGTAACCAAAATTCCCCGCGAGATATTTTTCTCTTAGGTTGGCAGTCTGTTGTTCATTTGCCACAAGGGAGTATAACTTGAAAACATTGCAGGTATCAGGATCTTTGGGTTCCTCCAAAGGGGTACTATCAGTGATGATGCTATTGATGTTCTTTTTTAATTCTTTCTCAGATAAAAATATATCAATGTAGTTGTTATAGGACTTGCTCATTTTCTGTCCATCGGTCCCTGGGACAGTCATGACATTTTCAGAAATTATTGCTTCAGGTATGGTCAGGATGTCTTCCCCCATTCTATGGTTGAATGAAGTTGCGATGTCCCTTGCCATCTCAAGATGCTGTAGCTGATCCTTTCCAACAGGCACAATATCAGCACTATATAATAAGATGTCACAGGCCATCAGCACAGGATACGTAAAAAGTCCGGCATTTACATCAGCCAAGCGATCTGACTTATCCTTGAAACTATGGGCATTTGCCAACATGGGATAGGGCGTAAAGCAACTCAGGTACCAGGTCAGTTCGGTTACCTCAGGTATACTGGATTGTCTATAGAAAACTGTTTTTTCAATATCCAATCCAAAAGCTAACCAAGCTGCAGCCACTGCCAAGGTGTTTTGTTTCCTTTGTTCCCCATCTTTGATGGAAACTACGGAATGAAGGTCAGCGATAAATATAAATGATTCATTCTCTTCTTTTTTTGTCAATTCCACAGCGGGTGCGATAGCACCAAGGATATTTCCCAAATGTGGTTTGCCTGAACTTTGAATACCAGTAAGGACTCTTGCCATTATTTTAAAATTTGACGCAAAATAAAAAATTCAAGGTACAATTCGTTCGATTTTTCACGTTATTTGCCCATATGAAGAATTGCATGTTTCTAAGCCTTACGTTATCCCTTACAGGACTATTGTATTTACCTCTTGGTGCTCAAACACTTGAAAGAAAAACCCTAACTTGGGAGCAAAAGAAAATTGATATCGGAGCAATTTTGGAAGAAAATGGACCTGTTCAAGCTGAATTTTTTGCCGTCAATAACCATCCGGATTCAATCTATATCACGCTTGTCACTACGGATTGTGGATGCACCACAGTTGATTTTTCAAAAGACACCCTGTCTAGGGAAAACATTGCCTCCATCAAAGTGCAATTTGATCCGGACCATAGGGGAGGAGAATTTTCAAAAGTGATTATCATCAGAACCAATCAGGACATATATGGTGATACTTTATATTTAGAGGGTATCAATATGCCAATTCCCGAAAACATAGAAATGGCCTATCCACATAGAATAGGTGATCTTGGATTAAAGCTTTCGGCGGTCAATATGGGTAATGTTTTTACCAATGAACCAAAAATAAAATATATTGAAGTTCATAATTTTGGAAGTATGGAAGCCTCGCTTGAAAAGGTTCAGGAAGGTCTTCCTGCATATCTCCTGGTTTCATTGCAACCGGAAAATCTCAAACCCGGTCAGAGAGGTCTGCTTATTTTTTCCTATGATGGTGAAAAAAAGAATGATTTGGGTTATTTCGATGAAAGGGTGCAGATTGGATTGAATGGTGACCAAAAACTTGATTTGAGAATCATGTCTGTTGTCTACGAGTATTTTTCACCTGTGCCAAAAAGCATGGAAGAAGTTGTTCCAAAATTGGGGCTTTCTGAAACAGATATTGATTTAAGGGAAATTTCAGCTAATTCCAAGATAAGTCGAAGCATTACTTTTACCAATATGGGAAAAGAACCCTTGCAGATCAGAAAAGTATCGGCGAATTGTTCTTGTGTAGAACTTAACTTAGAAAAAGATCAACTTGAACCAGGTGAAAGAACAGACCTGAAATTTACCTTTGATCCCAAAGGAAGAAAAGGAATAGACCACAAGCATATCTCCATTTTCAGCAATGACCCCTTAAACCCTGTCAGGACTATTGTGGTAAAGAGTTCTGTGAGATAAGGGAGTAGGATTTTAATCTTGTCAGATTGTCAGTTAAAGATATGCAAGGTTGTCGAGTTGTCAGGCTTGTCTACAGAACATTCAATATGGTAGTTGTCTAGTTTTTAGTGTCAGGATATAGGGCTGTGAGTTTTTTTAAAATTAAAGTACTACCTTCCGCTAAGCAGATTTTGAGTAGTTCATTGTAAAAATTCTGTTAGTAATTCGCTAAATTACAGTACTTTAACCTCTTTCATCGCGCTTCTCGCAATTCGTCTCTCACTTCTTTTATAACTCTTTAAAAAATTAAGTTGGTCAGTCTTGAATCTTGTGTCTTGAGTCTTACATCTTACTTCTTAATCTCCACTTCCCACAACAACAAATTATCAATTCCGTAACTTAATATAGACCTGTTGAATATTTTGGATTGATTATTGATTAATTTAAAATATTCAATAAAAATATCTTTTATTATTTTCTAACCTTTAAAAACTATATCTATGAGTTCAACAAAATTTGTTTTAGGAGCTTTAGTTGGCGCCGCTATAGGCGTGCAAATCGGCATATTGGTAGCACCTGAAAAAGGTGAGGTGACAAGAAAAAAAATCACCAAAAAAAGCGGGGAGTATCTCGATGAAGCTTCCAACAAAATGAATACCTTCTTTGACACATTAACCAAAAAAGTATCTGACGTCAGTGATGAGGTGGATAAACTGGCAAAAAAAGCCAAATCTGAAGTGGATAAAGTAACAAAGTAAAAATTCTACCATGAATTGAAGAAGGGAGGCGAAAGTCTCCCTTTTTTTTATGCATTGGACACAGGAACCCGGCAATTTTTTATGTTACAGTTTGCTAACAAATAAAAGTTCAAAATTTATTATGTATGTACGCAATGATGCCAGTAAAATTGTAATTCAATATAATTCTTGGCAGGATAATGGTATGCCCGGTACATCGGTCTTCCGACTTCGGTCTTCCGTCCTGTATTTAATAGAATATTGGGTTACTGGCAAAGAAGTGTATAACCATAATATTTATTGTTTCGGCTGATTTTTTTACAACTCAAAAAATTAAAATACCACTTTTGGGGTATTTTTACTTTATCAATAAAATGCCATTTTTATATAATTAATTGTATTTCATTTTAATGATCATTCCCTTCTGTAAACTTTTAACCCAAATCAAGTATGTTCAATCAAAAAATCCCCGCACCAAAAATGGGAAATATAAAATGGTATTTTCCGTTTTTCATCCTTAGCAGCTTCTTATTATTGATCGCTGCATGCACCGAGAATTTTGTCAATGACGATGACCTGTCCAATGACATTGAAATTCTGGCAAATTCCCTATCCCTCAATCATGGTAAAATCGGTATTTCCGATGCTGCAAACGATGGGATAGATGAGTTTTATTTCCTTGCTCCGACAGTGGGTAAGACTCCCAAATACAAAGGTAGATTTCATCCCAACCTTCAACCTGTGGTTGAGATAAGTGATGATTTTAATTTTGAAAATGTCCTGGCCACATTCAGACGCGGTGGAACCGGACCTAATGTGATTGCTGTAAATGAGTCAGAGGAATTTTACTCGGCAACTTGGAATACTTCTGAACTCAAAGCGGTATTGGGCAAAATCTACAGGATCAGGGTCAAAGTAGGTTCCAGGGTTTTGGGTTTTGTAGATGTGGGAATTGTACCTGCAAAGACAAAACCGTTGAATTCAGGCATCATTCCCTTGGTCCAGAACCAATCTTTCAAAATTGATTTCAGAATTGAGGACAAAATCTGCCCTGCAAGGATAGAAGTATTGCCTGAAGAAGCTACGGTATTGAAAGATGGCGAGCAGCAGTTTACTGCAATAGTCTATAATTTCTATGATGAGGTATTGGAAGACCAAAAAATATCATGGTTTGTGGGCAACTCCAGTGTGGCATCCATAAACCAAAATGGATTGGCCAAAGGACTGCAATTTGGCTTTAGCCCAATCAAAGCCCAGGTGCAGGATGTCATAGGTACAGCTTCACTTTTCGTTCAGGAAGTGGCAGATGATGCGCCGAGACCGGGAAGGGATGTTGTGGTATTCAACGACATCAACATCTTTGACGATGTGGCGATGAGAAATCCCAACAATGTACTTTTGGTCAAAAACTTCCTGAACTATGATGCCCCGGGAATCAGGTCCTCCGGAAAAAAAGTTTGGTTTGATTGTGGGAGAAATGCGGTGGGAGGAAATTCATTTACCCCATGTACAACAGGGACAGGAAATTACACCTTTATTCCTTTCAGAAATGTCATTACAGGTGAAGGATTTGCAATTGAATCAGTTTTTTCCAGTTCCGGAAGTCTGGTTAATATCCCCTCAGATGTGAAAATTCTCTTTTTATATATGCCTACAATAGCATTTACTTTAGGGGAAATCAATGAACTGAAAAAATTTGGTGAAGAAGGCGGAAGGATCGTCTTTGTAGGAGAGCATATTAGTTTTTATGGTACTTCCGGAATCCAGGTCGAAAACCAGTTTTTGATCAATATGGGTGCTGTCATGCGAAACGTTGGGCAGGCCGTCGATTGCCTGGATGATGATGGCCTACATCCAATTCTACCGGCCAGTTCTTTAAGGCCACATCCAATTACCAGAGATATGTCCAATTTGACAGTAGCTTGTGCCTCTGTCATTGAATTGGGACCCAATGATTTTCCATTATTTTAC
Source organism: Aquiflexum sp. (assembly GCF_041751335.1). Classification (GTDB taxonomy): domain Bacteria; phylum Bacteroidota; class Bacteroidia; order Cytophagales; family Cyclobacteriaceae; genus Aquiflexum. Next base: position 13,969 of record NZ_JBGSXS010000253.1, read on the forward strand.
AATCAGGAAAATAATTTAGTGCTTGGAGGTGTGGCCCAAATTGACACCGCACCGATATCTGAACTGAAATCAGCAAGGATCAATACAACTGATAAATCTATTCGTGAATACAGAAGCCTCGATCCTGCAAGGTATTGATTGTTCAAAATAATTTATTCTTTTAAAGGCTTTCCAAAAATTTGGAAAGCCTTTTTTAATGGAAATAGCCAAAGGCATATTTTTTACATCAAGATTTCCCAAGATCGATTTTCAAAATCAATAGATTAAAGTGATACCATCTTACTGATTTGAATCGAAAAGGACATAATGAGCATGAACTTTGAAAAAAAATATTTTTTTTTTCTAGGATTGAAATATTTATTAATAAACACCAAACATTAATTGTTAACATTTTTAATCCTCAAAACTTTCTTAATATTTTTTTTCTTCTAAAATATATTAAAAATCTAATTTTTTGGTAATATTAAAAAATAGGAAAAAATAACACATAGCTTTTTTTTATATGTAAAAATCTTTTTATTTGATTCGAAATACAAAGGTGTGATTTGTTTGAGTATGTTGTTTGACCTATGTATTGCAAGTGATTTTATTATTTGAAACAAAATTTTTAACCCAAAATAATATGAAAGCAAAAGTTTTACTATTAATGGCTTTTGTGTTCAGCTACCTGGCAGTGCCGGTCTTTGCACAAAGCTATGCCCCCAGATCCGAACCCACGGAGACGACAGACAAGGATGACTATGCTCTTGGTAAAACAGACTATCTCACAACCTTGATCACCCATTTAAAAAATAAAATAATCTATATCATCCATAATTTTTAATTCCCTTTACTATGAAAGAACAATTACTGCAAACCATGCGCCTACTGCTCTTCCTGCCCATGTTGGCCGGAATGATGCTGTTTGGAGAGGCTACAAATGCCCAGACCGTCACCTCCGACAAGGACGACTACGCTCCCGGAGAAACCGCCATCATCACAGGTGAAGGCTGGATAGGTGATCAATTTGTGGATCTACACTTCGAGGAAGATCCTTTTGTCGACCATATTCATGATTATCATGATATAGCCGTAAATCCGGATGGTACTTTCAGAGTGGAATTTCCGATTTTTGAAAGGCATTTAGGCGTGACTTTTACCTTGACTGCGGAAGGAAAGCAGTCGGTGCTTTTCTCGTAGTTTCAGGTTCAACCGTTCTTCCAATATCTTTCAATATATCAGCAGATAAGGCAGCCAATGCAGCTTCTCCCGTTTATACCTCTTTGGGAAATGTGATCGTACGGGAAGGAAATGGTTCCGGAAATAGGAATGATTTTTCCACCGATTTCAACCAAATAGTTTTAACATCACCAAGTGGTTGGGAATTCAAAACAACAGGGGTAACTGTTTCAAAAACTCCGGGTTCAGATCTGGGAACTGTTTCGCTTTCGAGTGCAACAGCGACCACAATAACCATTTCGGTTTCAGTTTTAGCTTCAGGTACTACTAGTTCGAATAGTAATGACCAAATTACTATTGGCGGAGTAGAAATAAGGTCTACTGACGGAAACCCACTACCAAATAGTGGAACAATTGTGTTAGGTTTTACAGGAACACTTAAGAATTTATCATCACCGCAAAACATAGTCTCTCTTTCACAAGTTGCTGGAGCTGCAAATAATTTTCAGGTAGAATCATCTGCGGGTGGAAATATTCCAAATCAAATTGCTGGAACTGCATTCAATATTAAAATATCGGCAAGAGATCAATTTAACAATATAGCTACTTCATTTAGTGGAGGAGGAAATAACGTATCCATTTCTTCAAACGCTGCGCTTACTTCAGGATCAGGAAACACTTCAAATTTCTCAAATGGTGTTTTAGCTTCGCACAGTGTCACTATAAATCCAGCCTTCTCTGGAGCCACAATTACAGCAACAAAATCTTCAGCTACTGGAACTAGTAATGCATTCGATGTATCTGGTAGTGCTGGCTCTGTTGGTAGTGTTTCAGTTGGTCCACAATCTGGCGTATCTGTTTATGGTACTTCCAGTGCACCTACTTATGATATAACTTCAATAAGAGGAACTACTGGAACAGTAAATGGAACATATAGTGTATCTGGTTTGCCATCAGGTGTAACATCAGGTGGATTTTCTCCCTCCGAATCATTCACGTCAAATGGCAGTAATGCATTCCCTGGGGCTACTTTGACTTTAAATATTGCTCCAAATGTTCCTGCAGGGACTTATAATTTTACAGTTTCATTAAATGGTGGTGGCACTCCAGCAACGGCTACGGGAATATTGACAGTAACTAAAGCGGAGTCTACGATAGTAGCGACAGGATTAACGTCCTTCACGTATAATGCGGCCCCACAGGGTCCATCAACTTCTGATGTTACCGGCTCTATGGGCTTGGTGACTTTCAGCTACAGTGGGACAAGTAACGGGGGAGCGGCTTACGGTCCATTAGCGGACAAGCCGACCTTGGCGGGAAGTTATTCGGTAGTGGCCACGGTTGCTGCAGACGACAACTTCAACGGCAAATCTTCCGCAGCCTATGCGTTCACGATTGGCAAAGCGGAGTCTACGATATCGGTGAATGCGGCTGGACCATTTACCTATAATACCAATCCTCAAGGCCCAGACCAAGTAACCAAATCAGGTTCTACCGGTAATGTGACCTTCAGTTATGTAGGCGTATCAGGAACTACTTATGCAGCAAGTTCTACCAAGCCAACAAATGCTGGAAGCTATGAAGTGACTGCGAAAGTGGCGTCAGATGATAATTTCAACGAGGCAACTTCAGATGCATTGGCGTTTATTATTGATAAAGCGAATCAAACGATCAATGTAACGACTGCTTCACCTTCGAGTGCGGTATTTAATACAGGCTTTACGGTAGCAGCAACGGCCACTTCAGGATTGCCTGTAGCCTACACAAGCAGTGCTCCATTGAGCAATG
>NZ_JBGSXS010000254.1:0-2327 GCF_041751335.1 Aquiflexum sp.
CCGACCCTGAAAGGGTGATATGTTTATAGCAAAAATGGCCGTTTGCGGACCAGCGACCTCGAAGGGGTCGAACAGAAACTTCAAGAAACAGTGATACGACCCATTGATGAGATGATCGACTATAATGACATTGGAAAAAAATATTTTCACTGTTTATTAATTTTTTTTTCACCACTTACTTTTTGGCCAAATACAAATTCTATTTATCCATCTGCAATATTTGTTTTATGTATTCCTGTTACTTCCAAATTACTCATTTTCAGCTCTCTTGTTTGAGATACCAGCCCGCTTTTAAGGTTTTGGAATTAAAATAATTTGTCACATCTTAGAGGAGCATTTAAGGGAAGTGATTACAAAACATCCCTTTTATTGCAGCATAAGTTTCGATTAATCACCCTTTAATCACCCTTTTATATAATTATGAAAAACAAGACAAAATTGATTTTGGCGAATGTGTTTGCGTTGGTTGCGGTACTGTCTATCCTTACCGTATTTAATTTGTTCGGAATCGAAATCGGAAGTGCATCAGGCTCAATCTTGCCCAATGTATTGTTGTTAGCGATTCCTCAATTGGGCTTTTTCTATTTTTATTGGATGTCATATCAGAATAAAAAGCAGATGGCCTGATTATAGTCTTAACTTTTTCAAAGAATTCATCTCATTTAAAATCACCCAAAGGGACCTTAAAAAGAAAGGAACCATTTTTTTGAGAACAGTAAAATCCTTGTAAAAGGAAGTTTTAATAGCCCGGAACGGAAGTTCCGGGTTTTTTCATCCAATATTACTCATCAGGTACAGCTTCCCAAGTATCTCTCTTCTCCACAATTAGATTTTGGGCAAGATCAAATAGGTGAGCTTCGCTTTCGTAAAAATGCATCATATATCCTGCGGTATTGACGAAACATACTAAATCTCCGACTTCAGGATACTGACTGAGTGAAATCTTTCTTTTTAAAATCAGTTCCTGTTCAAGGCAATATGCGCCCACAAAATAAACTTCACAAGGTGCATCAATACCTGTGTTTTGCGGAAGAAAAATTGGATCAAGAAGAAAGTCAGCACTCGAACTGAACATTTGGGTACGATTCATTTCCAGTCCTACCAGAAGTCTACCCTGCGAATCTTTTTTTCTAAAAGCAACTTTGGCAATCGTAATCCCAGCCTGATCCAGCAGCGATCGTCCCGGTTCAATCCTCAACTCAATATTCCTTTGGATCAAATGATTGTAGAGCGGAATCCCATCCTTAATACCTGTCATTATTTTCTCTATAAATCTTTCCTGAAACAATTCATTATAATATGGATAGACTTTTGGTTCACCGAATAATTTTCCTTCAACATTGATAATCCCAAGCAAATCTTTTTGGAATGTAATCTCATTTTTGTCACATTGGATACTTTGCTTAAGTATTCGATGAAATGCCTCCCATTCTGAGGAAGAGGCTAAATAATTCATCAAAATTCCTCCGCCCATATCTGTAAAAGAAGTTTCAAATCCTAACTCCGAAAGTTCATCAGCTACATCTAAGGTTTGTGATAATGCATTTGTCCGTTCTTCTGTACTGTATCCATTCAGGTGGAAGTGTAGCCCATGATAGTTGAATCTACTGAATTTACCCGCTTCAGTAAGATTTGCCGAGATAAAATCAACAATATCACCTACATCAAAGCCAAATCGCGAATATAATTTTTCACCATGATGCCAAAAACCACCCAATCGAAATCCAACTTGTAAAGTCTTACCATTTTCAACAAGAATTTGATGTAGCAGCTCACATTCATCCTCATTATCCAAAATAATCGGGATTTGGTGGGCAACCACATAGCTAAGGAGCTCACGATTTTTCACAGCTGCCGTAACAGTGATTTTATTCGGACTCAATCCCGCATGGATACAATCTTTGATTTCATTCAAACTTGCGGTATCAACCCCAAACCCCAATTCTTGTGCAGCCCAAACGAAACTTTTACATTTGTTGGCCTTTCTTGCGAAAAACAAACTGTTTTTCAGTCCATATTGATGGAAGAGCTTATCGAATTTCAAATGATTCTGTTTAAATGAATCCAAATTCAGGAGATTAATAGGAGACCCGTACTGCGCAATCCAAGAATTTATTGCGTCAAGATCGCTGATTAGATCTTTAACCCATGGGTGGATTATTGGCGTTAATTTTGGTATTGTTGGTGTTGACATGGTTTTGTGCGATTTGTTTTGCCCAGGGGGAGAGAAAGTTGTTGTTAGACCTCGAGAGGCTTTCGTTGTCGAGTGTCCAACCTTCTGTTGGTGTACCATAAAAGCAAATTTGGTTTTGTTTTTTTAATCTTCC
>NZ_JBGSXS010000255.1:0-6144 GCF_041751335.1 Aquiflexum sp.
GAAGTTATTGGCATTAAAAAAAGAAAAACCTGAATTCTCCGTTTTGATTGGCCCTGAAGAAATGTTATCACAGTCAGTACTTTCGGGCGGGGATGGGGGGGTTAACGGAGGCGCAAATATTTTTCCCAACCTCTATGTCCGACTTTTCGAGGCTGCAAAAAACCGGGACCTGGATTTGGTCAACAAAATCCAGCCTCTAATTCTTGAAATCTCAAAGAACATTTATGGATGTAGCCCAAAAAGCTCCAGCTATCTCTGCGGTGTCAAAGAAAGTCTATATTATTTGGGTATCTGTGAACCTCATATCGCTCCACCACTGCAATCTGTGGATACCAAAGCAAAAGAAACCATAGTACAAAATCTTGAAAAGATCATTTTCAAAATTAAAAGCAATTAATTCCTTACCGCCTATGACAATCTATGAATCTTCCTCTTATTGACTTGATTGTTTTTTTGGTATATATGTCTGGAATAATTGCCTTTGGAGCTTCTTTTTATTTCAAAAAAAGAACTTCTATAGATTATATCAGCGGAGGAGGTAGGTTACCTGCATGGGCATTGGGGATGTCCATCTTTGCAACATATGTCAGTAGTATCAGTTTTTTGGCTTTACCTGGCAGTGCCTATCAGTCCAATTGGAACGGTTTTGTTTTTAGCCTTTCCATCCCTTTGGCGGCTTTCATTGCTGTGAACTATTTCATCCCACTATACAGAAAACTGCAGAGCCCCTCAGCCTATGCCTATCTTGAAAACCGTTTTGGGTTATGGGCAAGGGTTTATGCTTCAACATGCTATCTCTTGACACAATTGGCCCGAATGGGAGCTATCATGTATTTATTGGCGCTGCCCATGAACGCATTATTTGGATGGAGTATACCGATGATCATCATAACTACAGGTATTGGAGTGACGATATATGCCATGTTAGGGGGGATTGAAGCTGTGGTTTGGACGGATGCTGTCCAGGGGATATTATTGATAGCAGGTGCATTGACCTGTTTTATATTGATCATCTGGGAAATGCCGGGAGGTTTTCCAGAGGTAATTGAAATAGCCCAAGACCAAAACAAACTTTCCTTGGGCAGTTTTTCCTTTGACTTGGGTCAAAATACTTTTTGGGTGATTCTGGTTTATGGATTATTTATCAACCTACAGAATTTTGGGGTGGACCAAAGTTATATCCAACGGTATTTGGGAGCCAAAACAGAATCAGAAGCCAAAGCGTCAACTTGGTTGGGAAGCTTGCTTTATGTTCCGGTTTCTTTGTTGTTTTTCATGATCGGTACATCATTGTTTGCCTATTACCAACAGTTTCCCGAAAACCTACAATTGGAATTACAGGCCTTTGAAAATGCTGATAAAGTTTTCCCCTATTTCATTGTTTCATCTCTACCTGTTGGATTGACCGGACTGATGATAGCGGCCATTTTTGCGGCGGGTATGAGTACTTTATCCACTAGCATCAACAGTTCGGCGACGGTGATATTGGAAGATCATGTCAAAAAATACCTTTTCCCAAAACTCCCTAAAGCTGCTGAGTTCAATGTACTTTATTTGTCCTCATTTATCATGGGAATTGCAGCTATTCTAATAGGACTGGCCTTCAATGGGGTCAGCAGCGCATTGGATGCCTGGTGGGCATTGGCTTCGATTTTCAGTGGTGGAATATTGGGTCTTTTCCTTTTGGGTGTTCTTACCCAGTCCAAAAGTAACATGCCCGCTATAATAGGTGTAATCTTTGGCTTGATCATCATCGCATGGATAAGTCTGGAGGAGTTACTCAGGGCTCAAGGCTGGCCTGTTCTCGATTTGCATAAGAATTTGGCCATTGTGCTGGGGACCATGGCTGTTTTTTTAGTGGGGTTTGTTTTGGGGTGGATGGTTAATAGGGTGAAGCGTATTTAGGATTTGGCTGAAAATGAAAGGCTTATTACTTCTTGAATCCAGTATTTGATTTAATTGTGTCAAAGACTTTCCCTTTGCAATTTTGAGTCTTTAAAATTTTTGTAAATGTTCAAAATAGGTAATGACATCAGGTTACCCCTACCTACGGCAGGCAAGTATCATCCCGAGGCATGAGGGATCTCCAAAGGTCCTATTTATGTTAAAATTTATCATTTCCTGCTCCTCGTGAGACCCTTCCTACCGTCAAGTTGACGGCTGCTCCGATTAGGTCATTGGTAACGTAGAGAAAAATCCACTGCTCCGAAAATGGTTCTAAACCTCTCCTTCCTCAATCTTCCTCTCTCATCAACAAATCACTTTCTGGAAACCTATCGATCACATTCCCGTCCTCATCCACAGATATCAAGCTAAACTTACCTCCTTCCAAAGTCAACAAGCTAAATGCCCTGACAGACTGTACATTTTTGAGATACCAAGCACTGTCTAAGCTATGAACTTCCCGTGGTTGAACTCCCCAAGAACCGTCACCCACATATACAATCCCGGATTCATCTATTTGTTGTGCTTTGATTGGATAAGTTCTTTTGTAGGCATGGTCATGGTTTTCGAAAGCCATCTTCACCCCGTTTTCTTCAAAAATCGGTGTCCAAATTTCCCTTACCAAGGTTTGGGTAATTCCATTATAATCTCTGACTGAAGGGTATGCAGTAACATGGTAAATGGGGATTTTATGCGTTACATTTTTTCTGGATTCAAGGGTTCTCCTGAGCCATTCTGTCTGTACACCTTCAATGGGATTGGTATGATCTGTATCCAAAATGATCAGACTCAGGTATTTTCCGAAGTCCAGCACATTGTAGCCCGGCTGTCCAGGAAATGCAAAGAGTCCATAAAAATACGGGGCTATCCTCCCTCTGAATTCGCTAGTCTGTTCATACCCTTCATGCTGGGTATAATATCCCCCAACTAATTCATGGTTACCTACCGCGACAATACAGGGAATAATACGGTTATCATCTGTGACTAAGGTATTTGTATAGACATCAAACCAATCATAAATCCTTTGGATATTAACAGCCAATCCATTTTCGTAAGCCATATCTCCTCCGATAATCACAAAATCGGGATCATAGGATGTCGCTACCCTACTAGTTTTTTCAAACCATTCTTTGCGATGCATGGAATCGCCTCCGATAGCAATCTTGAGGGATTTGTTGTTGAGGTTCTTTGGTAATGTGCGGAAGTAATAAATGGAATCAGAAGAGGCAAACCTGAGTTCATATTCAGTATTGGATCTTAAATCCTGAAGTCCTACACGGTGGACATACCTGGGAGAGAAAGGATAAGGTAACACATCACTTTGGAAAGAATGCCATTTTTCTGTTCCCTTTCTTCTGAAATACAATGTTGTCGGGTTAATGGCATCCAAATGCCAGTCAACCTCAATGGAGGTGGTAGGATCAGAGGTCCATGTGAGGTAAAAAGCATGGGGTTCAGTCTGGGCAAAGCTTGAAATGCCAAAGAAAATACCTGCAAAAAGAAGGACAAAGGGTTTAAAATATTTCATTTTGATGATGTGTTTTTGAATTCTAAATTATAATAATAAAGATAATTGACTACAATTTAACATTATCAATTTGGGTCAAAAACCTCTAAAATTGGTCAAATTTTGAGCTTTAATGACTATATTTAAAAATCTTTCTTTTAAAAAATTCATTAATTGTTTTAAATTCCCAGTAATGTCAAAAACCATAATTGTATCCAACCGACTACCTGTTTCACTTAGACATCGAAATGGCCGATTTGAATTTAAACCATCGGCGGGAGGTTTGGCCACAGGCCTAGGCTCCATCTACAAATCAGGGGATAATATCTGGATTGGTTGGCCAGGCAATACAGTTGAAGACCCCGAACAGCGTGCCGAAATCATTTTGGAATTGCATGAACTGAAAATGGCACCTGTATTTCTTACCAAAGAAGATGTGGAGGAGTTTTATGAAGGCTTTAGTAATGAGACTTTGTGGCCCGCATTCCATTATTTTACCCAATACATTGTCTATAACCCAGAACATTGGGAAGCTTACATCCGGGTCAATCAGTTGTTTTGTGAAGCTATTCTAAAAAAAGCTGATCCGGACGACACCATTTGGGTGCATGATTACCAATTGTTGCTCCTGCCAAAAATGCTGAGAGATGTACTGCCCAATGCGACAATTGCTTTTTTTCAACATATCCCCTTTCCTTCCTATGAAATCATCAGGATGATTCCATGGAGAAAAGAATTGCTCGAAGGAGTCTGCGGATCGGATTTGATAGGATTTCATACCTATGACGACATGCGTCACTTTCTCAGTGCTGTAGGCAGAATTACTGGGATGTCTTCGGAAAGCGGATATATACAGGCCGAAAACAGGATTATCAATGTGGATTCCTTTCCAATGGGCATTGATTATGGGAAATTTGAAAAACAGGCCAAAAGCAGAAAAACCCAAAATATCGTAAAAAATTTTAAAGCCCAAATTGGAGATGTAAAACTGATCCTAACCATAGATAGATTGGACTATTCCAAGGGAATTCCTCAAAGGCTCCATGTATTCTATGAGCTTTTGAAAACCCATAAGGATTTACATGGAAAAATATCCATGATCATGGTCGTGGTACCAAGTAGGGACAAAGTAAAATCCTATAAGGAGTTAAAGGAAGAAATAGATTTACTTGTAGGCAGGATAAATGCCGAGTATTCCACCCTAAATTGGATTCCGGTTCACTATTTCTACAGGGGTTTTCCTTTTGAAGAATTGAGTGCTTTCTATAGCATGTCTGATATTGCTTTGGTAACACCATTGAGAGATGGGATGAATCTGGTCTGTAAGGAATTTGTTGCAAGTAAAACTGACCAAACCGGTGTATTGATTCTTTCTGAAATGGCCGGAGCTTCCAAAGAACTCATCGATGCAGTATTGGTCAACCCCAACGATAAGCAGGGTGTGGTAGACGCTATCTACCAAGCCTTAGCTATGAAACCTGAGGAACAGAAATCCAGAATGGTTTCTATGCAGGAAAGCCTGAAGAAGTATGATATTTTCCAATGGGTAAAAGTTTATCTTGACCGGTTGGAGCATGTGAAAAGAAAACAGGCGGAACTTATCTCAAGAGAGGTGGATACTAAAATTATCCAAGAAATCGAAGAAAAATTCAAATCTGCTTCCAATCCTGTCCTGTTCTTGGATTATGATGGAACTTTGACAGGTTTCAAAACAAACCCGCAGGATGCCATGCCTGATTCTGAATTAAAAGGTATCATCAAAGGTTTGAGTCCCAAATCACAAGTTGTCGTTATCTCTGGCAGAGATAAAGATACCCTTGGCGAATGGTTTAAAGGTCAGTCAATTGATATGATAGCTGAGCACGGTGTTTGGGTTAAGCGCAAATCATCTAAGGAAGGATGGGAACTGTACGCCGAGGTGGATGATAGCTGGAAGGAAGAAATCAGAAAAATCATGGAATACTATGTTCTTAGGACTCCAGGTGCGTTTATCGAAGAAAAACACCATTCGCTTGTATGGCATTATAGGAAAGTAGAGAGCGGCTTAGGGGACCTGAGAATGAGAGAACTGTTTTCACATCTCAAATACATGGCCCGCGGATATAATTTGCAGGTATTGGAAGGAAATATGGTCTTAGAAATCAAACGACCTGATATCAATAAGGGGCGCGCAGCGGTAGCAATGATGAAAGGAATAGAATATGATTTTGTCTTGGCAATCGGGGACGACTGGACAGATGAAGACACCTTCAAAGCCATGCCCAAAAACGCCTATACCATAAGGGTTGGATATGCATACACCCAAGCGAATTACAATATCAAATCCTATCGACAGGTAAGAGACCTGCTCAAAAAACTCATTGAGTAGTTCTCTTTGATACCGGCATTATTCTGGAAAATCACATAAGAAATTTTACTTGAACCACAAAAGAAACAAAAGGGAACAAAAGACTATATCACTAAAAGTCGATATTCAATAACTTTTGTATTCTTTTGTCACTTTTGTGGTTCCATTATTTTTTTTTAAAACAATAAAGCCAGCCAATTCGGCTATCAACGACATAAATGCAAAATACCCCTCGGCAAGCTCGTGGAACGGAGATCCGGTTAAATGAGGAGAGGCTGTCTCATAAGTCTCATTTAAATTAAATTGAAAGGCTACCTGATTTTTCGGGTAGCCTTTTTCTTGTTTA
>NZ_JBGSXS010000256.1:0-4636 GCF_041751335.1 Aquiflexum sp.
CATAAAACATTTAAAAAAAATATAACTGTGAATTATTATTTTAATATTTTTTGTTATGATTTTTTTTTAAGTAAATATTTTTGATACTTTGTAGGCAGATTAATCCAATTGCCCAATATTAATTTGCATTTCGAACAAAATTCATCCGAATAAGCCCCATGATAAATTCACCCGAAGAAAAATTAAAAATATTGTATGTAGATGATGAAGAAAACAATCTTCAGGCCTTTAAAGCAACTTTCAGGAGAGATTATAAGATCTTTTTGGCAATGTCTGCTGATGAAGGAAGAGAGATTTTGAAGTCTGAAGATGTGCATATCATTATTACAGACCAAAGGATGCCTGATGAAACAGGTGTCGACTTCCTTTCATCCATTATACCGATCAATCCTGATCCAATCAGAATTTTGCTCACCGGTTACACTGATATTCAGGCAGTGATAGACGCCATCAACAAAGGCCAAATCTATCATTATCTGACTAAGCCTTGGGAGGAAGAATACATGCGCAATGTCATCCAGAATGCATACGAGGTATATCAACTCAGATTGGAAAATAGACAACTTACTTCTGACCTCAGTGATATCAACAGTCAGCTTGAATTTGTATTAAGACAGAATCTCCTCTCTTAATATCTGGCGGCGAGTAATAGGAGCAATTCTTTATGGGTCATTGAAAACTTCCTTGCTAAATAAGCATTGGTAAGACTGCCTCTATAGGTATACACTCCCTTCATGAACCATTTGTAATTGAAAACCATTTCCTCCGCTCCGCCAAGATCCGCCATCTGTAAAAGTATTGGTGTAAAGATATTGCTTAATGCAAAAGAAGCAGTCCTGGAAACACGGGATGCGATATTTGGTACGCAATAGTGAATCACTCCATGCTTTACAAATGTTGGCTGTTCATGTGTCGTCATTTCTGAAGTCTCAATACAGCCGCCCTGATCGATGCCAACATCAATCAATACACTTCCCTCCATCATTGCGGCAACCATTTCCTCACTGACTACAACCTTATTTTTTCCCTTCTCAGCCCTTAGAGCACCAATGACTACATCTGCTTCTTTCAGTGCATTGCTCAAGGTGAAATTATCAATGGTAGATGTAAATATCTGTTGACCTAAAAGATGCTTGATCCTACGGAGTTTGTAAATATGGTTATCAAAAACTTTGATATTTGCACCTAGACCCAATGCTGTACGGGCTGCATATTCTGCAACAGTTCCCGCCCCAATAATAACTACTTGGGTAGGAGGTACTCCAGTCACACCGCCCATGATCAATCCTTTTCCATTATTGACACTGCTAAGGTATTCAGAGGCAATCAGCATCACTGTGCTTCCTGCAATCTCACTCATAGCGCGTACTACAGGCATCCCTCCGACTTTATCTTCCAAATGTTCATAGGATACTGCCGTTATCCTTTTCCTATTTAATGCATGGATAAAATCCGCGTTTTGCTTTCCAAGCTGAATTGCCGATATCAGACAAGCGCCTGACCTCATGTAATCTATCTCCTGTTCTGTGGGTGGCTCCACCTTCATCACCACTTCCGCATCAAATGCTTCTTGAGGAGAATATACCACTTTAGCCCCCGCATCGGAGTATTCTTGGTCTGTAAATTTGGAATCTTTACCTGCAGTAGTCTCCACCAAAACCTCCTGCCCATTATTTACTAATAGTCCAACAGCATCAGGTGTCAAAACTACCCTCTTTTCCTGGACAGCAGATTCTGCAGGTAAACCAATAACCAAAGAGTTCTTTGATTTTTTTATTTTCTTAGGGGATTCTTTGGGAAATAGACTTACCCTTTCCGTAATCTCAACCATTTGACTTCCCATTTATAATCTGCTTTAAAGTTATTTTGCGATTGTCATTTTCCTGAACTTCAATCTCAATCAATATAAAATCAAGTGGCAAATACCCAGGTATTTTTTCAGCCCATTCAATAAAGCAATGATTGCCACTATAGAAATATTCTTCAACTCCTATTTCCATCGCTTCAGCAGGATCTTCCAGCCTATAAAAATCAAAATGATAAAATACATTTCCCTTATCATTCCAATATTCATTAACCAAAGAAAAAGTCGGACTTGAAACCCTGTCTTCAATACCGACTACTTTTGCTATGGATTTGATCATGGTGGTTTTGCCTGCCCCAAGATCTCCTTTGAAAATCCAGATTTTTTCTTCCCTACAAAAACCCACTATCTTTTTGGCGATATCTTGGATTTCATCAAGCTTGTAACTATAAATCTTTTCCAAATTTAATTAAATATTCTTTGGTTCAAGTTGTATGAAGGGGATAATCATTTCTTCCAAAGAAACCCCACCATGCTGAAAGGTGTCTTTGTAGTAATTTACATAATAATTGTAATTGTTTGGATAAGCAAAGAAATAATCTTCTACAGTAAATACATAACTTGTGGATATGTTGAGCCTTGGTAGCTTGGCATCTTCAGGTTTTGAAATCTCAAAAACCTTTCCACTTTCAAAGTTAAGGTTCTTTCCTTGTTTGTATCTCAAATTGGTTGTGACATTTTTATCCCCGATTATTTTATAAGGCCGGTTTACCCTTTTGGTTCCGTGGTCGGTAGTCACGATGACATCTGCCTTTGCAGCTTGTATTTTTTTAAAAAGTTCAAAAAGCGAAGAATGCTCGAACCAACTTTTGGTGATGGACCTATACGCAGATTCATTTGGTGCCAGTTCTCTGATCATTTTCATATCTGTCCTTGCATGGGACATCATATCCACGAAATTGTACACCAAAACATTGAGGTCATTGTTGAGCATTTGATGGAAATGTTCCAAAACTGCTTTGCCTTGATATGCCTGAAGTATTTTATGGTAACTGAATTTTATGTTTAACCTGTTCCTATGTAGATTTTCAGATAGAAAATGTTCCTCATTATTATTTTTTCCTTCATCTGTATCCTCACCTTCCCAAAGTTCGGGATGGAACCTTGCCATATCAGACGGCATGAGTCCGCTAAATAGCGCATTTCTTGAAAAGGCGGTGGTGGTGGGCAGAATACTATAATAAGTGCTTTCTTCCACTACATTGAAGTGATCTGTTACCAAAGGTTTGATAACCTCCCACTGATCAAGCCGAAGATTATCAATAACCAAAAAAAACAAGGGCTTACCAGGTTTAATAAAGGGGAAGACCTTTTCATTCATTATTTTATGGGACAACAGAGGTTTGTAAGATTTTGGGTCACTGATCCAATCCACGTAATTGTTTTTGATGAATTTAGCAAAACTGGCATTGGCTTCTGTTTTCTGTGTTTCGAGGACATCCTGCATACTTTTGTTTTCAGTCTTGTCAATCTCCATTTCCCAATAGGTCAGTCTTTTGTAAATCTCCGTCCATTCCTGATGGGTAGAAGCATCATTACAGGCCATACTGATATTCATGAAATCCTGCCTGTAGGAAAGGTTTGTCTTTTCTGTAATCAGTTGTTTGTTTTGAAGTATTTTCTTGACAGAAAGCAGAATCTGATTTGGATTGATGGGTTTGATCAAGTAATCGGCAATTTTACCTCCTATCGCATCATCCATAATATGTTCCTCTTCACTCTTGGTTATCATCACCACAGGAACCTGTGGCTTGATCATCTTGATCTGTTGGAGCGTTTCGAGACCGGTCATTCCGGGCATCATCTCATCTAAAAAAATAACATCGAAATTATTTTTTTCTACGGACTCAATGGCATCCACACCACTGTTGACGGTAGTAATCTCGTAACCTCTTTGTTCTAGAAACAATATATGTGGTTTCAGAAGATCTATCTCGTCATCTGCCCATAGGATTTTGAAGTTTTGCATAAAATTTGGTTTATTTCTTTTAAAATTATAATTACTTTTGAAACCTATCAAATGTCATGGACATTGAAAAGTCATAAAATACTGAATGACCCTGTTTATGGGTTCATCACCATTCCAGGTGAATTGATTTTTACCATTATTGACCATCCTTACTTTCAAAGGTTACGTCGTATCAAACAATTGGGTTTGACTGACTTTGTTTACCCTGGAGCACTTCATACCAGATTTCACCATGCCATCGGGGCTATGCACCTGATGCGCATTACTTTAGACAACCTGCGCCACAAGGGAATAGAAATCAGTAATGATGAATATGAAGCTGCTATGGTTGCGATTCTGCTTCATGATATCGGACATGGGCCTTTCTCCCATGCCCTTGAATTTACTTTGTTGAAAAATACATCCCATGAGGAACTGTCTCTCCTAGTCCTGGAAACACTCAATGAGCAATTGCAAGGACGACTGAATTTAGCCATAAAAATCTTCAAAGGAGTGTATGAGAGGAACTTTTTTAATCAGCTTGTTTCAAGTCAGCTTGATATTGACCGGTTGGATTACCTCCAAAGGGATTGTTTCTTTACAGGAGTCTCTGAGGGGACAATAGGTGCGGACAGGATCATCAAAATGATGGACATCAAGGATGACCAATTGGTAGTTGAAGAAAAGGGACTTTACAGTATCGAAAATTTTCTCAGTGCAAGAAGGTTGATGTATTGGCAGGTATACCTGCACAAAACCACCGTTAGCGCCGAAAAAATGATGATTAATTTAATAAACAGGGCAATTCAATTGCTGGAAGGTGG
>NZ_JBGSXS010000257.1:0-5916 GCF_041751335.1 Aquiflexum sp.
TTGTTATCTTTAATGTACCCGTATGGATGCTCCATTTCGATTTAATAGGTTGGTGTGTGGTAGTCCCCTTTACTTTTTTGCAAATTAATTAATTCAAAAGCATTTATCCTAAGAAAGACCTTTTTTTGCCATCTTTGTCCTGAATGCAATAAATTTCATCAAAACCAATACTATGAGTGCTGAAAAAATTATATTTTCTATGGCAGGAGTGTCCAAAATCTACCCTCCGCAGCAGTAAGTTCTGAAAGATATTTACCTCTCATTTTTTTATGGAGCCAAAATCGGTGTTCTTGGTCTCAATGGATCCGGGAAAAGTTCGCTTCTAAGGATCATTGCAGGAATGGACAAAGAGTTTTTGGGAGAAGTAGTATGGTCGCCGGGATATACGGTAGGGATGTTGGAGCAGGAACCAAAACTGGACCCTACTAAAACTGTGAAAGAAATAGTGGAAGAGGCGGTTTCCGAAACTGTTGCCCTATTGAAAGAATTTGAAGAAATCAATGAAAAATTCATGGATCCCGCATTGATGGATGATCCGGATGCTATGGATAAACTGATTACCAAACAAGGAGAAGTTCAGGAAAAACTGGATGCGGCCAATGCTTGGGAATTAGACCTGATGCTCGAAAAAGCCATGGATGCACTCCGATTGCCTCCTAGTGAAGCCAATGTTGCAAATCTTTCAGGGGGTGAAAAAAGGAGGGTGGCACTTTGCCGCTTATTACTTCAGGAACCGGATGTATTGCTCTTGGATGAACCTACCAACCACTTGGATGCAGAGTCAGTACTCTGGTTGGAGCAACATCTCCAACAATATAAAGGCACGGTAATAGCAGTGACCCACGACCGTTACTTCTTGGACAATGTCGCTGGATGGATACTTGAATTGGACAGAGGAGAGGGGATACCATGGAAGGGAAATTATTCTTCTTGGCTGGACCAAAAGCAAAGTAGATTGAAGCAGGAAGAAAAGACCGAGTCCAAACGTCAGAAAACATTGGAACGGGAACTCGAATGGATACGCATGACTCCTAAAGCGCGTCAAGCTAAAGGAAAAGCAAGGTTGAGCGCTTATGATAAAATGGTCAGTGAGGAAGGAAAAGAAAAAGAAGCCAAACTTGAATTGTATATCCCGCCTGGCCCAAGACTGGGTGCCAAGGTTATTGAAGTGAATGGGGTTTCCAAAGCTTATGGAGACAAACTCCTTTTTGAAGACTTATCATTCAATCTACCCCAAGGGGGCATTGTGGGCATTATAGGACCAAACGGTGCAGGGAAATCCACCTTATTCAAATTAATTACAGGTAGGGAAAAACCTGATGCGGGAAACTTTGAAGTTGGAGAGACAGTAAAACTGGCCTACGTAGATCAAGAGCATGATAACCTTGATCCAAACAAATCTGTTTACGAATCCATTTCCGGTGGAAACGAGATCATGAAGTTGGGTAATAAGGAAATGAATTCACGGGCTTATGTGGGTAAGTTCAATTTCACCGGCTCAGATCAGGAAAAGAAAGTTGGGATCCTATCCGGCGGAGAAAGAAACCGTGTCCACCTTGCCATGACTTTGAAAGAAGGCGGTAATTTACTTTTGCTCGATGAACCTACCAATGATTTGGATGTAAATACACTGAGGGCATTAGAAGAGGCTCTGGAAAATTTTGCTGGCTGTGCCGTCATCATCTCTCACGATAGATGGTTTCTTGATAGGATCTGTACACATATCTTGGCATTTGAAGGGGATTCCCAAGTGTATTGGTTTGAAGGTAATTTCTCGGACTATGAGGAAAACAAGAAGAAAAGATTGGGCGATGTGACCCCGAAGAGGATTAAGTATAAGAAGCTGAAGTGAAGGATGAGTGAAAAAAGATGAAGGATGAAGGATGGTTCAAGTCTTTGACTTGGACCATTTTTGTTTGCAGTCTTCAGACTGCCATTAATTGACATCTTTGTAGGCAAGTAGGTCGAGATGTATCATGCATGAATAGGATTTGAAGAAGAGGTATCCTCTTCCAAAATGTCACAAAGTCAAGGCATTTTTTCGCTTATTTTGAAACAAAGTCAGGGCATTTCTAATCATTTTGTGTAACAAAGTCAGGGCAAGTCGGAGACAAACAGCCCTAATTGCATTTGAATCTGCATGGTTCAAGTCTTCAGACTTGGACTATTATTTTGCATTCTTACAGACTGCAGCAGTGAATTTGACAAGTATTCAAGTCTTCAGACTTTTTGTGGTTGAAGTCTGAAGACTTCACTGGTTTGGTCCAAGACTAAGTCTTGAACCAGTGCATTTTAATCCATCCGAATGATATCTTTTTTAAAAAATCCACAATCATTCACTCCCTTTTTTGTTTATTTGTTCCCAATTTCCAAATATCAACAAGATGAGGACATTGTTATTAAGACCGGGTGCCGAGGAGTTGAATTATGAGATCAGGGGGATTGTCAAAAAAGCAAGACAGATAGAATCCCTTGAGTATGAGATTACTTGGGAAAATATCGGGGATCCTATACAAAAACATAATGAAGTGCCTGCATGGATGAAGGAGATTGTTTCTGACCTTGTCAGTCAGGACAAATCTTATGGCTATGCTGATTCCAAAGGGGTATTGGAAACCAGGAAGTTTTTGGCAGATATCAACAATAAGAAAGGTGGTAGTCAGATCACTGCCGAAGACATTTTGTTTTTTAATGGGCTTGGGGATGCCATTGCCAAGTTGTATCAGTTTTTGATTCCCACAGCTAGGATTATCGGACCATCACCTGCATACAGTACGCACAGTTCGGCGGAAGCGGCCCATGCCAATACAGCTCCGATTACCTACAATCTAGATCCTGACAATGAATGGCTGCCGGATATGTATGACCTTTACAACAAAGTGAAATACAATCCCTCGATTGTGGGCATTCTGATCATTAATCCGGATAATCCCACAGGAATGGTTTATCCCAAAGAGGTGTTGGAGGCTTTTGTACAGATTGCAAGGGAATTTAAATTGCTTTTGATCGCAGATGAAATCTATCAGAACATTACCTATAATGGGGTAAAGGCGGTATCCTTAGCAGAGGTCATTGGGGATTTGCCTGCCATATCGTTGAAGGGGATTTCCAAAGAATTTCCTTGGCCTGGGTCAAGATGTGGATGGATGGAATTTTACAACAGGAATGCCTCCAAGGAATTTGCCAAGCTTTGCCAGACTTTGGAGAATGCCAAAATGATAGAAGTATGTTCAACGATTTTGCCCCAATTGTCCATTCCGAGAATCATGAGTCATCCCGAATACCATCACTATAGGGAAACCCAGAATGAAAAAATCGGCCGAAGAAGCAAGATCATGGAAGAAATTCTGGGCGATATTCCGGGAATCAAGTTCAATCCCACGAAAGGAGCATTTTACAATACCGTGGTTTTTGATGAAAAATTCCTTGATGGAGAACAGTATCTGCCCATTGAAGATCCTAAAGTCCAAACACTATTGACAGGTTGGCTTCAGGAAAGCGTGATGCCATTGGATAAGCGGTTTGTTTATTATCTGCTGGCATCTACCCATATATGTGTTGTCCCCATATCCTCATTTTGTTCTGATCTTAGGGGTTTCAGAGTGACATTGTTGGAAGAAAATGAGGCCGTTTTCAGAGAGACATTTTTGAAATTGGGACAGGCAATAAATTTTTATCTGAATTCTACGAAAAAGGAACTGGTTTAAAGATTTTTTTTAGAACGCTGATAACGCAGATCGGGCTGATTTTCTCTGATTTTTTGATCTGTGAGTGTCTGCAAAACCAGCGTCATCTGCGTTCCATTTTTTGATTTTGGTAGAACGCTGATAACGCAGATCGGGCTAATTTTCACTGATTTTTTTAGATCTGTGTGTACCTGCAAAACCAGCGTCATCCGCGTTCCATTTTATGATTTTGATAGAACGCTGATAACGCAGATCGGGCTGATTATCGCTGATTTTTTTATCTGTGTGTATCTGCTAAATCAGCGTCATCCGCGTTCAATTTAATTGTTTGCCTATATTTCAACTTTATTTCAATTTATTTCACTAAGTATATTTCAACATCAGGATTAGAAATAATTCGCCATAGTGGACAAAATATCAATCAATATCCAAAAATATCCACTTTTATTGAACCCTCCACATCGCCCTCATAAAAGACTTCCTCAAGTCTTCGTGGTTTTCCTGTAAAGCGATTCCTTCATGTTCCCGTACATTTAATGGTTTATTGTTTTCCATTTTTTCCTCTTGGATTTCCACGGGATTTTTCATTAAGGAATTCAAATCCGGCTGACCGGCATCAATCCATGCGGTGTACCAAAAATCCGCTATCATTTTTACAGACCTGCGCATCTGCCTTTCCACTTGTCCGGAAAGCATATCATTGTAAGAAACGGTAAATTCCTTGGAATAAACTCGGGTGCTGATTCCCCCTCTTTCCTCATAGCTGTATTTTTTGTCCTCATCAAATCTTTCGCTCAGCACTTTCTCAAAGGTCAGGACCGAATCCAAAGCCATGTGTGCGACAATCACCGCGTCCCAGGCTGTCAGTTGGGGTTTTTCCAGATAGGTGGCTTTTCCAACAAAAAAATCAAAGTTATCCGATAACAATTCAGGTACCCTGCTTTCCCAAAATGCATGGATACCGTATTGTCCTGTGAGTTGGCCGTTGTAATTTTTGGTAGTATGTAAAGGCACATTGATATCGGCAATGTAATGTCCCAAATCGGCAGCCAAGCGAAGAATTGCTTTGGCATCTTTTCTTTTGAAGGCTTCTGTGAGTTGGATTTTGGTATGGTAGGCATTCCAAGGGCCGATTCCATGTGCTCTCAATTCCTTTTCGGTAAATAATTCCAATGCCTGATTCCAGTATCTTGGCAAATTGAAAACAGCACTGTCCCCATAGGCATCTGCATCCAGAAAATGCTTTTCGGCTTCTCCTTGCACCGCATATCTTCTTCTGTCCGGATTGACGGCATTTTCGGTTATGAATTCAATATTGGCCTTAAAAAAACCAATCATCTCGGGTGGAAGGGTATAGACTGCCAACCTATTGATTTTTCTATGTGCAAAAAATCCCCAAGCGACCAAGTCGGTGCCTAAGAAAAAAAGGAGCAGTATCAAGCCTAAAAGTTTCCGCATCCCTGAATTTATGAAAATTAAATTTTTTTGAAAAACTAAATTTTATTACACTTGTCATCCTGATTCCCAAACATTTTAAAAATGTTCAAAATTGGAAATGACATTAGTTTACGCGTCATTCCGAGTGGAGAAAATTGGCATTTACAGAAAGGGAAATGACATCAAAATGGGCGTCATTCCGAGTCCCCAACATTTTAAATATGTTCAGAATTGGTAATGACATTAGGTTACACGTCATTCCGAGGTACGAGGAATCTCCAGAGGTCCTATTTATGTTCAAATTTATCATTTGCGGATCCTAATGAGACCCGTCCTTCGTCAGGGTGACGTACCGTTCCGACTCATGTCACTGGTAGGCACGAGGAATCTCTAGAGGTTCAATTAGACGGTTGAATTACTTGATAAATTTTAATCCCTTTGGTTAAAATCAACCTTTTCCTGAACCTCGGGAGACCCTTCTCCCGATAGCTATCGGGAGAAGGGTGACGTACCGGTCCGAATCATGCCATTGGTAGGCGGTAATCATCAATTTTCGATAGATTTCAGAGCTTTACCAGGTTTAGTTCGGAAATCCTTTTGCGTTTAAATATTTATCTATTACATTTGCACTCCATTTAGGATTAGGGTGAACAAAAGAAATTAAGTAAAATAAAGGATATGGCAAATCACAAATCAGCACTAAAAAGAATCCGTGCAAACGAAGCCAAGCGTTTGAGAAACAGATATCAGCACAAGACTACCAGAACCTTCATCAAAAGGTTGAAGTCTTCCA
>NZ_JBGSXS010000258.1:0-4162 GCF_041751335.1 Aquiflexum sp.
AAATCTTCCGAATTTCAACGATCCAGCTGAATTTGGAAAATATGTAGGTTTTACAGCATTAGATGGAATAGGTGCCGGATCGGCAGGGAAAATGTCAAGAGGCTTGGTCTCTTTTGGTGAGACTGTCAAGAATGGATGGAAATCTTTCTATACTTACCAAAATGTCCCACTCTCCAATGCTGGTATTGCAGATGATGGTTTGAGGGTAATGGATTTTTCAACAGATTTTGCAATCACAGCC
The DNA here is from genome assembly GCF_041751335.1 of Aquiflexum sp. Taxonomy (GTDB): domain Bacteria; phylum Bacteroidota; class Bacteroidia; order Cytophagales; family Cyclobacteriaceae; genus Aquiflexum. The sequence goes on from NZ_JBGSXS010000258.1 coordinate 242, forward strand.
AAAAAGACAAGGGATGTCAGTTTTGCTGCCAGTTCTCTTAGATTTGCAGATGATGCTGCAAAGGGGGGACTTCAATATTCTGATGATTTATTAAAGGCTGCACAACAAGCATATCCAAAACTGGCAGGTAAAACACAACTGCATCACATTACCCCAAAATATTTAGGAGGGCCAGCTAATGGACCGCTTATTAAGTTGGATGCAGCGTACCATCAACAAATTACAAATGCCTTTTGGGCAGAATGGGGATATGGAATAGGAAAGCCTTCTGCAGCTCAGCTTGATGCAATAATGAATAGGGTTTATAGCCAATTCCCATTACCTAAATACCTAAATAGAATTCATATGAAAGAAGTGATTGAGTTTAGAATAGGGAATGAATATGTTCACTTGTTATTGAAACTAGGTGAAGGCAAAAGAAATGCATCAAACACAATTATCCATATTACTAAAGACGACCCTAAGTTTGAGCAAATTAGGATTTTAGATAAACAGATAAGAGAAAAAAACAATGACTTCTTTTTTCTGTACTCAAATATCAAAAGAGAATATAGCAAGAAAGAAATAGATACGGCTACACTTTTTCAGATGAAAATAAAAACGACCTTTGAACCAGTAGGTGAGGAATGTGGAACTATTTATGATGAAACAGCAGCTTGTGAAATATGCGGAGCGAACAGGAAACAAATTAGTCCGCTGACGTTAAAGAAAGGATCTATTCTGAAAAAAGATATAGCGAGAACGATAGCAGGGGAATTGGTTGTGTCTGAAAAATTTACAGAAGTTTTTAAGCAAAGAAATTTGAAAGGAGCAATATTAGAACCAGTGATTTTTGGTAAAGGAACTTCAGGTTATTACCAGTTAGTTGCTACATCAGAAATTGAATTATCCCAAAGAACAGTTGCAGGAATTAATATTTTTGACTTATCAACCAGTAGTGAAGGAGAAATTTACAAATGTCCAAAAGGCCACACCATCGGTTTAAATCTTTTATCCGAAGCTTATGTTTTAAATAGCCCATCAATTAGCGGTAGCGATTTTTTAGTAAGCAAACAGAAAATAGGTGTTAAACGTGGGCACTTGCGACCAGAACCGATTTACTTTTGTTCACAGGCTTTTAGGAAAATGGTAGAAGAAGAAAAACTAAGTGGATTTGAATTTGAAATAACAAATATATTCTACACCTAGAGTGCAGGGGAGCGGGTTATGCCGGAAGGTCTTGGTAGCCCCAGCAGCCCACTTCCTAACTTGTCCAATGAATCAATTGAATAAAAAACATTATGGTTATCGGCTTCTTTGCCAGTAACCCAATATTCTTATACAAACAGGACGGAAGACCGAAGTCGGAAGACCGATGTATCGGACATTTCAGTTTCCTATCGAGATTTATACCGAATTACCTTTTTACTGAAATCATTTCATACTTTCATAAAGAACAGTGGGTTTTCATTATTACCAGCAAAAGCAATCAGCTAATTTTAATAAGGCGAAAATGTCATCTTCGGCGGAGTAATTTTGCTAACTGCTAACTGCTACTGCCTACTGAAAAACTTCCAACTCCCAACTCCCAACTTTCCCACTTCTCCCTACTTCCCCTTCACCAATATCAAATGCTTCAACCCCGGATCATCCGAGAGTCTCTGTAGCTCTGAATGGATGATGTCCTGAATGTCCTGCTTGATCTGGGAATAGTTCTTCTGAACAAGTAAATTATCGATTTTTCTGATTTCAGGAATGTCCATATACCCGGATTCCTCTGATTTGATGGCCTGATGGTCATTGATGATTTCGCAGTGAAAAGCCTTCAGAGAAATCTTGCAATCAGGATTGTCAGCCACCAACCCGACAAACTCCCCGGAAGAAAGGGAGGCTATTTTGGAAGGTGGAACAGCAGCATCAAGTTGCTTGGATTTGCTGATGGAAGTATCTCCGCTGTTGATCGAAAGGCTCTGTCTGTCCTGCATGATTTTGCCGATCCTGTCCGAAAGTTGCCGTGCCGATTCTCCTGTCACCTGTCCCGAAATGATATTGCCCACAATGCCCATGATGACATCTGCCTGTTCCCTGCCATAGTCTTTTCGAAGTTGACTCAGGTCCTGAATCCCCAATATGGTGGACACTTTGTTACTTCTAGCAGTGGCGATCAGACTGTCAATGCCATTGAGGTAAATGGTGGGAAACTCATCGAATATCAAACTGGATTTTAGCTTTCCTTTTTGGTTGACCAGCTTCACCAAGCGGTTGACATAGAGGGAGAGAACAGCCCCATAGGTCTGGATTTTTTGGGGATTGTTGCCCATACATACAATCTTCGGTTCCTCGGGATTGTTGATGTCCAGGGTAAAATCATTGCCCGATAGCACATAGTACAACTGAGGGGAAGAGAGCCTGGCCATAGATATTTTGGCTGAGGCAATTTGCCCTTCCAATTGTTCCATCACATCATTGAGATAGGCATTGACAAAGGGATTGATCAGCACATCGATTTCCTTTTCCAGTCTCAGCAAGGTGAAAAGATGATCGTATTCTGCCTGCATCAGTTCAATAACATGGGGCAAGGTGCAGTACTCCCCATCCCTGTATTTTCGCAGAAACCAGATCACGGCAGTCAAAAAATTGATGGGTGATTCGACAAAGAAATCACCCTGTCTTTTGATCCATTCCCTATTGAGTCCCATCAGAATGGTCCTGGCGGATTCCGCAGCATCGGTGATGTCGGTCATGGATTCAGGTACCAACGGATTACAGCGATGGGTTCTTGAGAGCTCATCAAAATTGATCACAAAGAACTTTGGGGTGACCTGATAACTATTCTTGTTTTTCAGCCAACAATTGTAAACGATCCTGGATAGGTCATCAAATTTAAAGTCATAGACAAACATGGAAAATCCTTTCTCGATATGTTGGGTGATGGCATGGCGGATCACAAAATAACTCTTTCCAGCCCCGGGGGTTCCCAATACCAACAATGCCCTGAAGGGGTTGATGATATTGATCCAACTGTTTTTTTGCTTTCCCTTCAGGTAGTATTTGGAGGGAAGGTTAACGGAAAATTCATTGCACAGCTTCCTTTCTTCCTGGGGAAAAGTTTCATTTTCCCGGTTGAAAATATCCCCTTCCAATCTTTGTCTGATGATCTTGGAGAGTAGGGTCCCGCCTGATAACATCATCAAAAATCCCATGCCTGTGGTTCCCATATATAAGATTCCAAGGCTTTCCTGATCCAGTGATAAGCCGAACAATAACTGGCTTAAAAAGTAGATCAGAATTCCCGGTAATATCAAATAAATGGCTTGGTGATAGGTTGATTTTTCATCCTTTCTTCCTTTGGCTCCAAGCAAAGAAATCAACAACATCCCCAGCGCAATCAACTTTGAAAAATTGAAATTCCTATACAAACCTGTACCGACCACATTGCCCAAAAGGTTGTCCGAAAACGGGGTTACCAATCCCCAAAGGGCAAAAGTCCCATAGCAATAATAATAGAAATGCAGGGCCAGTACTGCTATCCCCATCATTCTTGTCATATCCAGAATCTTCCTCAATGCCTGTTCGTTCTCTCCTGTCTGCATCTCTTTTCAGTTCTCTTGATTAAGATTTCTTGATCCCTTTCTTCTTCTTTTTCTTCCGCCTTTTCCAGTCAAATGGAACATAACTGTAACTGCTTTCAGGAGACATCAATGTTTCCAGTAAACCTGATTCACTGTCATCTGAACCAGTCATATTTAGTGGCATTTCATTAGTATTTTTTTCATTTTGTGACTTGCTTGGGTTGGAAGACAGATCATTTTTTTGCTTGGTCAAAGGATCTTTTGGGGTAGGGGGGTGACCGACTCCAAGTGCTTCCGTCAAACCCTTGGCACTGTATTTTTTGCCCAAGGAACTGCCATTGAAAACCGTCCGGTTCCTATGGTCGACATA
>NZ_JBGSXS010000259.1:0-6850 GCF_041751335.1 Aquiflexum sp.
TGATCCCGGGATTTATGGAAAGGATAATATCATTGTTCTGGGTGAATTTGGAGGACTTGGCCTTCCTGTGGAAAACCATACTTGGCAGGAAAAGGACAATTGGGGATATCAAAGTTTCAAAAGCAAAAAGGAATTGGCGGACAGGTATGCAAAATTGATTGAAACTATGGAAAGCTTGATCCCTATGGGACTATCTGCAGCTGTTTACACCCAGACCACTGACGTGGAAATTGAGATCAACGGATTGATGACCTATGATAGGAAAGTAATCAAGTTTGATGAAAAGTGGCTGAAAGAGCTTCACGAAAAACTTTACAAAATCAATGTCAATCTGAACCGATGAAAAATCAAGGGTTATTATTTTCTTATAGCCCTATTTTGTCAAATTTAAAGAGCAGTTAGAAAATTACATTTCTATTCAATACTCCTACTGAATGAAGAAAATGTCCCTTTGGGGACAATATATGGGTAGCAAGAGTTTGATTTTAGTGGATTGTGCCTTTAGGTACGGGATATATGTTGTACCTGCCTACCGGACAAAAGGCACAAATGCCCTTCGATTGATCGTTTATTTACCAATATTATGTCCCTAAAGGGACCTTAGCCATTTAAATTTCTCAGGAATGATGTGAATCTATTCCATATCCTGAAATTGAAAAGAAGTCAGATTATCAAAAAAAAATATTGTGCTATGAAATTAAGATTCAAAACCCTTATTCACCTGACAATGATAGTCTCATTGGGATTGCATGCATGTCAGGAGAAAAAAGAAAATAATGCCAGGTTATTGCAGGAATTTAATAATCCATTAGATGTGGCTTTTGGGGATCCCTATATTCTGGATGATGGCAACGGGAAATTCTACATGTACGGGACCGGGGCAGGGGCTAAGGATGGCTTTGTTGTGTACGCTTCAGAAGACCTCAAAAACTGGGAAAATAAGGGACAGGTTTTTAATGGCAATACTGCGGAATCCTGGAGTGTGGCCAATTTCTGGGCTCCAGAGGTTTATAAGTTTGATGGTCGCTATTATATGTTTTACAGTGCAGATTGGCGTGTGAATCCCGAAAATGATTTAGAGAATTTTAAAATTGGAGTTGCCGTTGCAAATGCTCCAACAGGACCATTTGTAGATATGAGAAATGAACCTCTCTTCGATCCTGGATATCCCATTATTGACGCCAATGTATTTAAAGATGATGATGGAAAATTCTATCTTTATTATTCAAGGGCCTGCTACATGCATCCTGTAGAATCTGAAATTGCTGATTGGGCCAAGCGTGAAGGCTTATTTGAAGAGATTGAAGAAAGTTGGGTATATGGGGTAGAACTTAATCCTGATTTTTCGGGTGTCATCGGGGAGCCTGTAATGCTGCTTAGGCCACCGGTCAAAATGGATGACAAACAAGCTGAGTGGGAAAGCAGGTCAGTTACAAGCGGTGAAGTAAACAGAAGGTGGACGGAAGGTTCTTTCACTTTTAAGCATGGTGATAAATACTACATCATGTATTCTGCAAACTATTTTGGTGGCATGCATTACGCTGTAGGTTATGCTACAGGAAATTCTCCTTTAGGTCCCTTTGAAAAAGCCGGAAATAATCCGGTTTTGGAAAAGAATACTTCACAGGGAGGTGAGGTGACCGGGACAGGACATAACTCTGTACTGTTTTCTGCTGATAGGAAAGAAATGTATGCAGTCTACCATGGCAGAACCCAAAAAACCGGGCATGAGCGATTGGTTTTTATCGACCGAATGACCATAGATGAAACCGGGAAACTCGAAGTTCATGGGCCGACTACGTCGCAGCGGAAATAGAATATTAGTGTTGACAGTATAGTTTCCAATTGTAAATTGGTTTAAATATAAGGGTGTAATTGCAAATTACACCCAGCCATCGCCGAAAGCTTATTCTACACCCTTTGGGGGATTTAGGTACACAATTATTTGCTTTGTTAAAATGACAGCAGTGACAATAGGTTTGATTTTTATAGGTTTTAAACCGCAAAGGGTGCAAAGGTTGCATTAAGGTTTTTTTCTTTGCGTTTTCTTTGCGACCGGTGCGGTTAGGAATATCCGTTTTCTGAAATTCATTTTTTAAAAGTTACCAAATAAGGTATCTTTTATTATCTATGCTGCGTATGAGAATCATAAAAGAAAAAACTCTGACAGATTATTTCGGTCATAGTAAATATAAGCAAGCTGAGGAATCTTTAAGGGCTTGGATTTATGAAGTCAGATTCTCTTCATGGGAGAACTCAAATGAATTGAAAGCAAAATACGGCAATACCAGTATCATCAGTTCCAAAAGAGTTGTATTCAATATAAAAGGCAATGACTATCGATTGATTGTTGATATTGAGAATAAATTAAAAATAGTCTTTGTTGTTTGGTTTGGAACTCATGCAGAATATGATAAGGTAGATGCAAAAACGGTACGATATGAAAATTAAAATATTAAAGTCAAAACAAGAATATGACAAGGCTTGTGAGCGGATTTATTCCTTGATCCAAAGCATAGAAAAAGCCATTGAACCAGAAAGTCCGGAAGGAGAGGAGTTAGAACTTTTGTCTATGCTCGTTGAAAAATATGAGCAAGAGCACTTTCCTGTCGAAGCTCCAAATCCAATAGAAGCAATTAAGTTTAGAATGGAACAGATGAATCTAAAACAGGTAGATATTGCTCCGCTATTGGGAGGTAAAACAAGAGTGTCTGAGATTTTGAATGGGAAGCGTGCATTGACCCTTAAAATGATAATTTTATTGAACAGATATTTGGGAATACCCTTGGAATCACTGATTGCCGGAAATAAGGATGTAAGCCTGGATCCGGAATCACAGGATAAGATTCTGGGTATTGCGGCTATCAAAAAGTATTTTTCCGGGTCCAAGGCTGCGATATTTTAAAGGAATTGCAGATTTTTTGAGGGGGAGTTACCATCAGATTTTTTTACATAACTCATCAAATGCAACTGACATAAAATCATGTACCTAAACCTTTGTGCTGTTAGCTGAGTTATGCTTACATCAGTTAATAAGGTCACTTTTTTATTCATCAAGCAAAACGCCTGATTTCTTTACCAACAAACTGCATATTTAAAAAGCAAATTTAAAATTCATGAAGAAGTTCAAAAAATCTGAAATAGTATTAATGGTATTGGTAGTAATCCTGATCGGAGTATCAGAATATTATTTTGTCATTCAAAAAGAGCCGTTAAAAGCAATTTTTATCGGTTTATGGTGCCCGACCATTTTGGGCTTTTTAATAATATTTAATATGAAAAGGTAAAATGGAAAATGTAGACATAATTATATTGACGATAATGGTTGTTGTTTCTTTTGTGGTTTTTATAGCCACTTCCCTTAAAGAATTCAACAAAATGGAGGAGAAGCCCTATGAATTTGAAAAAGCATCCGGATTTACCAGGGCCGCATTATTTAATGTGCTCAGTTCCTTTTTTGATGATGATGAAATTCCTGAAAAAATCAGAGAAAAGTTTAAAAGTACTATAAAGCGTACCATTTCTGATATGGAGACAGATGGCATGTATTTTGACGAAAAAATTAAAAAGCCCATCTCAAAGGACAAGCCTAAAAACCGACCTGACGTGGAAGATTAAAGAAATTGTAACCTTCGAAATAGCTTATTTTGTTTCAGTAGATTGAATAATCAATATCATTTTTAGTGTATGTAAGCAATGATGCCAGTGAAATAGTAGTTCAATTTAATTATTTTCAGTAAACTGATTTGTCCCACAACGGACTCTCGATTTCCGATTTCCAACAAGTTTGTGGTAGATTTTTTTTTTACTGGCAAAGAAGCCTCTAACCATTTCATTTTTTGAAAGTTACCAAATAAGGTATCTTTGTACATTATGAAAATTAAAATATTAAAGTCAAAACAAGAATATGACAAGGCTTGTGATATTGAACAGATATTTGGGAATACCCTTGGAGTCACTGATTGCTGGAAATAAGGATGTAAATCTGGAGCCGGAATCACGGGATAAAATTCTGGGTATTGCTTCAATCAAAAAGTATTTTTCCGGGTCTAAGGCTGCTATTTTTTAAGCGAAATGCTGATTTTTTCAGAAGGAGAAAACCGTAAGGGCTTGAATTTAATGTTAAAAAAAATGAGAAAATCTTAACATTATAAATTTACAATGTAAAAAAATATCAATTTTCTTTACATTAGTGTTTTTGATCAATGCCCTGACCAAACAGGAATAGAAAAATACAAATCCATTAGAAAAATCTGTATTTAGAACTTGAACCATGGACTTTGGGATTTGAAAATTGGCAATCCATAAAAAAATAAACCGCAAAGGACGCAAGGGGTACGCTAAGGTTTTTTTTCTTTACGATTTCTTTGCGACCGTGGGATGAAAAGGCAATCGTTCGGAATTTCCGAACAGTTCGGAATGAAAATGAGGTTGACTATATGGTATCGCAAAATGCGAAACCTTGGTGTTATAATCTTTTGAACTTTTCAAGTATGAAGGAAATTTTTTTGTTTCCAATTCAAAAGAATATTAGATGGGAATAATTAAACAAAGCAATATTAATATTTGGCTTTAGATAAGCAGAGAAAAGCTTCAAGGTCAATTTGTGACCTTGAACAAAGGGCGTGGATATAGCCAGTATCCGGAAATCAACATTCAAGAGCCCTTATTTTCCGATCGCATATTCAGAGAGAATCCCCAAGCATCTTTAAGGGGCCTTGGATTGGTAAGGGTTTCAAGCTCGGAAACCTGCGCTTTCAAATGATTCCTATAGAAAAGAAAATCACCATCTTCAATCAGGCTATCGAGATCAAAATTCACGGCATATTTTTCTGCCATTTGAAGAATAGCATCCTTGCGCATCTGACTGTGGTCGCTCAAATAATCAGCCATTTTCAGTAACCATAACTTTTGCTCAGCCAAGGTCTTTTCGGCCAACTCCAGGGCTTTTAAGATCAAAGATTCCGCTTTTTTGCCCAGTTCATTGTCTTCATCATGTAGGAAATATTTTGTTTCCACTGCCTTGGCATCAAAAGCTCCCGGAATATTGCCCATTCCTGCCTCTTTCAGCATGGCTGTGATAAAGGCTGTGGCTTTATTGATGTCATCCTCAGCACCGGTGGTTACATTTTCTTCTCCAAAAACAAGACGCTCCGCGGCATATCCGCCTAAATACAATGCCAACCTGTTTATGACTTCCTTTTTGGAAATGTATTTCCATTTGAATTTGGTATGGATAAAGCCGCCCGTCTCCACTTCGGCTGTATTGGAGAATATAACTTCAGGAACAGTAAGGAGTAAAATGGTAGCAATGATGGCATGACCGGATTCATGCACTGCTATAATGGCCTGTAAATCATTTTTCTTGCTTTTTCTCAAATCTTCCAGAATGAATTTTTGCTGGATTGAAAGCGAATGGACGATGATTTCCTCCCGATAATAGTCGATATGGATAAGGTTTCCCTTTAGCTTCATGGCAATACAGGAAACCTCCAGATTTTTTAAAATCATTTCCGTGATGATTTTTCCCAATTTGGATTGGACAACCTGATGAATAGTGGTAAAGATCGGCCTTGTACCCTGAGTGGGATAAACCGCCTCTTTGTAAATAAAATCATGCAAAGAGGAATCAATTTGAAGTTTCACGCCTTGATTGCGGTAAACCTTCTCCTCAATTTTTCTAAGTTCCAGGTCTATGATTTTTTGAAAGGATTGTTTACTGAAGGCAGGGTAGATAATGTGAAGATTGCCTAATCTCGCAATCTGCTCATTTCGGAAACGACGCTGCAAAGCCCTTTTGATGGTGGGGACGTTGATTTTCAGGGATTGTTCTTGAAACTCATCTGCATCTATATCAGGATTGAAATTATGGCTCATGGTGTAGGCCTCATCCAAGTTGCCCAAAACAAAAATCAAACCTTTGGAACAATCCACTGTCTTTGGACTATTCCCGAGTTCAAATACCTCCAATAAGAAAGCTAAAGTTTCGTATCCTTCCAACGAAAGTAGTTTTTCCTGCAATTCAAAAGTTGTTGAATATTTTTCCTTCGCCATATCAAAAATACTTTCATAAAACCGGTCGGGGACAAATAGCACATCCTGCGTGTTTGAATCGGTCTGCTTTCCATCATTACTATGGTCTGTAAACTGATTTTTTGGATCCATTTTCTCCATGAAATATTCCACTTGAGCGGTTACCTTCCCTTTGGATACCTGTACGCCATGGGACAAAAGATATCGGAGCTGTTTGATCAGGTCGTAAAGTTCTTCCTGATGAAAACTGAATTTGGAAATCTTGAATTTTCCTGAATCCAATAACTGCCAGATAATACGGGAAGAGCTTTTTTCTTTTTCTGCTCCCAAATCATCCAATGTTCGGGCATGTTGGAATTCATCAAGGGCCAAGATGATGGGGTAGCCATTGACATTTTCATAAATCTCCTGAAGGGTTCTTTGAACATTCCAATCTCTGTTTTCACGCTCACCAAGGTCAAAATAGTAGTACTTTTGCTCCATTGAAATCAATTGGACCAAGCGATTGACCAAAGAAGACTTACCCACTCCCGTCAATCCCCACAAGTTAATGATGACCGGCTTTTCCTGGATTTCGGGAAAAAGATACCAAGAGCTTATCGCATCGACGACTTCCTCAATGACCTGATCTATTCCTACAAATTCTGTTTTCAGTGTTTCCTTGGCTTGTTGAAGAACTGCTTGTTTTTCAATCAATTCTTTGTGCCTTTGTTGTAAGTCCTTGTTCATATTTTCCTGTTTTGGGTCAAAACTATACTGACCCTATGCCAAAGAACGGCTGAGTCAATTCTTTTTTTATAAAGCTGACAAGCCCGAT
>NZ_JBGSXS010000260.1:0-3424 GCF_041751335.1 Aquiflexum sp.
TGATGCGGTTTCTGAGTTCTATGATGGTATTAAAGATAAGTCTGTAACGACCGGAGAAACCCCAGGTCAAATCCAAACCTTAATGCAGAACTTGAAGCCGTCACCCAAAACTTGAGCATTACCACATTTCGATATGTTCCGATCAATTATATGAGGGATGAAACGTGGGATAACACTTTTCTGAATATTTTGAATGAAAAGTTATTGAATAGATTACAACAGGGAGGCGAAGTGTTCTTATCAAATGCTGTTCTTGCAGATAAATATTGTTTAAGATGTTGCATTGTGAACTACAGGACTTCAAAAAAGGATATTTTAGAAACAGTTGAAATTATCGTCCGTGAAGGACGAAAAGTTCACCAAACAATTCAGCATTCTAAATAGGATAAAACAATAATTGAAAATTTTACTGACAGCTTGCATCTTGACCTATTTTCGCATCATCGACAAGACAAATTAGAAGAAAAAGCCAATATAGAGTATTTTTTAGGTTTTGACGGTAAAATACACTCATTTATAAACTACAATAGGGACTTTTCATTATGGCTGAATACTGCAATTCTTGACAATTTCAACCTTGAAAAATTAAAGCTTTCAACTTCAAACAACATAACTTTTTGGAAAGATGGTAAAGGTTGGATAAGCAAACCAAGCGACAAGATTTTAGAAAAGAATTTTGCACTGATAAAAAACGGACTATCAAAAATTCAAAACACAGAACAAGATTTTTTCATATCAGTTGGCAGACTTAATCAGGGAATTTTTGAAGGAGAAGAATTTGAAATTTACTTCAATAACTGAGGGCGGCCATTATCAGAAAAATTCCCTGTGATGAACATTGTGATAACTCACAAAAACGGAAACGACATATACCAAGACCATTTTGACTTTTTATAAACAGAAAACGGATATAAATTAATAAGTTTGACAATAAGAAACGGACGAATAGAAGAATAACCACAGCTAGCTTCATTATTATGTAAAGTAATCCTGAAAAAATGTTTTTAAAGACTTTTGAAAAATATCAGACCTGTCAGTCTTTCATATGCTGACAGGTTTTTTTTCCTTTAATATTCTTGTAAGTCAACTTTGAACCTATGTGAAACTAATTTTGACCATGAAACCACCTTTCAAAAAATCAAATACTATTGTTTATGATTATCCACATTGATACATGTAAATGGGAAAACTAATGGAAATATTGTCAAACTCTAAATTTAAGAATACTTCCGTCTTCGGTCTTCTAGCCATTTTTATAGAAACTTTCTTACCTTGTATCTAGGCGGATATTCATTCTATTTCTCTACTGAGAGGTTATTCCGGTACTCCTTCAACTGATTTTTAGCTTGAATGAGGTGCCTTTGATTGTGTACCAAAAGAAACTCAATAGTATCACAAGGTCTAAGATTCACCAATGGGGAAATGGAGCTTCGAAAACTTCCGCGGTTTAAATCAATTTGATTAGCCTGTGATAATATCAAAAGCATTTCCTCAAGATTGTGGATGAAATTTGCCACGATTTGATGTGGATCAGTTGACTGTATATTGGGATAATGCTTTTTCATCGCTTTGAATTTTTTCCCATTTTCAATTGGCTTCATCATTTTAATGAAATATACCCCTATCCAACTCAGTTTTATGGAAGTGGGATCATTAATTGGTTTTTGGGAAGCCATTACCTTTTTGATCCTAGGCAAATAGTAATTAAAATAGCTATTGAGATGGTCAATGCAAGCTGCTGCAGACCAAGTTCTGGAATCCGAAAACACCAAAGCTTCCTCATGTAGGTTTTGGAAAATTTTCGTGGAAGCTTCCAATTGTTCTTCCACCAAATTTTCCATCTTTTCTATCCAGTACTCTTTATTCTGCGATTTCATAGATTAACTCTAGATTTTTGGACACGATTTTATAAGCGGAAAGCAGCCCCAGTGCAATGATAAACAAGATGGTTTCAATCATTAACCATTGGTTTCCAAATTCCCCCAATTCTCCTTCAATTACGATGGTCATGATCCTGGATATGGCATAAAATCCCCAAAGCATCACCAAAAAGCCCAGCCCTTGGATTGGGTTTTTGATCATGAGATAAATTAGGGATAAAAACAAAGCCATACCAACACCCCCATAAACTCCCCTGATGGAGCTAAAGGCATCGGTGTTAGGAAGTTGTACCTGGACCAAGTCCATGACAGATTGTGGGGATATTAAAGCCATTAGGCTTACCGAGAGCAGTGCCAATCCTGAGAATAAAATAAATATCCTGGAAAGAAGGGTTAAAATTTTGATAGTGTTCATAACATATTTTGGTTTAGATTATTTCCCAAAATTGAACAAATCTGAGGAGTTGATTTTTGGTTTTTACCAAGATTTTGACCCATTCAAATAATTGGATAATAATCTTAAAGCCTGATTTTATTCATCAATTTGCTGAAATTGGTAGGGTCTATTCCAATGTAGTTTGCCAGATATTTATGCGGGATCATTTGAAGGATATGGGGGCTTCTTTGTAGAAGTTTCCGGAATTTTTCCTCAGAACTGTAAGTCTGTAATTCAACCTGCCTTTCCAAAACGCCTCCCAAAGCACCGGTAATTCCCAGTCTTACAAATTTTGCAATTCCCGCATGTTTTTGGGAAAGATTTTCGAGATCATCATAATTGACCCTCAGAAATTTTGAGGGTGTAAGGGCCTCATAGGCAAATTTTGAAGGACTTCTCAACATAAAAGAATCCAATATCCCCCCAAAAGAATGGGGATAGGTAAATATCAAAGTGGCCTCCTTTTCCTGATCTTCATAAAAAATCCGTTGGAGGCCTTCTGTGATAAAGTAGAGGTTGTCTTCAATTTTGCCCACAGGGGATAAGCATTCCTTTCTTTTGCAAGAATAGGGTTTCCATATTTGATGAAAATCCTCCCATTCAACATCATTCAAAGGTGAAATGTTGTTGGTGATTATTTTTAAGATTTCCTTCATCGGTTAGACTTAAGGTTATTTACAATAATGTAGGTTCTTTTTGATATAGATTGAAAAACAGGGTGTTTGGTTGTATTTGCAATTGTGCAAATGTTTTGGAAACATGTTTTAATGTGCGCTCATGTTTGTTTAAGAAGTCTAATAGGACGCAACTTTACTAAGATAAAATGAATCTATCTATTTGAATCTCTTTAGATTAGAAACATTAAAAATAAACCAGCTTAAAGTTAATTACACGATGAAAAAAGTAGCTTTAAACCTTATAGGTTTGGCATTGCTCCCAAGGGTATTTGGAGCATGCAACGATGATGACGACAATCCTGAAGTCAATCTGATTATTAAGGAATGGGTTGCTGCCGAAGGGCAGTTTACGACCTTCACAGTAGATGGTGAAGAAAAATGACTGAGGCCTATCAAGTTGGATTAAAAATCAATTTGGTCAAATGATATGT
>NZ_JBGSXS010000261.1:0-18679 GCF_041751335.1 Aquiflexum sp.
TTTGAATTTCGAATGATGAATCCTGAATGATGAATTTCGAACTACAAGCCTGAAAAGCATTGTTGATAATATTCAGCAATACCCGCCCGATTTCCTGGGGCACTACATTCACTTTGGGAAGGTTTGGATCGAAATCAGTCACAATCCCGATGGCTATCGGGACAGCATTAAAGCTTTGGTCCTTGGTCGTGTTCTGAAATAGGTTGACACAATTTAAATAAAAATTGTAAACCCATAATCGGACAAAATGAGTGATTTAGAACAGTATTCTGAAGACGCACGAAGGAAAATTGTTATTGAAGTGCTTTCCGGCACAATGTCAAAAGAACAGGCAAGGCAGGTTTATGGAATTAAAAGCAAATCTGCTATCTTAGAATGGATGAGAATGTTAGTCGGTTTTCCTAGAAATGCAGCCGTCGACCCCCTTCCATTATTAAAAAACATGACTGAAGATAAAGAAGGCATTAGTGAGTTGAAGGCCCGTATTAAACAGCTTGAAGAAGATCTGAAACTTAGTCGTTTAAAGGGCAAGGCATATCAAATCATGGTTGATATTGCCAAACAGGAATATGGGTTGGATCTTGAAAAAAAGTCTGGTGCCAAACAGTCCAAAGACTCAAAGAAGAAGAACCGAAAGTAGGTTTGGAACAACTTTGCGGATTGTTTGGCAAAAGTAGACAGGCATATTACAAAGCTTTAAATTACATTACCCGGGAGGCATTTAAAGAAGAGTTGGTGTTGGTTCTTGTTCTCAAGATCAGGAAAAAATCTAAAACATCACGGTGGGGTCTAAGGAAGATTTATCCTTTGCTCCAAAAAGATTTAAGACTCCTGAAAATAAAAATAGGCAGGGATAAACTGTTTGATTTACTTCGGAATAACGGTCTTTTGGTCAGCAAAAGAAAAAGGAAGTTCTTTACTACCCAGAGTCACCACTGGCTAAGAAAGCACCAAAATCTTATACAGAACATGGTTGTTTCAAGACCCAACCAGCTATGGGTTTCCGATATTACCTTTGTAGAACTAAACGCTGAAGCCTATTTTCTATACCTGATAACAGATACCTATTCTCAAAAGATTGTAGGCTGGAATATCACTCTAGACCTGAAGGCTAAATCAGCACTTGAAGCACTAAAAATGGGGCTTCGGGCTCAAAAAAGTATTCCTCAATATTCATTGGTGCACCATTCAGACCGTGGGGTACAGTATTGCAGTTATGATTACACCGCCCTTTTGGAAAACAATAAAGTCTGGATCAGTATGACCAGACCTGCCTCGCCACATGAAAATGCAATTGCCGAAAGGGTAAACGGCATTCTTAAAGAAGAGTGGCTGGTCGATATTGCAACTCACAGAAATATTAACGCACGAAAATATATTGGCCAGATTATCAAAATCTACAATGATATGAGACCACATGAGGGATTGGGAAACCTTACCCCAACCCAGGTACACAATAAAGGTTTTATAAGGCATGATACCGAACGCGTTATTGGAAAAAAATACAATTGGAAAAAGAAGGCCGAACCTGTTAAAGCTCGGCCTGTCAATAGCAACGCTATCGGACCAAACGACTATTCCTTGACAAGTTGCTCCTCAGCAGAGCTTGTCTCCGCTTCATCGTGGTATTGTAAGTTAATTGAAACTTCTTAGAAATTGAAACACTGACTATATTTGAAAAACAAAAGTGTCAACCATTTTCAGGACGAGACAGTCAGCATGACGGCTGCTCCGATTTATGTCATTGGTAGGAGCACTTGGAAAACTTTGATATATTGAATAGTCCTTCGTGAGACGTGGCAATCTCTTAAGATGAGGGAAGAAGGTAGACTTGCCTGCCGGCAGGTTTTAGATTTGAGAAGGGAAATGCCGTAGGATTTCCTGCCGTAGGCACAGCTTGACCGAAATTATAGCCCGGTAATTATTTGCCGGGATCCAATCGATATCGAGTCACCAAAGTACCGTACGGACGATAGATTTTAGATTCAAGAAATGGCCCAATAACCTTTCAATTTGGCACGCTAGATAAGTTTTTACAATATTCAAATTTTTCAATCCACCGCGGCGGACAAGTTCTTACAATCTTACTATTACACAATCACCAACCCTACTATCTACCTTTTCGGCAAGCTCTCCAACACCAACCTCACCAATTCTGCTTTCTGATCGTTTTTGATCCAGCGGGCTACGATGACCAAATCATTTTCTTCATCCACATACACCATATTTGTTCCTGCACCCAAATGGAAAAAGGCTGATTCAGGGGCTGCAGGAATTTCTTTTTTATCGGTGTTCAGAAAATAATTCATAAATCCATAATTGGTCTGCACGGGTGTCGGAGTACGGGATTTTTTGATCCATTCTTCAGAAATGATCTGCTGCCCGTTCCAGTTTCCTTTTCTTAAAGTCAAATAACCAAACCTTGCCTGATCATAAGCACTGATAAACATGCCTCCTCCCCAATGAGAACCACCACTGACGGACTGAATAATCTGCCCATCCAATACTATGTAGGAATTTTCATACCCCGTCCATCTCCAAGTTGGGCTGGCACCGATTTTATCCATTACCTGCTCCCTGAGGACCTGTGGGAGTGGTTTTCTCCAGACATTCAATGCGGCCAATGCCAAAACATTGACCCTGGTATCATTGTATTTGTAAACTGTACCTGGTTCATATCGTTCCCTAGTCAGCCAATCTACTGAATTCCCCTGCGGTCTATCTGCCCAATCGGGTTTTCCCCAAAGTGTACCTTCCCAATCCGAGGTTTGTCTTAATAGATGTTCCCAAGTAATTTTTCTATTGTGTGGCGTTCCAAATAAATCAAAAACATCCTCTTCCATCAAGTGATCTGATTTATTCATCATTGCTTTTTGGGGGTCATAGGGAATAATAGGTCCGACATAGGGATATACCAAATCCTTTTCGCTTTTGATTAAACCTTGGTCAACCGCCAATCCTACCGTGGTGGACAAAATGCTTTTGGCAACACTGAAAGTTAGATCAACTCTATAAGGGTCACCCCATTTACCAATGATATATCCCTTGTAAACAATCAATCCAGTAGCCTCACCACGGTCTTTGATAGGTCCGACAGGAAAACCGAAAGGTTCTCTTCCAAAGGCACTTTGATAATGTGCAATTTTCATGTTTTTATCCCCATCACTTTCTTCAATAATTGCAAAATCAATGGCTGATTGTAATTTTTTTGCATCTACTTTTAAATCAGTAGGATTTTTTTGTTCCCAATCTCCTGTTGGAGGAAAATAGGCTGATTGGGAATAACTGTAAAACGCTAGACTGACAAAAAAGAAGACTAAACTGATCTTTAAAATTTTCATATGATTTAAGTTTGATTGCAAATTAGCCTATGTGATCTAAGATTAAATCAAGAATTACAGTATTCGATGGATAAAACTTTAAACGGTCGAAAAGAAAAACTTAAATTGTAGCAGGAAACAATTTGAATCGAAATTGGTCTTTTAAATGAAGGTTATGCTAAACACAGAAATGGATATATATATAATCGGGGCTGGGATCTCAGGGCTTATTGCAGCTTATGAATTGGAGCGGTCTGGATTTAGTCCCATTATTTTGGAATCTGAGAAAGTAGTAGGAGGAAGGGTAAAGACGGATTATCAGGATGGGTTTAATTTTGATCGGGGTTTTCAGGTTTTACTGACTGCTTATCCGGAGGCAAAAAGATATTTGGATTATGAGTCGTTAAAACTCAAAATGTTTGATCCAGGCGCAATAATTATCAGACCGGGCAATTTGTTTACCATTCATGACCCTTTGAGAAATCCTTTGAAAATATTTAGCATGGCTTTTTCATCTGTAGGTACTTTTATGGATAAAATTAGGATTTTCAAACTGACACAATCTCTGAAAAATAAATCTGATGAGGAGATTTTCAATGAACCAGACAATACAACATTGGAGTTTTTGAGAGCCTATGGTTTCACTGAGAGGATTATTGAAAACTTCTTCATGCCTTTTTTCAGAGGTATATTTCTCGAAAATGAACTGGATACTTCATCTAGAATGTTCAAATTTGTTTTCAAAATGTTTTCCTTAGGCAATGCTGCTGTTCCGGAAAATGGCATGCAGGCTATTCCTGATCAGTTGAAAAGAAAATTGACCAAAACCACTTTCAGAATCAATACAGCAGTAAAGAGGATTGAGGGGAATCTTATTGAATTGGCTTCAGGAGAACGCTTAAAGGCAGACAAAATCATCATCGCAACACGACCTGATAAAATTCTTCCTCAAATGGCAGGACAGTTCAAACCCTCAAGAAAAGTCGTTAATCTATATTTCAGCTTGGAGAAATCTTTTTTTGCCAGTCCTATGATAGGTTTGGTTAAGGATAAACAATTTTTGGTCAATAACCTGGTCTTCATGACTGATGTAAGTAAATCCTATTCCAAAACTGGAAGGGCACTTTTATCTGTTTCAATTACCAAAGCGGTGACAGTTGATGATAAACTTACTGAAATGGTTAAAATAGAACTTGAAGCCCTTACCAATATCAAATCCGCACATTTCAAATTGGAAAAAATCTATGAAATTGAGGATGCACTTCCTCAAGTTGAGGACATGAAATCCAGCATTTCTGCGACACAAACTAAAATATATGATAATGTATTTTTATCCGGTGATTATTTATTGAACGGATCCATAAACGCCGCAATGACAGCGGGTCGAAAGTCGGCAGAGGCTGTAATTTTAAGCATTCAACCAAATATTAATTGAAAAAGACAATAGCTATTGCCGGAGCAGGTGGTTACATCGGAAGATGGTTTATCCACAATTTCAAGGATAAATACAGGATCATAGCATTAAGTAGGAGGGAAGCTGTTCAAAATCCCGATCCAGATGTGGAATGGCGAAAAGTTGAGCTATTTTCCATCACATCCACCATTGAGGCGCTTCAGGGTGTGGATTATGCCATTTACCTGATTCATTCTATGAGTGCGCTTACCCGACTTGATCAGGGCTCATTTGAAGATACTGACTTATTGCTGGCAGATAATTTCTCCAGAGCAGCTCAAGCTAATAACATCAAACAGATTTTATATCTGGGTGGGATACTCCCAAAAGAAGTGGAGGAGAACAAAATCTCCATTCATCTTAGAAGTAGATTGGAGGTGGAAAAGACTTTAGGGAGTCAAGGCGTTCCAGTAACCGCATTACGGGCAGGCATCATCGTGGGACCCGGAGGTTCATCGTTTGAGATGGTCCGAAATCTTGTCAGAAAATTGCCGGCTTTGATGTGTCCGAAATGGACCACGTCACAGACACAGGCTATTTCTCTGAGGGATACCATGACCATCATGGATGTTTGTTTGGGCAATCCGGATGTGTTCGGAAAATCCATCGAAATCGGTAGTCCTGAAATTCTCACATATAAAGGCATGTTGGAAGAAACTGCCCGTGTCATGGGGAAGAAGCGTTGGATTTTCTCAGTTCCATTTTTTTCTGTAGGTCTTTCAAAACTTTGGGTTTCATTTTTTGGAGAAACACCAATGAAACTTGTGTCCCCTTTAGTTGAAAGCCTAAAACATACCCTTACCCTTTCTGAGGACCTGAGATTCAAGGAAAAAGAAATTGATTATTTATCCTTTAATGCAAGTGTAAAAGAAGCTTTAAATCCTGAAAATAAACTTCCGAAGCTGCCCAAATTCAAGAATGAAAGAGATGTCAAGAATACAGTCCGAAGTATTCAGCGAATGCCAAATACACGGCATAAAAGTGCACTTTGGGTGGCCAATAGGTACAAAGTTTGGTTACCGACCTTTTTTAGATTTCTGATCAATGTCAAAAAAAATGAAAGAGGAGATATCGGCTTTTTTATAATGAAAGGAAAGGAGCCCATGTTGCAACTAACCTGGATCCCCGATAGAAGTGATATCAAACGTCAGTTGTTTTACATTACAGGGGGATGGTTGGTAAAGCGATTTGATTATGGATGGTTGGAATTTAGGGAAGTAATGAATGGCAAATATATGATATCTGCCATCCACGAATTTGTACCCAGATTGCCATGGTTTGTGTATATCAATACCCAAGCTAGGATACACCTTTGGGTAATGAACAGGTTTAGAGATTATTTGGTGAAGTATAAGGGGTATTGACTCAAAAATTTCCGTATTTCCTTTATAAATCAGAAATTTTTGGATATTTGATATTGATTGATATTGGAATCAAATCCATGGCATTTTCTTCAATTTCGACCTGAAATGTGAAAAAACAAGATCATTTAAAAACCAAGGGCTTTGTCATCTCCCCTTCGATCGGCACCACCTTCTAACTTCCCATTGGGTAAAACCAGAATGGCATCTACTTTTCCCAAAATTGGTGAGTAGCCTTCATTAATATTATATCCTTTGGATTTAAGCATTTCGAGGGTTTCTGTGGAAAAACCTTTTGGTTCAAAATTGATATGGTCAGGAAGCCATTGGTGATGAAACCTAGGGGCATCTACTGCCTGCTGCATGGTCATTTCAAATTCAGCTACATTTAGGATGGTCTGTAAAACTGAGGTAATAATTGTCGAGCCTCCTGGAGTACCAACAACCATCAACAATTTCCCATTTTTTTCAACAATTGTAGGTGTCATGGAACTGAGCATTCGTTTTGCAGGTGCAATGGCATTGGCTTCAGCACCGATAAGACCAAACATATTTGGAACACCTATTTTTGCACTGAAATCGTCCATTTCGTTGTTCAGGAAAAACCCTAGGTCATCACAGTAGAGCTTGGAGCCATAAGCGCCATTCAGAGTGGTAGTGACTGCTGCTGCATTCCCGAATTGATCAACAATAGAATAGTGGGTTGTTTCCTCACTTTCGATAAATTGGATTAGCCCATGGGATACATCAGAAGAAAGTGTGGCACGATTGATACCGAAATCGGAAATACGGTCTTTTAAATAGTCTTTATCCAACAAAGTCTCCACAGGCACTTCCACAAAATCAGGGTCACCCAAAAAATAATTTCTATCTGCATAGGCCCTTCTTTCCGCTTCAGTCAAGTATTGAATGTATTCAGGAGAATTGTGGGCTATTGACTTGAGATCAAAATCTTCCAGCATTCCTAATATCTGTGCCAAGGTAACGCCACCGCTGCTTGGTGGGGCCATAGATATTATGTTGAGGTCTTTGTATAAAAAGTGAATTGGATCTCTCCATATGGCTTCATAGGCCGCTAAATCTTCCAACGTAATAATCCCACCTTTATCTTGAAGAAATTTCACCAATCTTTCGGCTGTTTCTCCCTTATAAAATTCATCTTTTCCATTTTTGGAAATCCGCTTTAATGTCTCAGCCAATGCAGGATATTTGATGGTGTCGTTTTCCACAAAAACTTTGGCAAAAAAAGTATTTTCCCCACTGACTTGTATAAAGGATTCCCTGTTTGCAGCCAATCTTTGTGCTTGTTTTTCAGTCACAATCACACCTCTTTCGGCCAATTCAATAATTGGTGCCAAAATATCTTCAATTGGCAATGAACCCAATTTACGATGTACTTCAAAAACACCTGCTATGGTTCCGGGAACACCGACTGCCAATGCACCTAAGGTACTCAAACCAGGAATCACCTCTCCATTTACGTCAAGGTACATATCCCTGTGGGCTACCAATGGAGCTTTTTCCCTGTAGTCAATTGAGCCACTTGTCCCATCCTTTAACCTATACACCATAAATCCCCCACCACCCAAATTGCCTGCAAATGGATAAGCAACTGCCAAAGCCAATTCTGTAGCCACCATGGCATCAAATGCGTTACCGCCTCTTTGCATCATGAGCAATCCGATTTTGGAAGCTTCCTCTCTTGCTGAAACGACCATGGCGTTATCTGCAATAAGGCCTCTATCTTCATATGATATTTGGTCAGTAGGATTACAACCAACAAAGAAGATAAGAGTGCAAAACGAGATTAGTTTAAATAATCTTTTGATCATCGTCTCAATCGATTAGGGTTTCGTTGAACAGTTTCAATATACGGTTGTATTCATCTGTCCAACTACTTGGTTCCACAAATCCATGGTCTTCAACAGGATAGACAGCCATTTCCCAATTATCCTTACCCAATTCTATCAGTCTTTGGGCAAGGCGGACTACATCTTGAAAATGAACATTGACATCCAACATTCCATGGGCTATCAGAAGATTGCCTTTCAAACCTTCGGCAAAATAGATAGGAGAGGATCTTCTATAGGCAATGGGGTCATTAAATGGCTCGTTGAGAATATTTGATGTGTAATCGTGGTTGTAATGTGCCCAGTCGGTCACAGATCTTAAAGCTGCACCGGACTTAAATACCTCAGGTTCATTGAACAATGCCATCAAGGTCATAAATCCTCCATAGCTTCCGCCATATATTCCTATTTTCTCAGGATTAATCTCAAGGTTATTGATCAGGTATTTTGCTCCGTCTACCTGGTCAGAAAGATCCTTTCCTCCCATGTGCCTGTATATGGCTGTTCTCCAGTCTCTGCCATAACCTGCACTTCCCCTGTAATCAATATCCAAAACAGTGTATCCGAGATCGGTAAGTAGGTTATGGAACATATATTCCCTAAAATAACTTGACCACCATTTGTGTACATTTTGGAGATAACCTGCCCCATGCACAAATATCACAGCTGCCCCGTTTTTCTTACTAGATTCAGGTACATATAATCTTGCAGGAACCAACTCTCCATCTGAAGCCTGGAATGTAATCAATTCGGGGTCTCTCCACTTATAGGATTGAAAGGCCTCAGATTGACCAAAGGTGAATTGTTTGGGTTGTGATTTTGGAGTATTGTCTTGAAGGTATAATTCCCATGGCTTATTGCTATATGAATGCAGTATGGCCAGATTTTTTTCATCAGGAGATAAAGCGACATCATTGTTTCCAGTCATTGAGGTCAGTTTTTCCATTTTGCCACCCATCAAAGGCATCATATAAAGATGTCTTTCACCCGGATGAATCGCAGAGGTTGTTAAGTACCAATACTTACCATTTCTGGAAATTGAGGGATCAAAAACCTCAAATTGACCTGAAGTCAAAGCTTTCTTTTTACCTGAAATCACATCCAAAATGTACAAGTGGGAAAAACCCGTTTCTTCTGATTGGAAAAAGATATGTTTATTATCCGGTAACCAACCAAAGGTTCCGCCACCAAAACCCCAACCCATTCCCGGACCGCCGATCCAAGCCTCATCTCTTTGTCTATCCAATGTTTTCAATTCACCTGACTTAAGGTCAAGCAGGGCAATCCACCTGTCTTTATTGTCCACAGAGCGGATATTGACCACAGCATTTTTTCCATCATTGGAAAATACAGGAGCTGAAATCGAAACAGATCTATCTTTTTCTTCCCATTCTTTGTCCGGATAATCTTTAACATAATCAGGCAAATCTTTAATACCAGGAAGATTTTTGGGAGAGACAAAAAAGACAGTATCCTTTTCCAAATCGTAAATTGCCAATTCAACAGTGGAAGGTTCATCACCAACTTTCGTCCTAGCAGGTAGGTTTACTGTGTATCCTGAGACATCAGCATAATCAGGCACATTGGTTCTTTTGTTATCCGATCTTGAGAAAAAAAGCATGGTAGCAAATTTTTCATCCGGTGATAATTGAAGGTTTGCTAAGGATTTTCCGCCCAGATAAAATGAAAAGGGTTCCTTTTCTTTGATGGCTTCAGCGTAGGATTTTGTCTTCTCTTTTTTATCCTCTCGTTCTTTGATGACAGAAAGTAAAGACAGGTTATCTTCTTTTAGCCATTTTTCCATTTCTGTAGATTTATCTTCTTTTTCCTGAGTTTTTGTTCCTGAAAGGATGGAAGTTATTTTTTGAAGCTTTCCGGTACTGATATTCAATACATAAAGGTTATTGGATGATTCAAAAGAAATTCTATTTTCATTTATTAAAAACGCAGGATTTGAAATTTTATCTCCAAATTTGATCAGGCTGGTTTTGGTTTCTGAGATAATATCGTAAATATAGATTTCTCCGTTTTTGGCATAGATTTTTTTTGTTTTGGAAAGGTTTGTTTTGGAGTTTGCTGGGACCCTTTCTCTTTGCTCCGCTATTGACACCTTTACTGGTTGTTGGTTTTTTCCAAGTGTGATTTTATGTAGGGAATCCGCTGGATCATTGTCTGACCTGTACATAAAATAAATGGTTTGTCCCTTATCATCCCATTCAATATTGGAAGGGAATTTCCCCATCCAAATAGGATCCTGCATGATTTTTTCAACAGTCAAAGGCTCCTGACCAAATAGAGAAACCTGAAACAACAATAATGATAAGAATGACAAAAAGAAAAACTTTTTCATAAGCAAAGGTGATTTTTCAGAAAGTAGATAAATCCAAATATCTCAGATATTGATGGGATATTAAAATAAAAAATGGGGAGAGGTAAAAAAATAGTTTTACTTAAAGGGTTTCAAGAAAAGTCTGAAGCTCTTTTTCAATTAATGCAATGTGTTCTTTCAGTTCTGAGAACTTCTCTTGTGAACCTTCAAGGTCTGATTCTATTGATTCAAGTATTTTCCTTGTTTGAATTGCCCCAATATAACTCATACTGGGTTTGGCTTTGTGGCATCTCTTTTTAATCATTCCCCAATCCTTGGAGGCGTAGAGATCTTCCATGTTTTTTAAATCCTGTAGATTTGAATCCAAAATAATTTGGATCATTTCCTGCAGCATTTCCTTGTCGTCATCGCCAAAATACTGAAAAATTGTCTGAGGGCTAATAAGCTGATACATAAAATATTCGTATATCCGATTTTTGTATATAATATTCAAATTTATGTATTTCAAAATTAAAAAAACTGATTTCGACTTTTTTTTTTAAAAACCTTACAAAAGAGGCAGAATTAAGCATTTAATGCAACTTTTGTGGTTTGGTCGAAATAGGATTCCTAACTTCGAAATCCAAAAGAATGGATTATTTTTGAAATTCGAAACAACCGACTGTAAATGTAGGTTTCTATTCTTGAAATATATGAAAAAAAATAAAATTATATTTTTGGTTTTGGCAGTTTTATTTGCAGTAACCATGATTTGGATTGGTTTGGATATGTCCAGTAAAACAACCTTTCCTGGTTCAAAAGGTAATCTTAAAGAAAGAATTGCCCCATCTGATTCCCTTAATAAGCAATGACAGAAAAGCAGAGAATAGATATCGATAAAATAGATCTTGATAAGATGAAGGAAAAGACAACGGATATCCCGGGTCTTTTGCCTTATGCCCATCAGAGCGGTAGCGCCATTATCAAACCTGAAGACAAGGGGAAGATTACAGGTAGGGCCGTAGCTGCTATGCATTCCCAAACTGATATGCAGATGACTCAAATCTATCAGCAAATGCAGCTATTGGCGGATCAGGCTAAAAAAATCCAAAAGCGTGTCGAAGTTTCAGAACGAATTTATAAAACTTCCATGGGATTTGAACCATTGATCAATCACCATTACTTTTTGTATGAAAAGGAAGATGAAACGGATTTTCTCAGTTTGGTAGCTCCTGAAGAATGGGGAAGAAAGAAAAGCTATTCTAGATTTATTGCTGAAGTGAAATTATTGGCAGACCATACTTGGGAGATTGTCAGAAAAGGTGATTAATTTGCCCCAATGCATCAGATCAAAGTCCAGCATCTTTTAGATATTCTCCTTCAGTCAGACTTGCCCCTTGACGTTGATTTTCATTTGGAAGTTAATTCATCCTATTTAAAAGACAAAGGAGAAGCCTTATTGAACAATGTCATAGGAGAACTGAAGGGGCAGGGCAATTTGCCTATCTTGATACATTTGAAATTTGACTTTAAAATCAACAGAAATTTATTTGTATATGATGATGCTGTTCATTTTAACAGGTACCGATTGACCACTTTAAAATCTGACCTTTATTCAACTTTTTCTTTTTCTTGGGTAGATGGTTACAAAAGACTTTGCAGGACTTTTGAAAAGGAATGTATCAAGGCAGGTCTTCAGGACCGAATATGGAATGGTCCACCCATAGCTTCCAGAATATTTGGCAAAAGTGAAGAACCCGGAGATCTATCTGGTAACGGTTCATCCGGCTGGAAACTCAATGCCTACAATGATGCTCAATATGACCTGATCTCAAGGCTTCATGGATACAAGCTGATCAGAATCCCGGAATATGAAAATATCATGATAGGGGGCAGCCTAAAAAAAATTGATGACCTTTTATTAAACCCAAAAGAGGAATATCAAAGAGCAATCCTCAATTGGGTATCAAGAAAGGTTCAAATTTGACTTTTGATTATTCAGGAAAACAGTCCATACATTTCCCTATCAATTCTTTCAACAATGGATGAAAAATCTTCCTGATGCTCTACAAAGTCCATCTGATTGACATCAATGACGAGGAGTTTACCCTTGTCGTATCCACCAATCCAATCTTCATAGTGACTGTTTAGGTTTTTGAGATAGTCTATCCTGATGGCATTTTCATAGCGTCTTCCTCTTTTTTCGATCTGACCGACCAGCTTTGGAATGTCTGCCTTCAGGTAGATCAATAGGTCAGGAGCTTTCACAAAATTGATCATGGAATGAAATAAGTTGAGGTAATTCTCATAATCCCTTTCTGAGATCAATTTTGATTTGTAAAGATTGGCTGCAAAGATATAGGCATCTTCGTAGATGGTCCTGTCCTGAATCACAGATAACCCAATTTCTCTGATCCTTTTAATCTGATTGAAACGGCTGTTCAAAAAATAAACCTGAAGGTGAAAAGACCATCTCTTCATGTCTTCATAAAAATCAGCCAGATAAGGATTGTTTTCTACAGCTTCCAATTCTGCATTCCATCCATAATGTTTGGCCAATTTGATGGTAAGGGTTGTTTTTCCACTACCGATATTTCCTGAAACTGCTATGTGCATATTGTGTTCTAATGATTAACCCCTTCTTTACCAGTAACCCAAAATTCTACTTCAACCAGGAGGGAAGTCCGAAGACCGATGTACCTGACATTTCAGTTTCCTGACAAAAATTATATTGAATTACCATTTTACTGGAATCTTTGGGTACTTACATATTAATTTTTAACGAATCTTTCTGAGATTTTCAACTCTTTGCTTCCTGCAGTGTATTTGTAGAAACCTTCACCTGTTTTCGCACCTTTATATCCGGCTTCCACCATATTGACCAATAAAGGGCAGGGAGCGTATTTGGGGTTTCCAAAACCATTATTTAAAACTCTTAAGATGGAAAGACAAATATCAAGACCTATAAAATCGGCAAGTTGTAAAGGCCCCATAGGATGCGCCATACCCAATTTCATGACGGTATCGATTTCTTCAATCCCTGCCACACCTTCATACAGCGTGTAAATGGCTTCATTGATCATGGGCATCAGTATCCTATTGGCCACAAATCCCGGGTAATCATTGACTTCCACAGGTACTTTTTCAAGTTTCTTAGCCAATTCCATGACCTGATTAGTGATTTCATTGGAGGTAGCATATCCTCTGATCACTTCCACTAACTTCATGACAGGAACAGGATTCATAAAATGCATTCCGATTACTTTGTCAGGCCTTTTGGTAACTGCACCGATCTTGGTGATGGAAATTGAGGAGGTATTGGTCGCTAGAATTGTTTTCTCCGGACACAATTCATCCAATTGCCTGAACAGATCCAATTTAATAGTTATATTCTCTGTTGCTGCCTCTACTACCAAATCAGCGTTTTTTACACCCTCGGCTGTAATTGTAAATACTTTGATATTGGATAAGGACTTTGCCTTGTCATCTTCTGATAAAGATCCTTTGGAGACCTGTCTGTCAAAGTTTTTGGAAATGGTGGCCATAGCCTTGTCAAGTGCTGCCTGTTTTATATCTATCAGGGAAACCTGATAACCAAACTGGGCAAAAACATGTGCTATGCCGTTACCCATGGTACCGGATCCGATTACTGAAATATTTTTCATGTAAGAAGGGTTTATATTCAATGGTTTAACTAAATCTTTGAAAAAATGTCCTTTTGAGGGACAGGATTTTCTGTTGATGGAATGTTCAAATCTACTTTGATTAAGAAGTAAATCCAATTCCTGATCGCAGAATTTGGTTTACCTTCATAGTCTGGTTTAATCATTTTGTTAAAATCTTAACAGGATTATTTCGTTTTAACTTTTTGTATTATGGATTAATTTTTCCAAACCTAAATGGGTAATGTAATTATTGTAATATAACTATGTAAGGTTAACTTTGAAACATGAAAGAATTAGGAATCACCAACAGTCTTTTGATCAATAGGTTTACTCCAAACGGTGCTTACTTGGCACTTCAGGAGGGTGGAGAGGTCCTTCTGCCCAAAAGTTATCTGAAAGGAGAGGAGAAAGAAGGAGAGGAGATTGAAGTTTTTGTTTACACTGATAGTGAGGATAGACCGGTAGCTGTAACAAATAGGCCTGAGGCATTATTGGATGAATTTGCGGTTATGGAAGCCAAAGAAATCACCAAATTCGGAGCATTTGTGGATTGGGGACTTCCTAAGGATCTTTTTGTTCCTGTAGCTGAAATGGGCAAAAATATGGTTGTAGGTGGAAAATATCTAGTAAGGGTATGCCGCGATTATAGAACAGACAGATTGATCGGGGTTTCCAAGCACGAAGATTTCCTGATCAAAGATACCCAAGGTTTTGAAGTGGGTCAGGAAGTAGAAGCATTGGTGTTTGATGAGACTGATCTTGGATTTAAGGTGCTGATAGAAAATAACTTTGAAGGGCTTTTATATAAAAATGAAGTTTTTCAAAACATTGAAATAGGGGATAAAATTAATGTTTTTATCAAAAAACGAAGAGATGATGATAAATTGGACTTACAGCTTCTACCCACAGGACGGTTAAAATATGAAGAAGGGGCTGAAAAAATCCTGGAAGTCTTAAAAGTCCGGAAATTTTTGCCCCTTCACGATAAATCATCCCCTGAGTCTATCAAAGAGTTGCTGGGAATGAGTAAAAAACACTTCAAACAGTCTATTGGTCAACTATACAAAGCCAAAAAAATATTGATAAAGCCTGATGGAATTGAACTTGTTTAGTCCAATTTTAGGATGTCGTTTGGTGTGATACACAACACTGCTTTTTCCTTTTTTATTGCAATGGGTGCTTTGAGTAAATGGGGATTCCTGATGAGGATATTCAGCCATCCTTCATCGTCCCATGATTTACCGGCAATTTTATTTTGGTAATCAGGATGCGCACGGTTGAGAAGGTCCTTTGGACGAAGGTTGAGTTTATCCAGTATTGACCTCCAACCGGTCATGGTAATACTCTCTTTTTCAATATTGATTTCGTTGATGTGCTTTGCAACTGTTTGTGCATAAGCTCTCATCTGTTTGTCCACATTGTGGGCGGGATTGTAATAAAAAAACAATTCATTTGGATGCATCTTCATAGTCGTGCGAGATAGGGGAGATTAATATAACCTTTAATAATTAATTAACCAAATATAAGATCGTAATTTTTTATCTTTACAATAGTAAAATTAATAATTATAGAATATTGGATTTAGAATATTTTAAATTTAGAAGCTATACAGAATATAATAGCAATAAGAAATTGCTTACAAAACTTAAGCGTATCAAATCCAAAATTTTTTATCAAAGTTTTTGGGTTGCCCACGATGAGAAATTTAAAAGAAAAGATTGTTTGGATTGTGCCAATTGCTGTAAAATGATAGTCCCATATTTATTCATACAGATATTGATAGGTTGGCTAGGGTTTGCGGTATGAAAAATTCAGAATTTGTAGCTCAATATCTGCATAGAGATGAAGATGGGGAATTTGTATTAAACAGTTCTCCATGCCCTTTTCTGAATGAAGACAATACTTGCTTGGTATATGAAGAGAGGCCTAAGGCCTGTAAAGAATACCCTCATACCAATAGAAAAAACATGCATGGGATTTTGAATTTAACATTGCAAAACACTTTGATTTGTCCGGCAGTGTTTGAAATTTTTAAAGACTTTGAGAAAGATTTTAGGAAGTAAACCAATCTCTTTACTATTTTAGTGCTTTAAACCTATTGAAGAAATAACCATGGCTAAAGATCAAGAGCATTTTTTGGGTGTTGATGTCGGTGGAACCCACTTAAAAATCGGCTTAGTAAATAAGCTGGGTGAAATCGTTTCATTTGATAAAATAGATACCGCACCATACCGTGATGACCCAAAAGGCTTCAATGCCAAATTCACAGCAGGAATGGGTGACATTTTGAAAAAATATCCTGAAGTAAAAAAAGTGGGGATTGGACTTCCCGGACTTATATCCAAAGACAGGACCACAACATTGGAAATCCCTGCTATACCAGGTCTTAATGGGTTTAACCTAAAAGGGGCTTTAAAAAAAATGTATCCGAATATATCTTTTTATTTGGAAAATGATGCGGCTGCTGCAGCAATCGGTGAGTATCGATACGGAAAAAATAACCCGCCTGAAAATTTCCTTTTCATTACAATGGGTACAGGCATAGGAAGTGCTTTTGTGTTGGATGGTGAAATTTTTAAAGGTGCAAGAGGTAATGCCATGGAAATGGGGCATATGCTATCAAGAGGAAATGAAGGGCTTGAAAAATTGGTCGGAAGAAACGGCATACTCAAAATAACGGAAAGGTTTATCCAAGCTTATCCAAGATTGGCAGGAGATCTGGAAAATAAAGAATTGGGAACACATCTATTGGTAGATACCGCCAAGGAAGGTAATGAAGTTTCATTGATGGTTTTTGAAGAAGTAGGCAGGATTTTAGGAGAGGCAATTGTATCCGTTATCCGCACATTGGATGTGACCCATGTATATTTTGGAGGAGGTATTTCTGCAGGATTGGAATTTATGATGCCTTCTTTGGATAAAACAGTTAGACAATACCTGACACCCTATTACGTAAAAGACCTCAATCTTATGAAAGCCACTCTCAGAAACGATGCTGGTACCTTAGGGGCTGCGGCTTTGTGTTTTATGGATAAGGAGTAGGAGGGGGATTTAATATTTAAGATTTAAGATTTAAGATTTATTACCCCTCTCGCATCTCGCTTCTTGTTTCTCTAAATTTATCGGGAAATGCTTTGATTCTAGATTTTAATTGTCATCAAGAAAATTGAAGCCTTTCAGATTGCTAACTGATATTTTATGACCTAAAACTTATTTGGTGCATCTCAAATCTCACGTCTCACGTCTATCCTTTCACCTCAATTTCCCCGGTTCAAGTGTACTTATAGTAACTTCACTTACCCGGCTGTAGGCATTCAGACGGAATATGGCCTTTAAAGGATCGTCCTTCTTTCCCAAATTTGGGCAGTCTGGACCTGGCTCCAAGAAATAAATAAAAAAGGTCTGACTTCTATCGGCCAATTCAACTTTGTCCGGTCTACCAAAAGTTTTGATCAAAGCTTGATTGTCTTTACCCAAGAAATCATTCTTGATTTCCCTTAAATCTTCTAGGTTTCCTAATCGTGATCCAAGGCAACCATCTCTATCATTTATCCACCTTTCTTGGTCTATATTTTCCAATTCAACCTTACTTGAACAGGATACCAGTTGAATTACAATTAAAAGCAATCCTATGGCAAAGGTATTTTTATGCATTCTGGGGAGTTTTATTGACAGCAGTCTGAAATTTTTTTACTGTACTGGTATTAAACCAAAGCCAAATGTAGGATACTGCTGCATATGCTGAAAGTATAAGCATGGATAAATTTTCCGGTAACAAACCTACAAGAACAAACCATATTGCTGTTGTGAAAACCGCAACGCGTACGATCTCCTGAAGATGATACCATTTGTTTTGCTCAAAAATCCCTGAAAAACTGACTGTAGTCCAAATGATCAAAAATGAAAGCCCAACTTTGGTTGCTGCATCAATTTTGTCCAGATTGAAAAGGAAAAAGGCTGTCAGTCCCATCAATATTACATATTGAAAGAAAACATACCAATTCAAAGGTTGGGGAACCACCGTATCGAATTTTCTATATTCAGGCTCTATATCTTTTACATGCCTATACCCTCCTAGGTCTTCTGGCAGCCATCCGGGTTTATTGACCAGATACCTGAATTTATCCTTCCAACTTTTAATCATTGACATTTCCCGCTTCATATTGGCATAATGAGCGATATTCACCCATAGCGGATTCCAACTGTTGACAGGAGTGGTGATGCCGTAGGTTGGTCTTTCTTCCTCCTGCTGAAAAGTACCAAACCACTTATCGAAAATGATGAAAGTGCCTCCGTGATTTTTGTCAATGTATTTTGGGTTTCTTCCATGATGCACACGGTGATGTGAAGGAGTATTCATGAATTTCTCCAAAAAACCCATTTTTCCAATAACTTCTGTATGTATCCAAAATTGATAAAGGAGATTCAATCCTGACACCAAAACAAGAAATATTGGGTCAAAACCAATAAATGCCAATGGCAAATAGAACATGAAAGTCCAAATGGTCTGGGTAGAACTCTGTCTCAAAGCGACAGAAAGGTTATATTCCTCGGAAGAATGATGGACTACATGCCCACCCCAAAAAAGATTGACCTCATGACTTTTCCTATGTGCCCAATAATAACAGAAATCATACAAAAAGAACAAGATGAAGAAAGTCCAAATGTTATTGGGAATTTGGAAAAAAGCGAATTTTTCAAAGAGAAAAGTATAAATACCAA
>NZ_JBGSXS010000262.1:0-16237 GCF_041751335.1 Aquiflexum sp.
GAATGGAAATTCAGCCCGGTGGACAAGAAAGGACAGGAACTTTGGGATGAGAACACCAAATACAAAGAGCGGATGTTTACAAGAACTCATACAGCCTATTGTCCATGGGTCATTGTAGATACCAATGAAAAAAGAACAGCCCGGTTGGAAAGCCTTCGGCATGTTCTTTCACAGTTTGATTATAAAGGGAAGGGTTCTACCAAAGCCAATTTGCTGACTGACCCAAATGTGCTTTACCCTTTTTTCCGCAAACCAAAACATTTTGAACTTTAAACTTATGGAACTGACTAAAGAAGATCTGAAGATATTGAACTCGAAAATCGGGCTCAAACACCTACTGGAAAACAAAAAAGTGGACCTGGAAAAAGCCCTTTACGAAGCAAAGTATGAGTTAAAGCTTAAAGAAATCCAGGTGGAATTGGTGAAAATGCAACTTTGGTTGATCGCCAATAACAAAAAATTGGTGGTTCTTTTCCATGGTAGTGACTCTTCAGAAAAAAGTGGCATTATCCGGAAAATCCTTTCCTATAATAACCCCAGACATTATAGGGTAGAAGTCAATCTCCCCCACCGCAGTGAAGGTGAATCCGGAGAATGGTATTTCAAAAAATTTGTAGAAAAACTCCCGCAGCCCGGGCAAATGGTGCTTTGGGACAGAAGTTGGTACAATAGAGCCATTATTGAACCGGTGCACGGATTGTGCAGCCAAGAGGAGTATGAACTTTTTATGGGGCAGGTCAATGATTTTGAAAAAATGTTGGTTGAATCAGGAATTCATTTGGTCAAGTTCTATTTTTCCATCAGCAAAAAAGAACAGGCCAGAAGAATCAAGAATGTCAAATCAAGTCCTTTGACCAAATGGAAAATGACCCCCTTCGATGAAAAGTCCCGGGAACTTTGGGATGAATACCAATCCTACAAAGAAAAAATGTTTTCCGGTACCAGTACCGATTATGCACCGTGGATCGAGATTACAGAAGACAAAAGAGAGGAGGAAATGATACAGGCTGCCAAACATATTTTGAAGGCTTTTGCTTATGAATGATTTTGCTTTTCATTTTGCATACCTGAAAAAATGCCAATCACCTAAATTTCTCTGCTTTTCGGGACGAAGACCGAAGACCGATCCCGATAGCTATCGCGATAAAATTTAGAGCTTGAAGAGCTACCCAATTGCTTTTGACAAACTCTGTTATCATTGCCGGTATTCATTGTGTGGAAATGTTTGGTCAAACAATTTTATCTCAGCTTTACTTTTCGGGTGCTTTTCAACCAAATGCAAATTGCAATAGGGCCTAAGAATCCCAAGATTGCAAACAAAAATTTTAACTTTACCAAGGTTTCAAACAGAAACATATTGCCTACTTCACCTAGTTTGATCCAAGTGCTCAGTCTGATATTTTCCATAATATCAAAGATCCAGGCAAACAGTTGCAAAAAAGCCAATCCCAAAAGGAGATAATTCAGAATCTGATATTTTGGGATGGTCTTTGATTTGAAGAAGGATTCCTGTAGCCTTCTCCTCACCAAAAGACATAGCATCAAAATCGTAGGAAACAAAGTCGACATAAACAGGTAATCGATTCTGAGTTGATCCAGAACAAACTCTTTGCTTTCCGGGGAAGACCATTCCAAGATGAGTTTGTTCAGGTTTTCCTTTGAACCTGGAAGTTCGAAATCCATCACATTGAATTTAAGTTGGCTTGATTTCTCAAATTGGTATTGATGATAACGCATGAAGCCAAACGCTGCCAAAGCCAAGACAAATAGAATAATGAAAGTGATTTTCATGTTATTTTGGATGTGCAAGCTGTTTTTTCAGGATGCCTGCCATTCATGGATAGTAAAGTCCAAAGAGGCCTGAATTAAAATTAGTCATCTCTAATATTAGATGAAGACTTTACTAGAAAGAAGGCGGAAATTCTTATAATTAAATAGCCCTTTTTCAATTATTCATTTGACCCTAAAGATAAAATTTCTTTTGGTCCCTTTAGGGACATTAATATCGGTAGCTTAATCGTTTGATGTCGGGATCATTGTGCCTTTAGGTACAGGATATATAACGTACCTAAAGGCACAGAGGCACCTCAATTTAACCCGTTTTTACCTATATTTTGTCCCTAAAGGGACATTAATCGAAACTATTCAACTATCATATTTAGATCAAGATTAACCCGCCATAAACTTCTCTGCAATCTTCAGCGATCTGAATCGAAATCTTTTTTTAATTCTGTGTGAAGCCGTACGTTTCAAAATGTTTTTCAGAGTTGCAATGACTTCGAGGGTATGCTCACCCTTATTGATCATGACACATTCCGCGTTGGCAGATTGTCCCGCATCGGTAATTTCAGATCGGGTTGCCATGCCTGATTTGTTGAGACTTTCCAAAACCTGTGTTGCCCAGACCACGGGCACATGGGCAGCTTCACAAATCCATAAGATTTCCTCCTGTATTTCACCGGTCCTTTCAAATCCAATCTCCACTGCCAGATCTCCCCTTGCGATCATTACACCAAATCCACGATGTTTCATACCTTCCAGTAATAAGGAAGGCAAATTTTCTACCGCTTCATGGGTTTCAATCTTTATGATCAATGATGGGTTCTTAACTCCTAACTCTTTTATAGTCTCCCTCAAAATGCTGATGTCTTCTGCAGTTTTGACAAAAGAATAACCCAAAAGGTCCGCATGTTTGCAGATAAACGGTAAACATGATCTGTCAAATGCCGTCATTGAGGGAATTTTCAATATGGTATCCGGGAAGTTGATGCCCTTTTCATTCTTTATCAATCCCTTTTTCGAAGAAACCCTGTTGATACGAACACCAACTTTATTTTTTTTGACTTTTTCTACAACGCCTCCGAATTTTCCATCATCAATATAAACCCTATCCCCTTTTTGGAGCATGGATATAATCCCGGGTTCATTGGGGCTGATAACCACTTCCTCCGCATCAAACCCATTGGCATCATCGGCCAACCAAATCATGACCCCGTCTTTGATTTTAATTTCACCCTCTTCTTTACCTTTGCCGAGAAGTTTGGTCCTGATTTTTGGGCCGGCAAGATCCATATAAACCTTACAGTCCAAACCTGTTTGTTTACTGGCTTTTTTAATTTTATGGATCATTTTGGACCATGTAGCTTCATCATCATGGGCACAATTGATTCTTGCTACATTCATTCCACTCAACAAAAGAGACTTGATCAGTGCATAATTATCTGCAAATCCTGAATCAAAGGTGACCATCAGCGAAGGGATGTCTTCCAAAAGCTGTTTCCCAAAAAGCTGCTGACTTTTGTCCCTGATTCTTTTTTTACTGAAGGAATAGGTACACATATCCAATTCCTCTTCTGCATAACTTTTACCCAATCTTTCCAAAATTGCCTGAACCTGTCGGTGAATATGGCTTTCAGAGCTTGCCAAAGAAGATAAACCATGCACATGCAGGTCATCCTGAAGGCTACGGAGGTCTTCCTTTCGCAAGGTCAGGTATTCTATCAGGTTTTTACCGGATTCAAATTGTTCCCCATGCAGACCCCTCAGCATATTAAGCCTCAGTCCCACTTCGGTGGCCATTTTGGTTTCAAGAATTAAAAGCTCTTCTCTAATACTATCAATCGAAGATTTGTTTGCCATAAAACACCCACTTACAAAAGCCTGAATTAGGCCTTAATTTACACAATTGTATCGGAGTAAATATTACCGAATCGGTCAATTACCTTAATTTTTATTTTTGCCTCCGGATCAATGGGTTCAAAGAAAAACATATGGTCATTTTTTTGTGGACTGATCCAGGATTGTTTTTTGGGCTTATTTGGGCCATAGATTTCCATGGCCATCGGGTCAGTTGCAATCTCCCTTCTTGGTTCACCTTTTTTAATCCCGTTTTCATACCAAGACACTTTCCATTCGGGATCCCAATTCCAGATATTGATACAATATAAATCCGGGAATTCAGGATGTGCCCCCTTTGGGTAAGTTCTGAACTGAAAACCCAAGTCTTTACCAATATTTTTATATTGCCAGGAAATATCCCCATTATTGGATTGGTAAACCCCATACCCTTTGGGTGTACCATCATAACAGATATCCCCCGACCACCATGCACCGCTGATCGCGCCTGTATTGTGTTCAAATATGCTTTCGATTACTCTGTTTTCATTCCAATGTACATGACCGGATATAAGATGTGCCTGATACCCCATCAGAATTTTGTATAAGGCCTCTCTGTTGACCAAAGATTCCTTGTTGATGTCTCTGCCTGGATTATATTCTACCACATGGGAAAAAGCCGGGATATGAAGAAAAATAACAAGTGGATTCTCCTTTGGAATATCAGCAAGATCCTGCTCCAACCAAGAAAGTTGCACCTCATCCAAATAACCATAATATTGCCTGCTGCCCAGGAAATAGACATCGTTCAAAACAACATAGTGGGTCTTACCTCTGTTGAATGAATAGTATGTAGGTCCAAACTGGTCGATAAACGGTTTTTGACTTGCCTCATTTGATCTTGCCGTCAAGTCAATGTCATGGTTTCCCAAAACCTGAAAAAAGGGGATACCTGTGGACTTGATCCCTTCATTGTATTTTTCAAAAAGATCAAAATTATCGAAAACAAGGTCACCACAACCAATCCCGAATATATTGGAATCTTTCAGGTCCATATTCATGCGCTTAAGATCCCCACAAGATTCCTCAACAAACATATCTGCTTCCTCACCTGTCTGAACCTGAGGATCGGCAATGATTAGAAAGTGGTGGATTATATCTGAGTTTTTGGAAGCTTGTAGATCAAAAAGCAATCGATTGGTCTTTTGGGCAAAATCAAGTTTTCTGAAAAAATTCACAGAGCCGTTTTCTAACAGGTCAAACTGATATCCTGAAGGATAAGAAATGAAAACAAAGGGTCTATCGGTCAAAAACTCAAATCTTCCCTTAATGTCAGTGCGGTACACATATTTCCCATCAGATATACTCACACCCGGAATACCCTTTCCCATTGACCTAATATGACCATTGACTTGAATATGACCAAGGTTATTTTCTTTTTGTGAAAAAGCGGGATAATAAAGAGGTGGGGCGCAGATTCCTGCAGCAACCAGGGAAGTCGTCTTCAAAAACTTCCTTCTTGAAAAAAGAGTCATAGGACAAGTAGTTTTAGTAGAAGAAAGATAGGGGCTGAGTCGTTATAAACCATAAAAAAAACCCTCAATTTCTTGAGGGCTTTTGATTTTATTTATGGTTAAGATTAGAATGTGAATCTAAGACCCCACTGTAATCTCCAAACATCACCAAAATTAGCACTAGGAACAAATGTCTGCGCAGGAAGTAATTCTCCTCCTACAACTGCCAGTCTGTGAAGTGCTCTTCCTTCGCCATCCGCACCTCTTGAAATTAAAGGTCTATTTTGAACGATTTGGTTACCTACTCCCCAGTTGTTGTTTAGAAGGTTACCTACGTTAAGAATATCCACTCTAAACTCCAACTTTCCTTTACCTGTAGTCCTAAGAGTTTGGGAAGCACTGAAGTCTGCCCTATAGATGACAGGGAAGATCACTGCCCCTCTTTCTGAAATTTTGCCTCTATTGGCACTCAAATACTTGTCCTGCTGAATGTAAGCTTCCCAAGCTGCTGCCTGATCTGCAGCTGTGAATGTTCTTCCACCTGTTGTAAAGGTCTCGAAATTCATTTGGCTTGTATTGGCTGGAATGTAGATCAAATCATTAGAGAATCCTCCATCACCATTCAGGTCACCATTATAAACATAACTTGTATTACCCTGAGTAAATGCACTCCAGAACAATGAGAAGGAAGTTTCTCCAAATTCAAATAAGTCTTTGGTATAGCTCACGGATGCAAATGCATTGTGACCCATGAAAGCTCCTGAAAGCGCCATTGAAGGGTTATTTGGATTTCCTTGGTGTGGATTGTTGTTCCAAGAACCGAAGGCGATAGATCCTGGATCTATCACATTTCTGGATTCACCATAGCTATAAGCTGCTTTAGCATATAATCCATTGCTAAATGGCTTTTCTAGGGAAATTGAACCTACCCAAGAGTTACCTACATTTTGATTCATTAACACAACCGCATTATCAATATTTCCATTGATACGGTTACCAGAAGTCCATCTTGGTCTATTATCAACACCTGTGAATGCAGTATTTGGACTAGATAGGTTAGCGTTGTAGTAAGCGATTCCGTTTACATCAGCATTGTAAATAAACTCTGCAGTACCGATAATTCCTCCTGGCAATCTTTGGTCAACAGCAATATTGGTTCTCCACACTTGCGGGAACTTGAAATCAGGTTCTGTCAATGCCAATTCATAAGAGGATGCTGGAGCACCTGTCACAACGGATGGCTTGTAGTGATTCGGATCAGGATTAAAAGGTCTGTTTTGAAGAGGAGTACCTTGACTTGAATCAAGTCTTTCAAAACCCGTTAGGATCCCATTGTTACCTATTTGGTTTGAAATCCAAACAAATATAGGTCTACCGGTAAAGATACCAGTACCACCTCTCAACTGTGTCGTTTTTGCACCTTGGCTGATATCATAGTTAAATCCTACCCTTGGTGACCAAAGCAAATTAGGGTTTGGCAATTCGTCAGTTCTGAATTTTCTTGTAGCACCGCTTGGGTCAGTGAAATTAAGTCCTTCGACTTGCTGGTTCCTGAAACCGGTATTATCAAAGACTGGTAAATCAACCCTTAATCCAATAGTAAGATTCAAATTACTGTTAACGGCAATCTCATCCTGTCCATAAAGGCCCATGTAAGTAACTTTGGTTGGCTGAATTGGCTTTTCCTGACCAGGTATATTTGACCATCTTACCTGAAATCTTCTCAAATCAACATCGGTAGTAACCCTATTTGGGTTGGCCAGATATCCTTGTGCATCTGCATAGAAGTCCTCAAGTGAATTGTAAACGTAAGCTGATTGGGAACCAGGGAAGAATACGTTCTCGTACGAATATCTCTCCAAGTTAAATCCTCCTGTAATGGTGTGCTTTCCTTTAAAGATTTGAAGGTTGTTTTGGATCTGGAAAGTACCATACCTCAATTCGTTATTTGGAGTGAAAGGTTCAAATCCAAAAGAAGTGTAGGTAGCCCCATCTTTCAAAATATCTACCAATGGGAAGAAATCTCCTCTTGAACCACGGCTTTCATCCTGGAAAGTATAACCTATAATGAAATTGTTGGTCATATTCTGGTTTATTCTTGTGTTCAATTCACCGATAATAGACCGGATGTTTTCAAAGATAAGGTAGTTGGTGTTTTGGAAATTGATGGCATTTAGATTGCTTCTTCTTGAGCCAAACCCTAATGAAGAAGAGTTTGAAGCAAGAACATCGGTTTCAGAATCCAAATGGGTGTACCTTACACTCAATTTGTTTTTGTCATTGATGTTATAATCTACTTTAGCCAAGAACCTGGTACCAACAGTGCTGTGATCGTAACCCTCAAAAGGTCCTGTCTCATAACCAAAATTATTTCTTAAAAATCCACTTAACTGGTTCAAGTCAGATCTCAATACCCGAGTTGTGTTACCCGCTACTGGTTCATTACCTGAATTCGCTCTGAATGTTGTACCAGGAGTAGTTTCTTTCTCATCTTCAAATGATGCGAAGAAGAATAATTTGTCCTTGATGATGGGACCACCAACCCTAAAACCGAGTTGTCTGTAAGTAAAATCTCCCGGATCAAAAGAATTGTCCTTTGCTTTTGTACCTACGTTATCTGAACCTCTCCAGAAGTAATAGGCAGAACCTGTAAATTCATTGGTTCCGCTTCTTGTAACTGCGTTAATACCAGCTCCTGTAAAGTTAGCCTGACGAACGTCATAAGGTGCCACATTTACCGAAACTTGGTCTACTGCATCTAATGAAATAGGGGCCACTCCTGTTCTAGCTCCTGGAAGATTGCTGTCGCCCAAACCAAAAGAGTTGTTAAACATGGACCCATCTACTGTAATATTGTTTAACCTACTGTCTTGACCTGCAAAAGAGCCACCTCTTCCCTGAGGGGTCAGTCTTGTAAAATCGTTGATTGATCTGGAAACTGTTGGAAGCCTATTGATAGTCTCATTGCTGATGGATGTTGCAGCACCCGTTCTCTCTGAACTGAATACAGAACTTCTGTCGCCAGTAATTATTACCTCTTGTAATTGTTCCCCATCTTCTCTCATGGTAACATTCACATTGGCTGTCACACCTAAGCTTAGGGAGATTCCCTCTACTTTTTGCGTTTCGTATCCTATAAATGAAACTGCCACAGTGTAAGGTCCACCAACTCTCATACCTGGAATTGTATACCTACCATCAAGGTTGGTTACTGCTCCATATCTAGTACCTGACGGGGTGTGTGTCGCTACCACATTCGCACCAGGAAGGGTTTCCCCTGAACTGTCTATAACCCTACCAGACATACTGGCAGTTGTTACCCCTTGCGAATAAGCAACACCCGTGCCTAACACAAGCATAAATACCGCAATTAAACTCTTTAGTAATGTTTGCCTCATAATTTTTGTTTTTTGTGGAAATTTGAAATAAGTGTTAGAAAATCAGTTTTTGTTTTCCGCTACAAATGTAGCCGAGTATTCCAAGTTTTTTTTTTTGGAATTGTTAAGTTTTAACATTTATTCACAAGTTTACTTAACAATTTCTTAACATTGAAATAAGAAGGAAATTTTATTTTTACACAGTTTTTTGCATTTTAAAGGGCATTGGAATACTTAATTGGCTTTTATTAAAAAAT
Organism: Aquiflexum sp.; assembly: GCF_041751335.1. GTDB lineage: Bacteria > Bacteroidota > Bacteroidia > Cytophagales > Cyclobacteriaceae > Aquiflexum. The sequence goes on from NZ_JBGSXS010000262.1 coordinate 8,764, forward strand.
TATTTATGTCTAAACCTTTATTTGTTAAGAAATCTTTATCACAATGTTAAGTGGTGTTTTTGTCAATAAAACAACCCAATAAGTTTATAAACTGGCTATATTTAGAAACAAAAAAATGCCCATCAATGAAAAAGAAATATATACTTTGGCTTTATTTATTTTTGTTTGTCAGCATGTTGGATATTTTTTTTACTGCAAATGGTGAATCTGCATTCAGAATTTACAGCAAGCCTTTAATTATCATTTCCTTATGGTTCTATTTTTATTTCAACAGCTTTGAAGTAAAAGGTACACTTTTGAGAAAAAGCATCAGCGCGGCCCTGATTTTTTCCTGGATGGGTGATGTATTGCTACTCTTCCCAAATTTATTCCTTTATGGGCTTGGTGCATTCCTGATGGCGCACATTTGTTATATCATCGGATTCAAAATCAGCCAAACCAATCCATTTGTCATTGGTCAGGTAAATTTCATCAGGCTATTTCTTGTAAACCTCCCCATCTATATCCTTGCAGCATTTGTATACTTCCTGGTCAATCCTGGATTGGGCAACATGAAGATACCTGTGGTCATTTACCTGATTGTGATCGTGATGATGGTCACCACAGCCCGGGAAAGGTACCAAAAAACGATACCCGCTAGTTTTTGGCAGGTATTTATAGGAGCAATGTTATTTCTGATTTCTGATGGCATCTTGGCAATCAATATGTTTTTCAAGCCATTCCCTGAATCAGGCGTACTTGTCATGGGGAGCTATGTCCTTGCTCAGCTATTGATCGTCATGGGAATTGTTGCACACTTTAAGGATAAAAGGTGAGTTCAAATTGAGGGGTTCCTTGAGCCACATATTCATGCCGGTCAGCAGCCGGGCATTATACGGCGGAGCTATCAATGACCTAATCGTAGTGGCCGTTAAAAATATCTTTTAACTTCATCTTTGCCATAAATCCACTCATTTACAATAAACCTTTTTATAATTCAAGGATTTGGAGTATTTTTCTTTTTCCCTTTCAATTAGACCTAGAAAATGACCTCATTTAATCTGAAATCCTGGACTTTTTATTCCTTTATCTGTGCTTTGGTCCTTTTGGTGATTTCATGGAAATTCCCTTCTCAGGAGGAGTTTGTCCCCTACACCCAAAAAATCCCCGATTCCCCTCAAAGTTTTGGTATGACTCCCATTCCGGGCGGAAAATTTATGATGGGCAATTCCGGAGGAGAAGAAGATGAAAAACCAGTTCATCAAGTCGAAATCTCCCCCTATTGGATGGGAACTCATGAAATTACCTGGGATATCTTCGAGATGTTTCTGGACAAAAATTACGAGGAAGCCATTTCTGAAAAGCCATTACCAGATATAGTAGACGGACTTACCCGACCAAGTATCCCTTACTTGGATATGACTTTTGGGATGGGCAAGGAAAACAAACCCGCTATCGGCATGACCCAATATGGGGCCATACAATTCTGTAAATGGCTATACATGAAAACAGGTGTGTTTTACAGACTTCCGACTGAGGCAGAATGGGAATATGCCGCAAAAGCCGGTTCGAACAGCAAGTATTTCTTTGGAAATGATGAAAACCTGCTGATTGAATATGCTTGGTTTGAAAAAAACAGTGAGGGAGAAACCCACCCCATCGGACTCAAAAAACCAAATCCATGGGGACTATACGATATTCTAGGCAACGTCATGGAATGGACTTCCGACCAATACGAATCCAATACCTATCACAGCAGGACAGATGCTATTCAAAAAGATCCTAAAATAACCATTCAAAAACTCTATCCCGGCACTATCCGAGGTGGAAATTACAAAAGTCCAGCTTTAGATCTCAGAAGTTCAAAAAGGTTCTATTCCAAAGCTGATTGGAAGCGGATCGATCCGCAGATACCCAAAAGCCAATGGTGGTTTCCCGAAGTCCCCTTTTTGGGATTACGGGTGGTAAGACCCCTTCATCCCCCAACCGAGTCCGAAATCAAAGCATACTATGATAGGGCTCCGATAGCGGATTATTGATGAGATTGTCGGATGTCGGATGACCGATGTTGGCATGAATCTATATTTATCCTTCTCTTTTGTTGGAAAACTGTATTAACATTTACTGGTAAGAATTCAGAACCTCATAAATAAAATCGGTTGTAATGAATTAACTTGTAATGAATAACCAAAATATAAAAAGGGAAGATTTAAATTCATTTAAAATTACGAACAACATTAAATTTCAGAATGCTGGTGTCATCGGACATCCAAAATCTTCCAGGCTTAACTGTCTTATGTCTTGCGTCTTGTGTTTCACATCTCACATCTCACATCTTAAAAAAACAATAAACTCATGAATAACCAAACTCAAAAACCAAGAAGGGATTTTCTCAAAACCTCCGCAATACTGGCAGGAGGGATGATGATACAGCCCTTCTCCATTCCCGGTGCTTATGCTTCCGGCACAGATGAAATTAAATTGGCCGTCATCGGATGTGGCGGAAGAGGAACAGGTGCTGTTTTTCAGGCATTCGAAACCGGATATAATATCAAGTTGGTGGCCATGGCAGATGCCTTCAGGGACAGGATAGACAAAAGCTATACCCCTATCATGGACAAATATGGCAGTGACAAAGTAGACGTCCCCGAAGAAAGGAAGTTTGTAGGCTTCGAAGGCTACAAAGAAGCCATCAAGCTGGCAGATGTGGTAATATTGGCTTCACCTCCCGGATTCAGACCTGACCATTTTGAAGAAGCCGTCAAACAGGGGAAGCAGGTTTTCATGGAAAAGCCCGTTGCCATAGATGCAATCGGAATCCGTAGGGTACTTGCTGCCGCTGAAGAAGCCAAAAAGAAAAAACTCAATGTGGTGGTCGGTCTCCAAAGACACTATCAGGAAAATTACAAAGAAACCATCAAACGTATTCATGACGGTGCCATAGGAGATATCGTAGGAGGACAGGTTTATTGGAATGACGGTGGCGTATGGGTAAATCCTCGACAGGAAGGGCAGAATGAAATGGAATATCAGATGCGTAATTGGTATTATTTCAACTGGCTATGTGGTGACCATATCAACGAACAACATGTCCACAACATAGATGTGGCCAACTGGGTCAAAAACTCCTATCCTGTTCAAGCCTATGGAACAGGTGGCAGGCAGGTCCGCACAGGTAAAGAATATGGTGAAATATTCGATCACCATTCCATCACCTTTACCTATGCTGACGGCACGGTGATTTTCAGTGAATGTCGACATTTCCCCGGAGCGACCAATAGGGTGGATGAATCATTTCAGGGCACTAAAGGTAAGGTTTTCCTCAGTGGCGGAAACCATGGCAACCTGACCGATTATAAAGGCAATTCCCTTTATACACATGACAGAGACAATAACCCCAATCCATATCAGGTAGAACACGATGAACTTTTTGCGGCCATTGTAGCCGGAGAGTATAAGTTTGCCGATGCAGAGAATGCGGCAAAAAGTACCATGACTGCAATCTTGGGCAGATACGCCACTTACTCAGGCAAGGTAGTGACCTGGGACGAAGCCTTGAATTCAAATGTCAACTTGATGCCGGAAAAACTGGCTTGGGATGCCATGCCAAAAGTCCTTCCCAATGCGGATGGCTATTATCCATTTGCCATACCCGGAAAAACCAAAGTAATATGAGCATGAAAAGAAGAAATTTTATCAAAAACCTCAGCCTTGGAGGTGCTGCTGCATCTTTGGTTGGCGGTAGTAGTTTGGCTGCTTATGCCAAGGACGTTAAAGCAGAAAATCCATTTAACCTGGACTATGCCCCTCATTTCGGCATGTTCAAAAACCATGGAGGAGACGGATTGGTCGATCAGCTGAAATTTATGGCTGATCAGGGTTTCCGCTCTTTGGAAGACAATGGCCTCTTGGGCAGACCGATAGAAGATCAAAACCTGATCGGCAGCACCTTGGAACAGCTTGGCATGAGGATGGGAGTCTTTGTCGTAGATGGTGGTGACAATTGGAAAGTATCACTCTCAACGGGCAAGCAGGAATTTATCGACAATTTCGTGGCCACTTGCAAGAAATCCGTAGAGGCGGCCAAAAGAGTCAATGCCAAATGGGCTACAGTGGTGCCGGGTTATTTCGAAAGGAAATTACCAATCGGCATTCAGACAGGCCATGTGATTGAGGCACTCAAACGCGGGGCAGAAGTATTTGAACCACATGGACTTGCGATGGTGCTGGAACCGCTCAGTGACAACCCTGACCTATTCCTGAGATTTTCGGACCAAAGCTATGCCATCTGCAAAGCAGTGGACAGCCCATCCTGTAAAATCCTCTATGACCTCTACCACATGCAGCGCAATGAAGGCAATCTGATTGCCATGATGGACTTGGCTTGGGATGAAATTGCCTATATCCAAATCGGTGACAATCCTGGAAGAAAAGAACCAGGCACAGGAGAGATCAATTACCAAAATGTCTTCAAACATATCGATGCCAAAGGATTTAAAGGCATCTGTGGCATGGAACACGGGAATGCACTCCCCGGCAAAGAAGGGGAAACAGCCTTGATCGCGGCGTATAGGAAGGCGGATGGGTTTAGGTAGGGATTTTAGAATATAGATTTTAGATTGCGGTGTCATTGCGTCTGCCTGCCTCTGGCAGGAGGAGCACTTCAATTTGCTTTATAAGTTAGTATCCCCTTTGAGCGACGTAACAATCTCTCGGGGAGAGGTAAAAAAGAAATGTGAAATAGATGTAAGGAAGGTTTTAGACAGAGTATAGTGAGTGAGGGGTTTGGAAACAAAAAATGTCCAAGAGAGGAAATGAGCCTTTCCTTTTCACTTCGAGTCCCCAACATTTCGAAAATGTTCAAAATAGGGAATGACATCAGGTTACCCGTCATCCAGAGTCCCCAACATTTTTAAAATGTTCAGAAAAGGAATGACATCAAGTTACCCCCTAGGCAGCCGTCATTCTGAGGTACGAAGAATCTCCAGAGGTCCTATTTATGTTTATAATACATTTCCTGATCCTCGAGAGACCCTGATCCCGATAGCCATCGGGATCAGGGTGACGTGCCACTCGGATTTATGTCATTGGTGAGGCAAGGTTACCTTGATGTCCTTTTCCTTCCGGTAAATGCCAATTTTTAATTTTCAGGAAGTCAAATCAATCACCTCTCCCATAATCAAAAGGCAACAGATCCCCGATTTTTTCCCAGGCCATGTATCCCTCAAAAAACAGGTCATAGGGATGAAAATAACTACCGTTTTCAAAAATCTGTACTGCTTTTGCCCTCATGTCCATCAAACTTAACTGAGGTAAATTAGAGACAAACTCCCTGTTGGGCTCATCAATAATTCCCAAGGAGCGAATGGTTTTGCTGACATTTCTAAGACTGTACTGCAAAAATGCAGGATCATCTGTTTGATTGGTATAAACGATATAGACAGGGGTAGTATAAGTAATGAATTTTTTCCCAGCAGCTGTAGAACCGATTAGAATAGCAGGGTCGATAGGGGTTCCAATTGGAGAATCAATTGAATCAGGAAGATTTTGATCTTTGATAAGACTTTCAATAAATGACCTTCTCATTTTATCTTTTGTATCTTCTAGCTGGTTCCTGAGTTTTTCGACTTCCTCTTCACTTGGTTTCTTGGGATTGGGGACTTTTTCTGAAGTATATATTTCATAGCCCTCCTCTTTGTTATTTCCATTATAAAGGGTCCTGATAAAATGCATCACACTTCCAAGGTAAGCTGTCCTCCTGTTTTCTTCGACCTTGCGCTGCCTCCTTTTGGGCAATTGGTCTTCAATAAAATATGGATAACCTGAATAAGAAATCTGATTTTTTTGCTTGTTCAGTTCAAATCCTGTCAGAACATACTTGATGGTATATCCAAGAATTGGATTTTCTATTTCCAATATTTCCTTGGCCCTGGCCTGTAAGACATTGGGGTTGCTTTCAGCATCCAAAATCAACACTTCCGAATTTTTGATAACGCATTTGGAAGCATTGACACTGTTGCCTAAAAAGTACTCCTTAAAGATTTCCAGATTATCATACCAGGCTTTGTCCCTTTTTGCAGTGACTTCTCTTTCAGTCAGATCAATTGGTGAAGGACTTATTCTGAATTCATAAGACTCATGTAAGGCCAAGGTAGAAATGGAATAACTGAACGGTTCAAAGCCCATAAAGCTGATCACCAACTCATGATTGCCGGCAGGTATGGGAATTTCAAAAAAACCATTGGTATCCGTAACATCACCAAAGCTGGAATTACTGATAAATACCGTTGCAAAGGGTATGGGTTCCAAATTCTCCACATTCAGGACTTTGCCTTTGACTACAAACTGGGCATTGACATTCAGGGATAAAAAGAATAAAAGGATAGAAAGAAAATAGGTCGGCGTATTTGAGAGGATTCTAAATTTCATCTACCTGTGTTTAATTGACTTTAAATTGGTAAGTGGCCCGGATAGGTTCTCCTGTCTTGGATAGACCCTCCAAATTTACCCGTACTTCTGGACTACCTTCCGAAAGTGGAAATTCTATGAATGCCTTTCCTCTTTCATTGGTATTGATATTTGGAGCCCAAAATATGGTGGACCGGTAATCTATGGCAATTGGAGCATTGAAATCGGGTATTGCTGAGGGTGTATAGAATTCCCTAACTGGGGCATAGCCTTTAGTTTCCAATGAGGCATTTCCCCTTGTGGGATCATCACTGAAATCCCTGTTTGGATTTCCTGATTTTGTCAACACATTAATAACTCCACCAGCCCCGTCAGATCCATATACGGCAGCCCTACTGAGACTTCTAAGTATGTCAATCCGTTCAATCTCTGCCACAGGCAATGTGGCTATAAGGCCTATTTGGGTCGGGTTGCCATCGAGAAAAAAAGTTGCACCTGTCAGACCGCTTCCAGAAATAGCCCCTCCACGGATAAGAACTGCAGGAGGTGGATTGATGCTGAACACATCTCCTGCTACATTGACCCCGGGAAATCGTCCTCTTAGTAATTGGAATATGTTCTGGAAGTTATAATATTCTTCTGTTACTACGAGACTTAACTCAGGATTATTGCTGTACTGCAATGCCCTATTGTCCGGTAGAAGTGAACTTCTTCTACCTCTTACAGTAACTTCACCCAATTCAATTTCGCGGCTTAAAACGAATTGTTCCATTAGGTTTTTGGCTTCTTTGACGGTTACCATATAATCATCAAAATCCAGAAACCTGTCTTCATTGGGGAAACCGATATACTTGCTTCTTTCAGTTTTTGGTTTTTCGGGAATCCAAAATTCTACCTCATTATTTTTAACCTCTTTAGGAGGAGCCGACTTTCTATCTCTAGCTATAAATGCCTGAAGGTACATGGACACAGAATCCTGATAATCCAGGCCTATAAAAGAAAAATTTCCGACTTCATCTGTTACACCTTGGTGGACAAATGGGGTTCCAAAGCCGTGGTCAATCATCAAGGTAAGGTTGTGAGGCTC
>NZ_JBGSXS010000263.1:0-2982 GCF_041751335.1 Aquiflexum sp.
TTGGTTTAATGTGGGGGCCTACAAAAAGCTTCCCAATGAAGTCGGAGGAAATGAAACCTGCCCTCCCCATCAAGTCCCTGAAAAGATGAAAAATTTACTTTCTGACTATCATCGGAAGGTAAAGAAAAAATTGGAAGACATTATAGGCTTTCACCATCAATTCGAAATGATCCATCCATTTCAGGATGGAAACGGAAGAGTGGGAAGGCTGATCATGTTTAAGGAATGCTTGGCTAACAATGTCGTTCCCTTTATTATTGCAGATGACATCAAGCTATTTTATTACAGAGGTTTACAGGAGTGGGGCAATGTGAAAGAGTACTTGACGGATACCTGTCTTTCTGCCCAAGATGACTATAAGATGACACTTAGGTATTTTGAAATAGAATTCGAGTAGTACATGAAAGATATTCTTTCCTGATAATTCATGCTTTTTTCCCGAAGTTCTATTGTTTTTACTTAAATGGCAAGTAAAACGATAAAAACGTTGACTTTACCAAACCCATCTGATTATTATGAATCCTGATCGAATTCCTCCAGTCTTGATTCTTGTCTCTTGTCTCTTGGCTCTTGTTCCAACTTCAGCCTTCCAACTTCCCCTACTCATCCTTCAATATCTTTGCAGGATTGACCAAGGCAGTTTTTATCGCCTGCGAACTGACGGTCAGAAAGGCGATAAGCAAAGCAACCAATGACGTCCAAAGGAAAATTTTCCAGTCAATGGAGATTCTATAATCAAAGGTCTCCAGCCAGGAATCCATAAGATACCAGGTTACAGGCATGCCCAATAATACTGCAATCAAGACCAATTTGGTAAATTCGGAAGATATCAACCTGACCAAACCGGGGATGGATGCCCCAAGAACTTTCCTTACTGAAATTTCTTTTCTCCGCTGTTCTGCAATGAAAGTGGCCAATCCAAAAAGCCCCATACAGGAAATGAGTACTGCCAAGACGGTAAACAATCCTGTCAACTCCGCAGTCCGCTTCTGGGATTCAAACTTCCGGGCATGGACTTGGTCCACAAAATTGTAGTCAAAAGGAGCTCCCGGATTGAACTTGGCGAATACCGAAGCAACATTTCCCAACATCTCAGAATAATTTTCTCCAGGATTAAGACGGATATGAATAAAACTCAGATTTCGTTTGGGACCGAATACCATAATCGGTAAGACCTCATCAAAAGGCGATCTCATTATAAAATCCTTTACAACACCGACCACAGTAAAACTCAGGTCATCATCCTGTATCACCTGTCCCAAAGGATCTTCAAACCCCATTCTCTTTGCAGCAGTTTCATTGATCAAAACTGCACTGCTATCATTTGGAAAAGTATAGACATCGATATCCCTTCCTGCTATCAGTTCAAATCCAGCAGTCTCGACCAAGTTAGCATCTGTTCCCATCCGGTACATTGTTGGTCTGTAACTTTCATCTTTGCCCTGCCATTTCATCATGTTGGTATCACTGTGTAGCTCGGTGATGGGGGAAAAGGTGTAGCTGACTGAGTTTACTCCATTCAAAGCCAATAATTCATTACGGAATGCCACCATATTTTCCCGCATTGTTCCGGAAACCTGATGGTAAATCAGGTTTTCCTTATCCAATCCCAAATCCCTGTTTTGGACATGGTTCATCTGATCTCGGATTATCCATGCACTCGAAATCAAAATTGCAACTACAGCAAATTGGAAAACCACCAAGGCCTCACGTGGATTGACCCAATATCTCTTGGCATCCAACTTCCATTTGAAAACTACAGTCGGCTTGAAGGAACTCATCAAAAAAGCCGGATAGCTTCCTGCCATTATCCCGATTAGCATGATATAGACCAAAGAAACCATCCAAAACAAAGGTTGGGTAAATGGACTTTGAAGTTCTTTTCCAATAAAATTGCTGAAATATGGCAAAGCTATTCCAACAATTGTCAAAGCAAATCCATAAGAAAACAAAGCGATCATGACTGATTCGACCAAGAACTGCCTAACCAACATTCCCCTGCCTGCACCGGAAATCTTCCTTACGCCGACTTCTTTTGCCCTGTTTTCACTTTGGGCAGTACTCAGGTTGATGAAATTGATACAGGCCAACAACAAAACGATAATCGCCACTCCCCCAAATAAGCGTATCAATGTGATCCGTCCACCTACCGATACCCCGTTTTCAAATTTGGAATATAGATGAAGGTCAGACATGGGAAACAAAAAGTCGCTTACGTTTTTGTCTTCCGTGTTCATGGCAGTAAATCCCGCAAATTTTTCATTGAAATCCTTTAAGTAAGCACTTTCATGGAGCATCGCAAAAGTCCTGTAGGAATTATTGCCCCAAGAAGGATCTGCCCAACCCATTACTTCCAGTTTTTTGAAAGGCAAAAAGACAGTGTAATCAAAATTGGTGTTTTGGGGCAAATCCTGGACAACGGCCATGACTTGGAAATCAAGCTGCTTTTCTATAACAACGGTTTTGCCTAAAGGATCTTCATCTGCAAAAAGTTTTTTGGCAACAGATTCCGTAAGGATGATCCCATCAGGAACGGACAAAGCAGCTTCGGTATCGCCTGAAATTACTTCAAATGTAAATAGCTTAAAGAAACCTGGATCCACAAAAGTGGTCTTTTCGAAGTAGCTATTTTCTCCTACTGTCAATAAATGTGGATCCCACTCAGTAAGTCTGGTTGTTTCTTCCACCTCAGGAAATCCCTCTTTCAACGCCAGACCATACGGTGCGGGAGTATAGTCCCAACTCATCACCTCCCCTTCTATCGTGGTGCTTCGCCAAACCGCATAAACCCGGTCCGAATGGGCATAAAACCTATCTATCGACAGCTCAAACTGAATCCAGATCAGGATCAACACTGATGCTGCAATCCCAATTCCCAAACCTCCGATATTTATAAAGGCTAATCCCTTGCTTCGAAGGATATTTCTCCAGGCGATTTTTAGGTAGTTTTTCCACATGGTTTTTGGAATTTAAAGATTGGAA
>NZ_JBGSXS010000264.1:0-9307 GCF_041751335.1 Aquiflexum sp.
ACGAGGTGAATTAAAACTAAGCTTAATTCAATCCAGGACTCCTGAGGTCATGTCCTGCTTTATAAGTCCAGAGATATCAGATGAACAGTTTATCCCTGAAACCATCTGGCCCGGTATGCTTTCTTATGATCTGAATTTAAAATAAAACTGAAATGTCCTTATCTAAAGTTTCGATTCCAACCAATAATACATTCCGATATATTTTAGGGATTTGGTTGTTTTTGCTTTCTTCATTGGTTCCATTTTCAGGATGGTCACAAACCCCGGATTGGCCCGACAGTATTCCTTGGTGGAAAGCCAATAATCTCAGAGTGATCCAAACTAATCTTCCTGCTTATGAAGCGGCTACACTTGATCCGGATTCGCTCGTAGCCGATTTGATCCATTTTTCTGCGAATACTCTTATCATCAATGCAGGGGGAATCATGGCTTTTTATCCGACCAAATTGGAATACCATTATACTAACCCCTATATGAAAGAAAACATGTTGGGTGATGTGATCAGAAAATGTCATGAGAATGGGATCAGGGTTATTGTCAGGTTTGACTTTAGTAGGGCCCATAAAAGTGTTTTTCAAAAACATCCCGACTGGTTTTACATCTCTCCACAAGGCGAGCATATTACCAATGAGGATCTATATACCATTTCCATCAATGCCCCTTATGAACAGGAACAACTTTTTAATATTGTGGAAGAGGTCATTGACCTATATCCCATTGACGGGGTTTTTATCAATATGCCAGGGTATCAGACCAGAAATCCCTACATCGGAAAGTACTATGGTATAGACCAAAACCCTTACGACAAAAAACGCTTTGCCGAATATAGCGGAGGTCTGTCCTTGCCTCTTGAGGAAGATAGAAATGATCCGGTATTTCGGAAATACGAGGAGTTCAAAAAGTTTACTGCAGATGATCTCATTAGAAGGTTGAATGACTTGGTGAAATCCAAGAACGAACAAATTGCCATCTGCACCTATTCTGAAGATCATGTTGACATTATCCGGCATGAATCCCAGACCAACACTTTGCCCTATTGGCCATACAATGCTTCCGACAATGTCAGCAATACCAAACATTCCTATCCCGATCATATAGTCAGTAATGCCAGTATTCAGCAAATCTCATTTCAATCCAGGTACAATGCCGTAGAACCAGCTGAAGTCGCTATCAGGCTTTATGAAAATATTGCCAATGGTTCAGGACTTGACCTCAGTTTGATGGGGGATTTCAGGGATTATGAAGATGAAAGGAATTTCGATGTGTTCCAGAGAATATATGCACATCACAAGAAGATTGAACCTTATTTTGGTAATTATACCTCAGCTGCCCAAATAGCAGTCATTGCTCCTGGTTCATGGCCTTCCGGTGATGCGGCACATGAATATAGGGGTATCCAATTGATGCTCAAAGAAGCCCATATCCAATATGATATCATCGAAAACAGTCAGATCGGCAATCTGGAAGAATCTTTGAATAAATACAGGTTGATCATTCTACCTGAGATTGTCAATCTTGACAGTGCCTCATTGGAGGCGTTAGCAAGAATAGTCAATAACGGCACAAACATCATCGCCACAAACCGATCACTTTCCGATCATCCGGAAGTTTTATGGGAAATGTTTGGGGCCAAAATAAAAGAACTGAACCATGATGGTGCGGGATTCTACCTGCAAACTGTAAACAAAGATTTGTTTACACGATTTGAAAAGCAACAGCTTTTGTTCTGGAAGTTCAATCTGGGTCTTTATGACTTTGAAGGATCGGATGAATCCCAATTGCCGATTTTCACCCCCGGAATACCAGGACCACCCGAAATCATCGGAGGACATGAAGCAACTAGTTTTTATGCAGTTGGCATAAAAAACCATAACCAAAGCAACGCAGTGCTTATGCCCATCAATTTAGGCAAACTGTATTATTTGCATGGATACGAACAACACAAAAATATCTTGTTGGATTTGATTGATCATGTTTTTCCGGAAGTGGATCAACTAGTTCGGACAAATGCCCATCCCAGGTTAGAGGTGATTTTGCAGCAATATGCTCAGAATAAACCTGAGAATTTTGGTAAAGATGTAAATGATGGAGTGATCCTGCATTTGGTCAACCTCACTGGATTCAGTGGCAATACCTATTTTAATCCTTTGCCTGTGTTTGATACAGAATTCAATATCCTCACAGAATTCAAACCCAAGCGTATTTGGAGTATGGTCAGTGAAAAGGATATACCCTTTACTTTTGATGAGGGGAGAGTATTGTTTAAAGTTGATAAGTTGGGTGAATTTGATGGGATTGTGATGGAGAGGTGAGGCTATTCATGCCATGACCCAAAGTCATGGCATGAATACACACCTTTATTTCACCAAAGCCTTCTCCCTCTGTACCTCCATCATATCCACATGGGGAGGGGTAATGTCGCCTAACAAGTGCTGCACATAATAATCTCCCATTCTCCAGAAGAAGTACTCTGTCATATCGCCAAATCCATGACGCTGACCGGGCAGGATGATAAAATCAAAACGCTTGTTGGCTTTGATTAAAGCATTGGCCATCCGGACGGTGTTGGCAGGATGGACATTGTTGTCCACATCTCCTGTGACCAACAACAACCTACCTTTTAGGTTTTTGGCTAATTCAGGATTTCTTTCGATTTGGTAAACAAAGGTTGTATCACCTTTTGGGGTAATGGTTTCTTTTACTCCGTGGTGTTTTTCCGACCACCATCTGTTATAGATATTGTTCTCGTGGTTTCCTGCACTTGATACGGCTACCTTGAAAAAATCCGGATACACCAACATGGCTGCCGTGGACATAAATCCACCTCCGGAATGACCATGAATACCCACCCTGGACTTGTCTATATAGGAATGCCTGTCCGCCAATTGCTCAATAGCGGCTTTCTTATCAGCCAAACCATAATCCCTTAGATTTCCATATCCATAGTTATGGTACCATTTTGACCTGCCTGGATGACCGCCTCTATTGCCTACAGTTACCACTACAAAACCAAATTGAGCCAGCCTATCAATTCGGTCCATACTTCTCCCAAAGGATTTGTTTACCGCTTCTGTCTGTGGACCGGGATATACATATTGGAGGATGGGATAAATTTTTGTTGAATCAAAATCAAAAGGTTTGTACATCACACCAAACAAGTCAGTGTAACCGTCATCTGCTTTGACTTTAAAAGGTTCTGGAAACTGGTAACCTGCTGCAAACAAAGAGGATAAATCCGCGGTTTCCAACTCCATCACTTTTCTTCCCATGGCATCAAAGAGAGTGGAGGAGGGGACCGCATTTACCCTTGAGAAGTTGTTGATAAAATAGGTCGTATTGTCATTGATAGATATGCTGTGGTTGAAGTTTCCTGGGTTCAAAAGTGTGATTGGACCTCCGTTCAGGCTTACTTTGTATAAATGCTCATAATAGGGGTCTTCACCTTTTTCTTTTCCATTTGCGGTAAAATAAAGCATTCTTGCCTTTTCATTTACTTTCGAGATGGATTCCGAGTGGAAAGGTCCTGTGGTCAATTGACGTTTTAAATTGCCCTTGGTATCATACAGGTAAAAATGTCCCCATCCGTCACGCTCGGACCAATGAATGATCTCAGCTCCATTATTGATGATTTCAGGCTTGATGATGTCGATATAGGTATTGCTTCTTTCTTCAATCAAAGTTTCCTTTTTGCCTTCCTGAATATTCCATCTACAAATGTCAATTTTCTTCAGATCTCTGGAAGTGAGGGAAAAGTAAAAGAAATTTTCATCGCCCAACCATTTGGTTGGTTTGAATTCATCATCCCTATTTTTGGTCGGAACAGTCGCTGACCACATCCCGAGGGACTGATCTTTGAAAGTTGCAATATCCAATTTGGACATTTTTTCATTTTCAAATGAATAGTGGAATAATTCCGTAACAGACTGTTCTTTCTCGCCGGGCATGGCATACTTGTAGGTTTCCAAAGTCGGTCTTGGGTCACGGGTATTGTGGATGACCCATAGGTCTTTTACTTTCCGTGAATCAGACCTGCTGACGACAAATTGTTTCGAAGATTCTGACCATAAAACACCAGCACGCTTTCGGTCATCTTTCTTTTTTTCTTCTTCCACATTGTCGTCGCCCCGTCCTGAACCACCATAACCATAATCTTTTTCACCATCTTCAGTAAGTTGGTGTTCGACAATGGTACTGTCCTTTTCATCCTTTACTGCTTTGAGAAAGTTTGCCTTATCCATCCAAAATAGGTTTTCATTTTTGACAAAAACCACTTTGGAAGAATCAGGGGAAATATTGGCCCAAGCCAGACGCTTAGCCTCTTCTTCAGGATCTGAAACTTCAATGAGTTGTTGATTGGTAAGATTGTATCTAAAAACAAAGGTCTTTTTCTCAAGAGAATCCTTAGCACTATTATTTTTGGCCTTGATTTCCTCCCAATCTTTCTTCATTACATCCTTAGTGCTTTTCACCTTAAATTGAATGATATTTTCATCTTCCAAAAATTTAAGATTGGAAATATCCAAATGTTGACCATCAAACGGATCTTTGACAACCTTGGTGATTTCAGCTGCCAATTTATTCTTATCAAATAAACTCGTTTTGCTTTTGGTGGCAGGGTTGATGATATACCAGTTTTTTCCCTCAGTGGTTTCATATTCATACCAAAATCGGTCTGATTTTTTCAGCCAATGAGCATCTACCTCTATGGAGAAAATCATCTTTTTCAGTTTCTCCGGTGAAAATCTTGCAGCAAGTTCATAATTTCCTTTTGTCACGGGTTCTTGGGCAAATACTTGTCCCAAAAACATTCCCATAACCACTAACAGGTATATTTTTTTCATAAAATCATAAAGTTTAAGAATTCGAAACTAAAACTAAAGCTTATTAAAAATGGAACCGTCGGTGGAAAAATGATTAGGAATTTAATTTGGTTTAGGAAATGGTCAGGTGAAAATTTAAAATTTTCTGATATAGCGACATTTTTTATAACACATTATAATGCCTTTAATGGTTATACGCTTCTTTTCCATTAACCCAATATTCTACTACAGACAGAAAGGAAGACCGAAGACCGAAGTACCGGATATTTCAGGCTCTTGCCAAGAATTATATCGAATTACCATTTTACTGGCATCATTGCGTACATACATAATACCTTTTTATTCAATTTGAACAAACCATTCTTAGCCAACTATAATAGCATTTTAAAAGTAAATTTTATAAAATATTCAAAATATGGTGCAACTATTTTAAGGAAAAAGTTCTCAATTTTGAGTTAACATTAATTGATAAAAATATGGATAATATAAAAAATCTTAATAGTGAGGATGCAATTGCCAAATTAAGAGAACTGGCTGAATCAATAGATATCTGTATGTTCTGTACCAATTTAAAAACCGATGATGGCGCTTCTTGCAGGCCAATGAGTACTCAAAAAGTTTGTGATCGAGGCAATATTTGGTTTTTCAGCACAGCGGACAGCGATAAAAACATGGAGATAAAATTGAACAATAAAGTTCAACTTTATTATTCACATCCCGGGAAAGACAGTTATATGATTGTGAATGGTGAAGCGGAAATTATTTTAGACAAGAATAAAATTGAAGAACTTTGGTCATCAGAACTCAACGCTTGGTTTGAAGGTGGTAAAGATGATCCTAACATTTCAATTTTGAAAGTCACACCTTCCAACGCCTATTATTGGGATATGGAAGGAAACAAAATGATCAATTTCTTCAAAATAATGGCTTCCGCTGCTACGGGTAAAAATCTGGTAGATGGAAATGAAGGTGCTTTAATCCTTTAAATTTCTGTAGTATTTTGGGAGGCAAACTTTTAAAGTAGCAGAAATTCAAAATATAGAAAGAAAAAAAGTCTCCCAGAAGGAGACTCTTTTTAGTATTCTAACTCTTCAATTAAATTAAAAAATGTCTGATTGTTATTTGATCCATTGATCGGATCAAATAAAAAAATGCTGTTACTTATTGTTCTTGAGTTGTAATTCTGTTCTTCTGTTCAATTGATGCATGGCTTCTGTACAGTCTGCCGTATTGCAATCATGTATAGGTTGGGTTTTGCCAAGCCATTCGTTTTTCAGCCTTTTTGGATCAATGCCTTTGTTGGTCAGGTAATCCATAACTGTTTTAGCCCTGCGTTCTGATAATTTCATGTTATACGCTTCATCACCCCTTTGGTCGGTGTGACCTGTGATATTCAATTGGAGGTTGACAAGTCTCTGAAGCAGAAGGCTTACGCGTTCAAGTTCCTTTTTGTGGACACTTCTAAGATTAGATTTATCGAAGTCAAAGTAGATGGTTGGTACATCATTGATTTCAGCATTTAAAGCTTCAAATAAGTCAGTTGGGTCACAGACATCTCTACCCATAAATTCTTTGGGCAATTCGTAGTTTTTGTTCTTGTCCGAGAAGGCTTCGAGGACCAATTCACTTCTTCTGTTAAGCTGATGTTCCGTTTCAGGACATGGCATTCCGTCACCACAATCATTCACATGTTTTTCCTCACCATACCAATCCAATCTTACCCTTGCTTTGGGGATGTTGTATTTGGAAAGGTATTCACTGACTGCATCTGCCCTTCTTTGACTTAGTGCATCATTATATTCTTTAGATGCCCTTGCATCGGTATGGGACCCGACCAAAAGATCAATAAATTCATATTGTTGCATCAAACTTGCGATTTTATCCAATGTGGGTATAGCATCTTTTCTGATCAGTGATTTGTCCAGATCGTAATAAACAATGTCTACATATACAGCCATGTTATATGGGATAGCTGCAAGTCGATATTCTTTTTCCAAAAAATCTTCTTCCAATCCGATAGTGCTGAGTTCATTATCCTGAATACTGAAATGACCTTTTTTACTGATAGAAAGGTTAAAGTCTTTTTCAGGATCCAGGTCTGCCAATAGTTCGGCTTTCTCATTTCGTGAAGTCGGAATACGGGTATTGCTATTTTTCTCGGTCAAAGTGGATTCGAACTCCTCAGAAATCACATTCCCATCGCAATCAATGATCCGGGCGATCAATCTCTTATGTAGATCTTCAAGTAGGTAGATATCATCCATTCCTATTCCACCTGATCGGTCTGAAGAAATATATCTTTTTCCTTTTGGAGAAATATAAAAGGCAAAATCATCTCGGCTAGAGTTGTAGGGGAGACCCATGTTTTCAGTTTTGTTGACTTTTCCGTCTTGGTATTCAGCCTTGAAAATATCCATGCCTCCCAACCCTGTAAGTCCTTTGGATGAAAAATAAAAACTGTTACCTATTCGTGAGGGGTGGGTTTCATCTTCAACCGTATTGATTTCTGAACCCAAGTTTACAGGTTCTCCAAAATTCATTTGATCATTATATGTGACATAATAAAGATCAAATCCCCCAAATCCACCAGGCTTGTCAGAGGCAAAGTAGATTCTTTTGGCTTCTTCATCCACAAATGGTGTCATAACTCCATATTCAGAAAAATTGTTAATCGGGAATGGTTTACTGTCAATCAGTTCTCCTGAATCTGTGATTTTGGAAAAGTAAATTTCTGGTTGAACCGTAAAATCTCTTTTCTTTTTCACCTTTCTGATATTGCGGAATACTGTATAAAACAGGATGTTTTTGCTTTCCATCAGGCTAGGATCGGCATATTGAAGCGCTCCTGATACATCAGAACTCATTTTGGTGATTTCTCCATCAGCGCTGTATCGATATAAGCCAAAGTAATCCATGTCATTAAAATCACTTTTTTCTTCACTGAAAAGGCTGTTTTTGGCATCGAGTCTTACTGAAGGTTTTTCGGATTGGTACACACCTCCTCTATTAGAAGTAAAATACTTGGTGTCTTCCTGATCCACCGTAACGCTGTAGTCGGATGCGGTGCTGTTTATTTCTTTGAGGGAAACAAGCTTGACGTTTGATTTTTTCTTTTTGAGCTCCCGTATCTTATTGAAATCCAATTCAGGAAAATTAAATTCAGAATAGGGACTTCCTGCCAGAAGTTCCTGGGGATTGAAATCCTCATCCATTCTTAATGCAGACTTTAAGTAGTTTGAATAATCTTCTTTGGTGGATTCTTCATGCCCGACTACGGTTTTCCACCATTTGAAAGCATTATCATAATCCTGAAGATTCTGGTAGGTATTGGCTGCCATAATGGCCGTGGTATACCTTTCCCTTCGTTCATAAGCTTCTGCATACAATGTTGCAGCATGGGAGTAATTCTCAAGTCCGTACTGTTTTTCAGCATACCTTAAGAGTGAGTTTTGGGCTGTTAAAGGCAGGTGGATGAGTCCACCTGCCAAAACCAAAACCAAAACCAAAAAATATTTCTTTGTTGTCTGATTCATAAGGGATATATAATTTAGAGTTAGAGTCATATTCTTTCAGGATTATTTTTTGATTACCTGAATCCATCCTTTGAATTCATGGGGTTTGCCTTGTCTATCGACAGCCTTGAGGACAAAGAAATAGGTCCCCGAAACAAGCCCATCAGCTGCCCATTCATTCTGATAGTTTTTCTTTTCGTAAACATGGTCACCATTTCTGTTGAAGATGACGATTTCATTTTCAACAAACTTGTCAAGTCCCTTGATTTCGAACCTATCGTTGAGTCCGTCACCATCAGGCGTGATCACATTCGGAATAAAGAACGGATTGATTTGATTGCTGTCAGAGGCCTGATTGTCAGCCAAATTGGTATCATCCTCATCTGATGAAACTGTAGCGATATTGGTGACCTGAACCACACGGTCGCTGTTGATTTCATTTGCACGGACTTTGATTCTGATCATCAGAGATGCGTCAGTTGGGAAGAATGGCACTATATAGGTAACAGCAGCACCGCTTACACGAACATCAACTTCCATCTGAGGATCGGACGGCTCAAAGCTTGACCCCAAATATGAGACTGCGTTTGGCAGGTCATCTACGATCACCACATTTCTTGCATCGGTACCACCGATGTTATTGACCATGATTTCGTAGAAGAACTCATCTCCTTCAAAGATTTCCAGGCCATTGGAAGTTTTGGTGATGGAAAGATCCACATCATTGACAAGTAATTTGAAAGTGACGGTTGCCACATCCTCATTGGTTGGATTTGCAGCTTCGCGAAGCTCGTAAGAAAGGACATATTCGCCAGCAGGATTAAGCCCTGGGATTAGGCTTAGTTCGCCGTTTTCATTGATCAGCAATCCGATTATTCCTGCCAATTCGGTAAACTCAAAGTTTACATCTTCGAAATTCACTGGATTGCCATTCAGGATGTCATTGTTCAGTATGTTACCCAATACTCCACCATA
>NZ_JBGSXS010000265.1:0-14803 GCF_041751335.1 Aquiflexum sp.
TTAATCCATGATTATCACCACTGATAGTATTGTTTTTTTTTACACTTCCAATTAGGAATATATTGCCCAACAATATTGAGTACATGATCAACATTTCCAAAACAGCCAGAAATACAAGGATTCACAGAAGGATTCATAAAGTAGTGAGTATCACATTTGTCTTTTTTTTATTGATTATAGGAATCACAGCAATTCTTTTGGCATGGAAAAAGGAAATGAAACTGATCCCAAAAACCCAAACCACAAAAGTCGAAAACCCAGGCGATTGGATCAGTTTGGAACAGATGATCATCACCGGTCAAGCCTTTATGAGAGACAGCATTGGGAAAAGTGACTTGATTGATAGGGTGGATGTGCGTCCTGATAAAGGAATAGCCAAAATTGTTTTCAAAAAACATTTTACTGAGATACAGATTGATGGTTTTTCAGGAGAGGTATTATCCGTCAAACAACGGAATTCCGATTTGGTGGAGAAGATACATGATGGCAGTATATTGGATTTTTTGTTTGATTCTGATTCGGAAAATTCCAAAATCATCTACAGTACACTGACATCATTTGGATTGATTTTTCTGTGTATCACAGGATTTTACCTTTGGTACAATCCCCGAAAAATGAAAAAATTTAAAAAGAAGCCTGAAATGTAATTCATTGTTTTCTCTATAATTCCATCAACTTTTTATATTTGTCTTAAAGGTTTTGCTGTATTGCCATAAAAACCCCAACACCAATGATTCAAGATGAAATTTTTGATTTCTGGAAATTCTTGGCCGGAATTGGTTTATTCCTTTGGGGAATGCACCAACTGGAAACATCAATCAAAGAACTTGGGGGCAAATCATTTAGACATTTACTTCAAAGATTCACCGATACGGCCTGGAAAGGGATTCTTGTTGGTACGCTGATTACAGCCATTCTACAAAGCAGTTCTTTGGTTACGTTAATGGTGTTGGCATTTTTGGGCGCCGGAGTGATCAATTTAAAAAATGCAATTGGAGTAATTTTGGGTGCCAATTTGGGGACAACAGTGACGGCATGGATAGTTGCTACCTTGGGATTTAAATTGAGTGTAGCCTCCTTTTCGATGCCTTTTTTGGGATTGGGTAGTCTTTTGTTTTTATTCTCATCCTCTAGACCATTTCTACGGAATTTGGGAGCTTTTTCAGTTGGTTTTGGATTGTTGTTTTTGGGGTTGGATTTTATGAAGACAGCAATCGAAGCGGTGGCTGATCAAATTGACTTGAGTGAATTTCAAGCTTTTGGACTTTGGATTTACCTTGTCATCGGACTTGTTGTCACTGCTCTGATTCAATCAAGTTCGGCCATGGTGGTGATTATTTTAAGTGCGATGAGTGCAGGTGTGATCGAATTGACGGAAGGGGCTGTTTTAATAATTGGCGCAAATATCGGAACTACAATCACAGTGGGTATAGGATCGTTAAACGGTCCTGCTGATAAAAAAAGATTGGCATTGGCACATTTCCTTTTCAATGTGATTACCGGTTTGCTGATTTTCTCCTTTATCCGATCTTTGATAGCTTTAACAATGTTAGTTTTTTCCATTTCAGACCCATTGATGGAGTTGGTATTACTCAATACCATCATTAACCTTATCGGGATTTTACTTTTTTTACCTTTTATTCCAAAACTGGAAAAATGGCTCAAAAACCGGTTTACTAAATTTGAGCCAAAAGGAATTTCCGTTTATACTAAAAACGTTAGCCCTGAAGTACCTGAAGCAGCTATAGCAGCTTTGGAAAAAGACATTCACCTGGCATTCGAAAAGACCGTTGAATTCATGATCAAAGTTTGGAATGTAGGGGAGCGAGATAAAGAAAATGTGTCCATTTGGAGAAAAATTCTTCAGCAACCTTATGACCTTGCCGGACAGTATAAGGAAATTAAAAATCTGGAAGATGAATTGACCAAATACCATATTCTGGTTCAAGAAGAAAACCTTAGCATAGTGGAGGCAAAAAAACTAACCTCTTTGATGTTGGCATTGAGGACAATGGTATATGGTGCCAAAGACCTTAAAGACGTTATGCACAATATCAATGACATGGAAGATGAAGAAGATAAGCTAGTTAGGGAATTCTACAATGATCTAAAAAACTTCACTTTTGATTTTCTGAAGAAAATCAGGGAATACATCCTTCTGGAAAACATTCCTGAAGAGGTCCCTGACTGGATCGGCGAAAATGGTAAACATTATAAGAAATTCATTTCAGAACTTTATCAAAAGATCAAAATCAAACCAATGGAATTTCCTGTATCCACACTCACCAATGTGATCAAACAGGTAGTTTCCGGGATGGATAATTTGGGAAGTTCAGTCATTCATTGGAAACATCAGAAAAAGGATGTGATAGATGTTGGATAGTGATCAAATGCTCTTTGGACAATAGAAAACATTTTTATTCAAATGGTAGAAAGTCCGATGTTTGAAGTAATAAAAACGAATCATTTTTGATAAGAACCCCCTTAAAAATTCGAAAAAAATAAAAGCGGAGTGACTCACTCCGCCCATTTCAGGAATTTTACTTTTTGGGGTGTCTAAGCAACTTTTACATTCCTGTCTTACTTAAAAATTAAAACTTATTTTATCCGCAAAGCTGCTATCAATAAGCCATAGGAAACTATCCATGATTGAATTTTAAATGACATATACTTCCCACTTCCCACTTCTAGCTATTATATTATAAAGTCGATTCAATTTGAAGTAGATGGATTTTCATATTATTTATAATGTATGTACGCAATGATGCCAGTAAATGATAATTCAATATAGTTCTAGGTAGGAAACTGAAATGTCCGGTACATCGGACTTCGGACTTCCGACCTGTTTGTTATAGATTATTGGTTTACTGGCAAATATGCGGATAACCATTTTATTTATTCCATTTTCACACTTAACACAGGTATGTCTGATTTGAATAAAACCGTGTCCGTCGTACCGATTTGATAGGTTGATTTGGCTTTTCGGTTATTGGAAGCTATACCGATAAATCCGATTTTATTTTTCTTAGTGAATTCCACTATGCCATTTTCTGCTTCCTTATGGCTGTAGACATGTTTGTGTATAACATGGTCCTCCAAACCTTTGGCATAAATATCCATTTTTCTTTCAGCCGCTCCTGAATTGATAAAATCAGATGGGGTATTGATGTATAGAAAATGAATGGATGTTTGAAAATCTTTTAATATGGGCTTCATTTTCATAAAGGCAGGTCGGGAATCCTCATTAAATTTCGAAGCAAAAGCCATTTTTCGGAGGTCATTGCCATTCATGGCTTTTTTTACTGCTAAAACAGGGCAATCCGCATTTCTTAATACTTTTTGGAGGTTGGAGCCAACAAATTTTTCATTGGTATGTCCTATTCCATAGGATCCGATCACAATAAGATTGGCAGCATGTTTCTTTGCTATGTCAACTATTTCTTCATGGGGGACACCCACTTCAACTACAGCTTCAACTGGCACAGTATTCAATTTATGGTCCAGGATAAATGTCCTTAATTTATCTTTGGCCTCAGCCTCCATATCCAGTATGCTTTGGTTTTGATTTTTCCGCTCTTTGGAAAGGTTTTTCCAATCCAATTCAGTACTTACCACATTGATCAAAGTAATACTGCTGTTTGATTTTTGTGCAATTTTAAGTGCGCTTAAAAATGCATTATCGGAGTAAGTGGAGAAATCAATAGGGACGATAATTCTTTTCATAGCTTTATTGATTTGGTTTACTGATGGTCAAATCTCTAAAAATATCTCATTAATAATCATGATGAAAGTCATTTAAAATACTGATTGTTTTCGTGTTAATTTTTAGCGGTGTGGGTAAATTTGGCTATTATTACTAAATTAACTTTTGTAAACCCATTAATTTTAAGAAAATTTTTAATATGGAATTAGAAGAGCTTAAGGAAAAACTACCAAATATCACTGACCCTAATCTTTTGGAAGCAATGCTGAAACATGGAACTGTCCATGTTTTCCAAGCAGGAAAAACCATTACAGAACCTGGTCAATTTATCAAAATGGTTCCGGTTATTTTGGAAGGAGCTATCAAAATCATACGGATGGACGAGGACGGTAAAGAACTTTTCCTGTATTATTTGGAACCAGGTGAAACTTGCGCCTTGTCATTGACTTGTTGTTCGGCCTCCAAGCCCAGTGAAATCAAAGCTGTAGCAGAAGAAAAGACCACCTTGCTGGGTATTCCCATCCAAAAGCATGAGGAATGGACAGATCAGTTCAAACAGTGGAAGGAATTTGTAGCCATGACCTATCAGACCAGATTTATGGAAATGTTGGTAGCATTGGATGCAGTGGCCTTTAAAAGGATGGATGAAAGGCTAATGCGCTACATAGTTACCAAAATGAAGCAGCAAAAATCCAATGAACTTCATACCACCCACCAAGAAATCGCCAATGAATTGGGGACATCCCGGGAGGTGATTTCAAGGTTGCTCAAGCAATTGGAAAAGAAAAAGTGGATAGAGTTGGGCAGAAATATCATCTATATCAGAGACGATTTTGAGGAATTGATCAGCAATTAGGTCAGTGCTGGTTGAATATTGTATTTCTTTTTGAGGTCAAGTACCAGACCTGTCGAAATATCAAATACCCAAGCATGTAACCTAATTTTTAGGCCATGGTCCATTGCATCTTTATAGATTGAAGTCTGTTTGATGTTTTCGATTTGTTCCAGGACATTTAATTCAACCAGTTTTTCCAACCTTTCATCCTCATTTTCAATATCCAAAAGCTCGGATTTGTGGTGACGCATAACATCCTTGATATTGGCAAGCCAATTGTCAATCAACCCATTGCTTTTATTTTCATAAGCGGCCCTTACTCCCCCACAACCATAATGGCCATATACTATGATGTCTCTAACTTTCAAACTTTCGACTGCATACTGCATCACTGAAAGGAAATTGAGGTCGGAATGGGATACTACGTTGGCAATATTCCTATGAATAAATAGGTCGCCCAATCCTGTCACGAGTACCGTGGCAGGTGAGACCCTGCTATCAGAACATCCCAATAACAATGCTTTTGGCTGTTGTCCTTCTTTGATCTCTAGAAAGTAATCCATATTTCCAGCCAATACTGTTTCAGCCCAATGGCGATTATTGGCAAAATACTGTTCAAAATCGATGTTGCACATTATTTGATATTGGTTTGGGTTGCATATGGGGAATACTTTTCGAGGATATCCTCATCTATGGCATGGTCAAATGCAGACACGGCTGTATTGTCATCCAGAAAGATGTGGTCAGCACCCACACATTCAAGCAAAGCCCATCTATTCAGAACATCCCTCACAGGACCTTTGATACTCGTCATGCACACATCTATTCCTAATTTTCTCCAAGCCAGAATCCATTCATTCAATTCATGGGCTCCTGTACTGTCAATATTTGTAACACTTTCCATGTTGAATACAATCATATTCACTTTTTCATTTCTTTCAAGAATCCATTTTTCCAACTTATTCTTGATAAATTCCACGTTTGCGAAATAAATTGGACCATCAATTCTAACCATAAGAAGATGTTCTTTGATTTCGAGATTCTGAAAACGGTTGATGTTCCTGAAAATATTAGTACCAGGAACTCTGCCCAATTGTGCCATGTGTGGCGTTGATGCCCTGTAGATAACTACCAATAAAGAAAGAATCATCCCTGATATGATGCCAGTTTCAATCCCCAAGGTTAAGGTGATGACAAATGTCGCAACCAACATGGAAAAATCAGCTTTGTCTTTGTGCCATAGGTGAACCGGCTCTTTGAAGTCAATCAATCCTGAGACAGCAACCAAAACAACAGCTGCCAAGATGGTGCTTGGAAGGTTATAGAATAACCCCGTGAAAAACAATAAGGTAAGTACTATCAATACTGCACTGATTATAGAGGCCATGGTTGTTTTTGCACCGGCATCGTTGTTGACAGCAGTTCTGGAAAATCCACCTGTTACAGGATATCCTCTAAAGAATGCTGCTCCAAAATTGGCCATTCCAAGCGCAATCAATTCCTGATTTGAATCCAATTTGTAATTTTTATGTTTTGCGTGAATGGTTTTAGCCACCGCAAAACTCTCTGCAAATCCCACCAATGAAATGGTAAGCGCTATTGGGAACAATGTCTTCCAAGTTGCCCAGTCAAATGAGGGACTTGAAAGGCTAGGTAATCCACTTGGTACATCCCCAACGATTTTCACACCTTGGCCAGTCAGGTCAAAACCAGATACCAATGCAATACCGATAATTACTGCAACTAGAGGTGCAGGGAAACTTTTATGGATTTTTTTTCCGTATTTGATTATTATAATACCAATAACTCCTATCCCGAATGTAATCCAATGGATGTCTCCTATATTTTGGAAGATGGCTACTGCCATTTCCTGAATATGCTCTGAATTGGGAAGGTTGATCCGAAAGATATGTTTGATTTGACTGAGTCCTATGATGATGGCAGCAGCAGAAGTAAAACCGTTGATTACAGGATGAGAGAGGAAATTAACGACAAAACCCAATCTCAAAATTCCCATTCCAAATTGGATCAATCCTACCAAAAATGCCAAGGTTAAGGCATATACCAAGTATTGTTCAGGAGAACTTGCATTCAATCCGGCAATTCCCGCAGCTGTCAAAAGAGATACCATAGCAACAGGGCCAACAGCCAATTGTCGGGAAGTCCCGAATATTGCATAAAGCAGTAGAGGTACAGTGACGGCGTAAAGTCCGTGAATTGGTTCTAGTCCGGCCAACATGGCATAAGCCATTCCCTGAGGAATCAACATGATGCCCACAGTCAGTCCTGCTGATAAGTCTCCCTGAAGATCAGTTTTTTTATATTGGGGAAGCCAATCCAAAATGGGTAGGTATCTTTTGGCTTTTTCTGTAAGTGTATTTTTCATCGATTTAATTCTATCTTGAAGATAACGAAATTCAGGGATTTGCTTATCCATGAATTGAATTGAATTACAAAATTCAATAATTCCCCATCCTGATACGGTGACCATTGTTACAAAAAAAAACCACCCTTGCGAGGTGGTTTTTTATAGGAAATCAGTGGTTAATTAATTCAAGAATTCGTCAAATGTAATGGATACAAAGTACATGGTTCCAACAGTTGGGTTACCCCAAGCCTGACGGTATCCACTGCTGTTGAATAGGTTGGATCCACCGACTTTGATGATTGATTTAAGGCTTTTCAATTTATAACTTACCTGTGCATCAAAGGTGCTGAATGCAGGCATGACAGATAGTCCCTGTGTAGAAACCAATGGACCTACAAAAGAAGACTGCCATACAAACTCATCCTGCCATCTCCATGCTACAGCAAAACCAATGTTTTTGTAAGCGATATTCCTGTTTGCAAAAGTAAAGTTTGTCCTGTACTCAGGCGTGTTAAATGACGGTTGGAAACCTCCCAAGTCTTCAATATTGGATAGTTTATTGAATGACACGTTACCACCAATGGTGTAGTTTTTAGGTAACTGATAGTCCATTCCCAAAGCCCATCCATAGGATTTGATGATTTCCTGACGGTTGACAGGCATGGAGAATACATTTCTGGTGTTTGCGCTTAGGAGATTCAAACCTGTAGTTGAAGCAATACCTGAACCTGGATTACGATCCTGAACAAGTACTTGTCCTCCGATAAAGTTCTCGAATCTATTGTAGTAATAGTAACCATCAATCATCAACTTATCTCCTGCAATAAGGCTCTTATAACCAATCTCATATGATCTGACTATCTCTGGCTGAAATGGTCTTACTACGTATTCTTGTTTTAAGTTTTGATTTGCTTCAGCGGCTCTAACAGGTAATAATTGGTTGAAAACTGCCATAACGGAAGGATCATTTGGTGAAGTTCCCGGAGGAAATTGCCCTAGGACTTCTTGCATTACAGCTCCCTGATTTGCTGGATTCGTAGCCCATGCTTGAATTCCGCCTCCAAATTGTGTCACTGTTGCCAAAGAATAAACAGGATTGGTGTTGAAATTATACCTGTTTCTTAATAAAGGCAAACCACCTATCAATCTGGCCTGTGGTGTCATCAAATCAATAAACTGGTCCTGAGTGGTAGGGATTCTAAAACCTGTCTGATAAGAAACCCTGAAATTGTGCTGGCCTGCAGTATAAACAGCCGAAACCCTGGGAGACCATTGACCATCAAAATTTTCATTTTTATCATAACGGACCGATGCGGTCAGTTTCAGATTATCATTGATGAGTCTTTTGGAACCCTGAAAGTATCCCCCGTATTCGTTGATGGAAAATTCATCACCATTTTCTTGGGTGGCAAATAAAGTACCCTCAGAATTCAATGAATATAGTCTGTAATTTGCTCCCATTACAAAATCTGCCCAAGTCACATCTTTGAAAGTATATGAACCTTCTAGATGGTAAAGGTTGGTTTTGTCAACAAATCTTGCACCAACTCCTTGGGCATTTCCAGGAATAGGTCTGGATCTCACATCTCCCAATGCCTGATTGAACTCAGGGGTACCCGGCATAAACCTGCCCTGATCTGCAAAAGCCCTGGCTGCTGCATGGGCAGTATTGGCATCAGCACCTTGACCGGCAGCGGTTGCATATGCTCCTACATATTGTCCAAACCATTGCTGACTTGTTTTCCAAGCTTCATTGATGCCCTGGGCAGCGATACCCACTGCATAAGAATCCCCTGATCTTTCCTGGGTAGTGTAAGCTCTTACAAACCAATTAGCACCTTTCAACTCAGCTTTGTATTGTCCGATATTGAAGCCTGTAATGGAATAGCGATCTGCACCCGTATAGACTGTAGTACCTGCTCCATAATTCCCTTGAAATATGGCTTCTACCCTGTCATTCAATCTCCAATGAAGGGCAGCATTTAATTTTAAGGATTCGGTTCCATAATCAGCGAGGTCTCTTTCCATATAGCCAGTTCTTGATACAGAGGTCTGAGGAATTATGGCTAAAGCTGCTTGTGGCAACAAACCAGCACCAACCAAAGACTGGGCGACACTGAACATATTCACATTGGTTTCATCGCCATAAATGTTGATACCGTTGTATCCTGGATTATTTTGCCTGCTACCACCTTCAATGGTGGAACCGTTCAATAAAGACTGATCTCTGAAATCATTGGCTTGCCAATCATCTGCTCTCAGGTAATTGACATTGACTTTTAAGGCAAGTTTATCATTGAAAGCAGTAGCATACCTTGCTGCAAAATCATAAAATCCGGTTGTAGGATTGCTTCTCTGTCCTTCGTCCATTACACCGGTTTTAATCTGTGCTGAAAATCCCTGATACTGGAATGGATTTTTACTGTTCATCAAAAGAATTCCATTGATGGCATTTGGACCATAAAGAGCAGAGGAAGCTCCTGGAAGCAATTCCAAACTTTCAAGATCCAATTCCGAAATACCTGCGATATTACCTACAGAAAAGTTCAGTCCTGGAGCCTGATTGTCCATTCCATCTATAAGTTGGACAGTCCTAACGTTGCCATTTGCATTGAAACCCCTAGTGTTGAAGGACTTGAAGGTAAGAGATTGGGTACTCATTTCTACCCCTTTCATATTATTCAAGGCATCATAAAAATTGGCTTGAGGAGCTTCTCTGATGGAAATGATGTCCATTCTTTCTACAGTCACTGCAGATTGAAGTACATTTTCTTCGATTCTTGAGGCCGAAACGATTACTTCTTGACCCAGGATAGAAGCTTCTGCTAAACTTACTTGAAGGTTCGAAACATTGGAATCTGTGATTTCCACTTCTTGACTTGAAAACCCGACCATTGAAAAGATTAGGGTGAATGGAGGTGCCTGGTTGACGCGTAAAGTGAAATTACCATCTAAGTCAGAAATGGTACCTACAACTCTACCTTTTACCACAATGTTGACACCGACTAGTGTCTCTTTCGTTCCCACTTCAGTCACTTGTCCTGAAATTGTTGTTGTTTGAGCAAAAACTTCAGTGGTGTTGAGGAAAACTACAGCAAGAAGTAAGAATACTCCCTGAATAAAACTTTTAGTAAAATTTTGCATAAGGTATATTGGGTTAATTGTTAATTTGGTAATTGGCAAATATTAAGTTATTAATATGCAGGAAATTTAGATTAAAATACCAATTATCAATATCATTCACCAAAAAAAATTTTTAACAAATATTAATAGAATTATAATTTTTTTTGAAACCTACTCATTATCAAAAGGAAAAATGCAAATCGGGAATTGAATTTTGGGAAAAAATAATATGGTTGACCGCTTTTTTTGTATGTAAAGTATGTGGCTCCATGAAAAGGAAGACGGAGTCCGAAGATTTGGAATTAAAACAACCATCTTTGATTTAGCGGACAGATATATGTATTGCCAATGAAATTAATCGGAGCGGCCGTCATGCTGATCCCGATGGCTATCGGGAGAAAGCCTGCCCCGATGCTTTCGGGGCATCTCCCGAGGTTCAGGAAAAGGATTATTTTGACCAAAAGTTTTTTTTATAGTATTTCAACTGTCTAATTGTACCGCTGGAGATCCCTCGTGCCTCGGAATGACGTCTGCTTACAGTAGATAGGGGTAATCTAGCGTCATTACCCTTTCTGTAAATGCCAATTTTCATTACTCGGTATGTCCAAAGAAATAAATTAAAACATTAACAAAAAAAGACCCTGATTTTGCTCAGGGTCAATTTGTTATTTGGAGGTCTTTTTGTTTTCCTCGTTGACATGCTTGACAAGTTTATCACAAAGAATTTTTATTTCTTCTGAGATATATTCATCTCCGGTACTGTTCAGAATAGTTTGGCCCATTCCTCCCAATACATCTATGTAAAATCTTTTCATTTCTACCACTGACATATCCTCTGTCCAAAGGTCAATTCTCAATGTACTTTGGTTGAGGTTGTCCCAAACATTAAGACTGATACTTTTTGTGGATTCTGCACCTTCTTCTTCTTTGTCAGAAGCATTCCATAGGATTTTTTTTGGAAGGTTTTTTTCATCGAGTTCAATCGAAAATTTTATTTCAGAGTTTTTCATTTATGGATTGGTGATTTCATTGTAAAACTAGTGCTTTGTTAAGTATGAATTGACAATGTTTCCCGCAAAACTTGTCCCGATTCATTCGGGAGACGCAAGGACTCACAGATGGATAACTTGAATCTTTGCGCAATGGTGATAACCTTTAAAAGCGAGAGTTTATTTAACACAGAAAATAGAATCAAGGTCATCAAGATATAGTTCATTCTACTGGATAAAGGTTTAAAAAATTTTCATCAAATGAGGTTCATTTCAGGTATATCACCTTCAACGACCAATCTGCCCTCTGTTTTTTCTCTGATTTCATCAACACTTACTCCCGGAGCCCTTTCCAATAATTTAAATCCTCCTTCTGGAAGAACATCAAGTACGGCAAGGTCAGTGACAATCTTTTTAACACATCGAATTCCAGTAATCGGTAAGGAACATTCTTTCAGTAATTTGGATTGTCCATCCTTACTGCAATGCTGCATAGCCACAATAATGTTTTCCGCAGAAGCTACCAAGTCCATCGCTCCTCCCATACCTTTCACCATTTTACCCGGTATTTTCCAATTGGCTATATCCCCGTTTTCTGAAACTTCCATAGCGCCCAAAATGGTCAATTGTACATGACCACCTCTTATCATGGCAAATGATTCAGCGGAATTAAACAATGCAGATCCCTTAACCATTGTGATGGTCTGTTTACCGGCATTAATCAAATCAGGATCAATTTTCTCTTCGATAGGGAAGGGACCTATCCCCAAAAGCCCGTTTTCAGATTGGAGAACCACTTCAAGTTCCTCTGGGATATAATTGGCCACCAATGTCGGTATACCAATTCCCAGGTTGATGTATTGTCCGTTTTTGACTTCTTTAGCTATTCTTCGGGCTATTTGGGTTTTGTCTAGCATGGGAGTTTATATTTTTTTGTTGTTCTGTTGTCTTGATTCTTATGTCTCAGCCTCTGTAGATGTCTCCTGCCGTCGACACGACAAGGATAGATCTTTCTATACAGTTTCTGCCTTAATTTAACAATCCTTAAGTGTCTTCTACTATTAGTCTTGATTTCAAATATCTTTTCTCTCTCCTCTCGCTTCTAATTTCTTGGGTTTTTTTTGACTCTTGTTTTCTCTCATCCTTTCCACTGAGATTGCCACGTCGCACGAAGGGCTATTCAAAATATCAAAGTTTTTCAAGGGTCCCTACCAATATAATTCGGAGCAGCCGTCATGCTGACGTAGGAAGCATCTCACGAGGATTCGGAAATGATCAATATAAGCATAAATAGGACCTCTGGAGATCCCTCGTGCCTCGGGATGACGGGTACCCTGACGTCATTTCCAATTCCGAACATTTACAAAATATTAAAGACTCGCAATGACGCCTCATCCTTTTTTCACACCTCATCCTTCCCAAATCTAAAATCTAAAACCTACCCTCTACCTTCTCACCCCTCATCCCTCATCCTTTCTCCTTCATCCTTTCCTCACCGTCCTCTGCTCAATTCTCTTCTCATACCCTTCACCCTGAAAGATCCTTTGCACATAAATGCCTGGGGTATGAATATGATTGGGATCAAGTTCTCCTGCTGGCACCAATTCTTCTACTTCTGCGATTGTGATTTTTCCGGCTGCAGCCATCAGTGGATTGAAATTCCGGGCTGTTCCTTTAAATATCAGGTTTCCTGCTGTATCTCCTTTCCATGCTTTGACGAAAGCAAAGTCAGCTTTGATCCACCTTTCCAATAAATAAAGCTTTCCGTCAAATTCCCTAATTTCTTTTCCATGGGCTACCTCAGTACCAACTCCAGCGGGAGTGAAAAATGCCGGAATACCTGCTCCACCTGCCCTGATTCTTTCTGCTAATGTGCCCTGAGGTAAGAGTTCTACATCAAGCTCCCCACTGAGCAATTGTCTTTCGAATTCTGCATTTTCTCCCACATAGCTGGAAATCATTTTTTTGACCATGTGCTTTTTCAGCATCAGGCCTATTCCAAAATCATCCACGCCGGCGTTGTTGGAGATACAGGTAAGACCACTTAGATCTTTTTCTAAAAGTGCTCTGATGGAATTTTCAGGTATACCAGAGAGGCCAAAACCTCCAAACATCAATACAGAATCCGAAAAGACATCCTTTACAGCTTCTCTTGCATTTGTTATGGTTTTATCGATCATTGAAAAGTATATTTAAAGGTTATAATTGTGTCAGGATCCGTTTTGCTTCTTGTTTGTCCTTCTCCAATTGATTTTGAAGTGATTCAAGTCCCGAGAACTTAAACTCAGGTCTCAAATAGCATTTGAGGTAAACACAAATTCTTTTGTCGTACAAGTCTCCATTGAAGTCAAACAAATGTACTTCAATGGTCTGACTACTTCCATTTACGGTAGGTCGGTTGCCTATGTTGAGCATGCCTAGATGAATTTCACCTTCAATTTCTACTTTTGCGGCATAGGCTCCATCACAGGGGATGAGTTTATAATCATGTGTAATGTGAATATTGGCAGTGGGAAATCCAATAGATCTGCCAAGTTGCTGACCTTTGATGATGATCCCATTGAGTTCATAATCCCTTCCAAGATATTCGTTGGCAATATCCACTTTTCCCTCCTCCAACGCTTTCCGGATTTTGGTGCTAGATACGCCAACATGGTCTACATCTTCTCTTGAGATTTCCTCTAGGTCAAAATTGTATTGACCGATATTGGATTTGAGGTAATCAAAACTTCCTTCTCTATTTTTTCCAAACCTATGATCATACCCTATGACCAATTTACGGGTTTGAATTTTATCTATCAGGATATTTTGGATAAACTGTTCAGATGAAAGTTCTGAAAACTCCTTTGTAAATGGAATTGTAAGCAAATGGTCGATCCCCATACCTTTTAACAACTTTGTTTTTTCTTCAAAAGTGGTCAGTAATCTGAGATTATGTTCTTCAGGATGGAGGATTAGCCTTGGATGGGGCCAAAAAGTAACCAATACAGTTTCACCATTGATTTCATTAGCCAATTGCCTGATTCTGCTAAGTATTTTTTGATGCCCGAGATGGACACCATCAAAAGTCCCACTCGTGACAATAGGGTTTTTAACCTTTTCAAAATGTTCTATCCCTTCATAGATTTTCATTCTGTCTGTTTTTGATTTTTTCTACCAGATCCATCAATTCGAATGCGTCTTTGAGCTCAAACTCCCCAATCCTTGTCCTTATCAAAGATGACATGTAGGAACCGGTTTTCAATATTTCACCAAAATCCCTGGCGAGGCTTCTGATGTAAGTGCCTTTGGAGCAAACAATTCTGAAATGTACTTCGGGGTTTTCAAATTTGACAATTTCAAATTTTGATACCGTAACAGGTCTTGGACATATTTTCACTTCTTCTCCTCGCCGTGCGGATTCATAGACCCTTTTTCCATCCACTTTAATTGCTGAATGCATGGGTGGGATCTGCAAGATGTCGCCTGTAAGTTGCTTTATGGCGGATTTCACATCAACTAGGGCGAGATGAGAGGGGTCAGCCACCTCTATGATTTCCTTTTCTAGATCAAAACTTTCTGTTGTTTTTCCCAAGACAAAAACTCCTGTGTACTCTTTTTCCTGAGCCATGTAGGACTCGATAGATTTTGTTTTTTTACCGGCACAGAGTATCAATAGCCCTGTGGCTAAAGGATCTAAAGTCCCTGCATGTCCGACTTTTTTAATCCTGAGGGCATTTCTGACTTTTTTGACCACATCAAAAGAGGTCCATTCATAGGGTTTATTGATGAGAAAAACTTCTCCG
>NZ_JBGSXS010000266.1:0-3105 GCF_041751335.1 Aquiflexum sp.
TCTTCCAAAAAAAACACATTGCTCATATTATAGAAATCAGGCATCTCTATGTATTTCTCTTTGCCCTCAGCAATCAGTTTGGTGCGGTGGTCTTCAAACTTGTCGCTGGCAAATTTCAAAAAAATCAAACTCAATACCACGTGTTTGTATTCGGCAGGTTCTACGCTGCCTCTCAGTTTATTGGCTGCGTCCCATAGGGTGACTTCAATGGGCTTATCCTGAGTTTGTTTTGTAACTTTTACTTTTCCTTTCGCTTTGTTGGCGGGCTCTTCCTTTAGTATGGGCATTATTCTAAATTAATTATCACAGATTTGTATTTTGCTAATTTAGTCCATTTACCCTGTTTATTCCTATCCCGTAAACAGGGTATTTTTAGGGAAAATCCACTATTCATTAAAGGAAATTGGTGATTTTAAAAAATTGAACGGGAATTATTAACGGAAAAAAAATCATAGAACTTGAGTGAAGGAGATTTTTATTCAATTTAAATCACTTTGGTACAAACTTATCATAAAACACAATTTGACCGTTTTTAGTAATTACAATAGCTTGATTTTCATTGTATTTGAAAGTTCTAAAAATTCCTAATGAAAACTCTGATGTGTCAACCGAATCAGGTTTTCCCCATGCATCGAACATCATCGGTTCTGTCATCCCAATTGCGATTTGGCCATAAATTATTTTCTGTCCATACTCTTTACCATATTTTGAGATAATTAGCTTATCCCTCTTTTCCATTTCTTCTTGTATTTCCTTTGGAAACAGCTTAGAGATGGATGACTCTTGTGTTTTTGATTGGGAATATAAATTTGAAAAGCAGAAACATAGAATTATAAACAGCAGAATTTTTCTCATTTTTAGTTCATTTTTTTTAGAGTACAATATTCTTAAAACTAATCAAAATCCTTTAATTTTTAGGTTCACGAAACTTACTTGTATTATATTTTAATTGAACCCCTAGAGATTTTTGAATTCTTGCTAATACTAATGAGGAGAAATTTCAGTATAAGATTTATTGATCCAAACACTCGACTAAACATATTCAGCCTCCCGCTTCTCCGGTCAGGTTTTTAAAGGCTGCCTTAAAAATAACCCAATTTCGACATCAGTCCCTTAATGTGCGGAGTTTAGGAGAGGAAGAGAATGGACAGCTCCAGCGACGTCCTTCAGCGTATTTGTATTGACTAGAATTAATCTTATCATATTTGACAGAAAATTCTTCTTTGCTTCCCAATTGGTAATTTATTTTTAAATTGGTTGATTAACCCTACCTAATAAATTTCAGCCACCCCTCCCATGCCCAAAACCTCCTGTCTCCTCGCTTTTGCAATCCTGCTACTAATCTTCAGCTGCGAAACAAAAAACACAAATACATTTGAATCCGACCTCATTATATACGGTGGCACCTCCGCTGCCATCACCGCAGCTGTCCAAGCCAAAAAAATGGGCAAATCGGTCATTGTGGTTTCTCCCGACACCCACTTAGGGGGATTGTCTGCGGGAGGACTTGGATTTACAGATACTGGGGACAAATCTGTTATCGGTGGATTGGCCAGGGAATTTTACCATAGAATTTACCTGCATTACCAGAAAGAGGATTCCTGGAATTGGCAGAAAAAGGAGGAATATGGCAAGGTGGGGCAGGGGACACCGGCCATTGATGGAAATGCACGGACCATGTGGATATTTGAACCACATGCCGCAGAAAAAGTCTTTGAGGATTTTGTGGTCGAATATGACATTCAAGTTTTTCGGGATGAATGGCTCGATAGGGAAAATGGCGTCCGGATGGAAAACGGCAGAATCAAAGCCATCACTACACTGTCAGGAAAAACCTACGAAGGAAAGATGTTTATCGATGCGACTTATGAAGGTGATTTGATGGCTGCAGCAGGAGTCAGTTACCATATTGGAAGAGAATCCAACGATACCTATGATGAGACTTGGAATGGTGTGCAGTTTGGCGTGTTCCAACACAGGCACTATTTCTATGAACCGATAAGTCCATATGTAGTACTCGGAGATCCTTCAAGTGGTCTTCTGCCCGAGATTTCTGATGCTCAATTGACAGAAAACGGTACAGGTGATAACAAGGTTCAGGCCTATAATTTTAGGATGTGTCTCAGTCAGCACCCTGACAATAGATTGGCTTTTCCAAAGCCGGATGGCTATGACCCGGCCAGGTATGAATTGCTGGCAAGGGTATATGAATCAGGATGGGATGAGACCTTTGATAAATATGACCCCGTTCCCAATCTGAAAACTGACACCAACAACCATGGCCCTTTCAGTACGGATTATATCGGTAAAAACTACGCCTATCCTGAAGCCAGCTATGAGCAACGCAAAGCTATCATCAAGGAACACGAGGACTATCAAAAGGGTCTAATGTACTATCTGGCCAATGATCCCAAAGTTCCGGAAAAAGTAAGAACCGAAATGAGCAAATGGGGATTGGCAAAAGATGAGTTTACGGACAACGGCAATTGGCCACATCAGATTTACGTCAGGGAGGCAAGGAGATTGATAGGGGACTATGTGATGACTGAGCACGATGTATTGGGAGCCAAAGCGGTGCCCCAACCTATCGGCATGGGTTCCTATGCCCTGGATTCCCATAATATTCAGCGTATTGTTACTGCAGAAGGCTTTGTACAAAATGAAGGTGATATCGGTGTCAAACCCAAAACACCCTACAGTATCTCTTATGGCACCATCGTTCCCAAAAAACAGCAATGCGAAAACCTGTTAGTAGCAGTTTGTGTTTCAAGTTCCCATACCGCCTTTGGGTCCATCAGGATGGAACCGGTTTTTATGATTTTGGGTCAGTCTGCTGCCACGGCCGCAGCTTTGGCGATAGATGGAAACCTTGCTGTTCAGGATTTGCTTTATGAAAAATTGCAAGAAAGGCTGAAAGCAGATGGACAGGTGATGGTGTTGGAGGAAAAGTTGTAGATCGGTTTAAATCAGAAAGATTACAGGAAGTTTATTTGTTGAGACAAAATATATGATCTAAATTAAAAGATCATGAAAACACCTGACCCAAAATCTCTTGCTATTGTATTTTTGCTTTTAATCGGATCGGCCACATTGCCTTGCTTTGGC
>NZ_JBGSXS010000267.1:0-18342 GCF_041751335.1 Aquiflexum sp.
ATAAGGTAAATACAAAAGGCTCCAAATGTGCTCCAACTTGGTCTTTGTGAAAC
Organism: Aquiflexum sp.; assembly: GCF_041751335.1. Classification (GTDB taxonomy): domain Bacteria; phylum Bacteroidota; class Bacteroidia; order Cytophagales; family Cyclobacteriaceae; genus Aquiflexum. The sequence goes on from NZ_JBGSXS010000267.1 coordinate 54, forward strand.
ATTAAGGCATGTCTCAAATAGGAAGACAGCTCTTTAGAAGTTCCCTCCAACAATGGATCACGGATGGATTTATCGGTTACCTGAAGAATAGACTCAGCAATTTGAGGATCTAGCAATTCTATCAATTTGATGGCTTTCTTCTCGCTGAGGTTCTCTACCACTTTTCCTGCGATAAACGGTGCAATTTCACCCAATATGATCACTGCCTGATCCGAGTCAAGGTCTTCAATCAAAGCGGTAATCTCATCCACTTCCAACTTTTCGATCATCGGAATAGCAATGTTTGAATGTTCTTTGAGGAATTGATAAATTAAAAGATGGTCTGTGCTCATGCTTTCTTTTTCATTTTGATAATCATTACCGTCTTATCATTAAAATCCCTCGCAGGGATATTCGCTAATCCGGTTTTTGTTTCGATGGTGACGTTGTAATCCGTCATTTTCACAATCACACCTTGCTGCCCGTTGACCTCTATCATATTGCCTAGGGAGTAGGATTTCCGGACATAATACGCTCCCAGAATGTTACTGACTGAGGTTTGGGCACCCAGCCCAAATGCAAGGGAACCTCCAAATAGCAAAGAGACAAGAATGATTGTGATCAGGTTGGTCAGGAATGAAATATCTACCCCTAGCTGATCTATGGCGATTACAATCGCAATAAATAAGAGTAAATACCTGACCATGTTGCCTAAGAAACTGCCATTAACCAAACCGGTTTTTGTAGCTGCTGACCTCATCAAATCACCTAACAACCGACCGAAAATCATCCCTACAAAAATGATGATGACCGCCACCAGAACATTGGGCAGATAAGCCATTATCCTTTCAAACCAGAGTCCTGAAAAATTCAGGTCCAATATCTGTAAACAGAACAGCAGTGAAGTGATAAGGATAATCCAGAAAATAGTCTTTGAGATAAACCGCGCCGAACTTGCCAAGTCAACATTCAGCAAACGGCTTTGTAGCTTCATGTTGATGGATTTATCCAGGTATAGAATAAATCGTTTCACTATTTTCTCTACCAGACGACCTAATATATACCCTACCAAAAGGATCCCCAAAGCCAGAAGAATCCTGGGCAGTAGGATGCTTATACCGGCCACTAAATCCTCTATGAATAAGTTAAATTCTTTGTTCATACCCGTAATTTATAAACTGCAATTTATAATTCTTATCCCGGAGTTTGTAAACCAATTAAATAAAGGTTGGTTTTTTGGCCACATTTAAAAAACTTTTTGCCAAGTGGTTAAGAACTTTTGTCGGTAAAACAAATCCAATTTTTAGATTTGCAAGATTTTTTTGATCAAATGATCTTTAGCAAAAAACTAAATTAATGATACCAAAAACACCTCTAAAATCAACTTTCATCTAAATAGTACATTTTCCAGGTACCTCTATTCTTAATGTCGATACTTCCTCTGTATTCACATTCAAACTCCTCTCTGATCAGATTGAAAGTTGTCTCAGAAAGGTTGATTTTTCCCGGGACTGAATTAGATTCCATTCTGGAAGCAATATTGACGGTGTCCCCCCATATATCATATTGCCATTTTTTGATTCCGACTATGCCGGCTACCACAGGACCTGTATGTATCCCTACCCGCATTTCAAAGGCACAAATACTATCATCTGATTTACTTTTTACAAATGCCATCATCTCTTTGGCAGCGATAATCACATCACGGGGATGCGTTTGGTTTTCCTTTGGTAGTCCTCCGGCGCACATATAAGAATCACCGATCGTCTTGATTTTTTCCAAATTATTCCGTGTGCAGATCTGATCAAATTCTTTGAAATAGTAATCCAAGCTTCTAACCAACTGCTCAGGTGAAATATTTTCCGCGGTAGCAGTGAAATTTTTGAAATCAGTAAATAAAACGGTAACGGATTCATTTTGCCTTACTTTGACTGAACCATATTCTTTCAGTTCTTCCGCCGTTTCGGCAGGTAAAATATTCAAAAGAAGTTTTTCCGACCGATCTTTTTCTTTTTCGATAATCTGCTTGGTTTGTTTCTCGTAGAGGTAACGTCGATATGCTACAAATGCCAGCAACGAAATCAATACCATCCCGATCACCGCCCCGAAAATGATAAACTTTTGTCTTTTTGTTTGCAGATTTTTGATGTAGGCTTCTTTTTCCAGTAAGTCTACTTCTATTTGTTTTTGAGAAACTTCATAATCAGTCCGAAGATTTGCCATCTCCTGGACGGCGCTGATATTATTTACACTGTCACGATAAATGATGTGATTTTTGTAGTATTCAAGTGCTGTTTGAGGGAGGCCAGCCTCCTCAAATATCTTGGAAAGGGTCAGATTGGAATTGCTTATTTGGTCTTTAAGGCCATAGTGATTGGCGAGTTCCAGGCTTCGATTGGCATAATTCAATGCACGTGCCCGATCTCCACTTTCTAAATAAATGGTGGACATAAATTCCAAATACACCGATATGGGATAGAATTCATTGTAAGCTTCAAGAATGCTAATTGCCGTATTTAAATTTTCTTCGGCGGCTGTATTGTCGCCTTTTTGAGCATTGATCATCCCAAGATTTCCAAAACAATACGCTTCTCCTATGGGGTAATTGATCTTCTTGAAAATGGCTTTGGCCTCTTCGGTATATAGCAAAGCGGAATCGAGTTTTCCCAGATTCAGGTACTCATCACCAGCATTGAAAATGCCACTTGCAAGAGCCAAAGAATCATTTCCATTTCTCAGAATTTCTATACTTCTGCCATAGTAAATGGCAGCATTCTGACTATTTTCACTTTTTGAATAAGTATCAGCTATTGCCAAAAACACCTTTCCCCTACCCTCTTGATAATTTATTTGTTCGGCGTAAGCGAGACTTTGAAAGTAAAAATCCAAACCTTGGGAAAGTTCGCCTTTCAATACATGTGCGTTTCCCAATTGTAGGTAGCCATAATAAGTGCGTAAATGATCAGAATCAATCAACGATCTGTCTACTAAAATTTGACCATATTTTAGGAGACTATCAGGATTAGGGTCTTTTTGCAGGATAGATTCCAAATGGCCTATTTCACCATTTTCTTCTTGGAAATACAGCTTTTTCAAACTATCCAATAAAGCGTGGTTCTTTTCCATATCTATTTCTGATTGCGAAAAAACGCAATTAAATGAAATAAAAAATAGAAATGGAATCAGGAATTTTTTCATTTCCTCATAGCAAAATGGTGTAAGATCAAATAACGCGAATTTTTGGTTCGATTTTAAATTTTCTTTCCACCCCAGCGGACTTAACTAAAAAGTGAATTCTGTACTCTTCTTCCGATGCTGGCTTTGCCTTACTGACATAGCCATTTTTGTGAGTTTTTCCGGAGCCTTTCTTATCTTTATTAATTTTAATCATAGATTTTTTCTTATTTACTATGATCTTGGTGATAATTTCAAAATCTTCGACATTTTCCATGATATACATAGCGGCACCAACCCAGGCCAATTTTGACTTCTCGTGGATATTACTCACAAAATCTTCGTTTTTTGGTGGATCGTTGTGATTGTCTCCGATATGTAGATTGTATCTACACTATTTTTATCCTAGGAATCTGTAATTTTCCTCCTTTCCCAATCCCAAAAACCCTCCTACCTACCCCTATCTAGGTGTAGATTGTATCTACACCTTTTTATCCTTGGAATTTGTAATTCCTCCCTTCACTAATCCAATAAACCCTCCTACCTACACAAAACTCAAATCAGAAATCTACAATCTAAAATCTTAAATTCCCCACCATCACCTCACCCCAAAACTCCCTACATAATAATCCACATCCAACTTTACCTCATACATTTTGTCAACCTTCAGTTCAGCCCATTTTGTATTGGGATAAACACGGACTTTATTTTCACCCAATTCCAAATCCACCAGCATATCAAAAGAAGCAATGCAATTGGTCCAGCGGAAGTTCAAGGTATTGTCATCTGAAAAATAATGCTCTAAAACCGGAAGAGAACTGTTCCTTAGGTACTGATCAAAAAAAGCCGTAAGATCGATTTCTATTTCTTGGGCCATGTAATTTTCAACCTGTGCGGTGGTCACTGTTTGATGATAAAATTTACTGTTTAGCCCTCGGAGGATATTTCTCCATTTTTCATCGTCATTGGTGATTTGGCGAAGGGTATTTAGGATGTTTCCTCCTTTATAATACATATCTCCCGAACCTCTATGGTTTACCGAATACCTTCCTATGATAGGCAATTTGTTGTCAATCCTAGTTCGCGTTCCCCGAACATACTCCTGCCCTGCTTCTTTTCCATAGAAATAGTCCACAAAGAGACTTTCGGAATAATTGGTGAAACTTTCATGGATCCACATATCTGCCACGTCTTTATAGGTGATGTTGTTGGCAAACCACTCATGTCCGGATTCATGGATGATAATAAAGTCAAACTTCATCCCCCAACCGGTTCCACTCAGGTCTGTACCTCGATAGCCGTTTTCATAGCCATTGCCATAAGTGACTGAACTCTGATGTTCCATGCCCAAATAGGGAGCTTCCACCAGTTTGTAACTGTCCTCATAAAAAGGATAAGGTCCAAACCAATGTTCGAAAGCTTCCATCATGCGCTTGGCATCCTGAAACTGAACTTTGGCCTTTTCCAGGTTATCCCGCAGGACATAGTAATCCATATCTAGAATACCTTTTTCACCATGATATTTTTCAGAAAAATGCACATAATCGCCGATGTTGATATTGACGCCATAGTCATTGATCGGATTGCTGACAAACCAATGATAGGTTCTCGTTTTCCCTTTCTTCTCCACTTTACGCAATCTACCGTTGGAAATATTCATCAGGTCTTTGGGTACGGTCACGCTGATCAGCATGCTGTCCACCTCATCAGCAGGATGGTCTTTGCTCGGCCACCAAATGCTGGAACCGATCCCTTGGTTGGAAGAAGCTATAAAGTGTTTGACATTATCATCCTTTTGCCAGGTGATTCCTCCGTCCCAAGGGGGACGGATAGCTTCCTTAGGTTGACCTTCGTAGCTGATAATGATTTCCTCATAAGTTCCTGGAACCTGCTTTTTGGTCAAACTGATAAAATGTGCAGCACCTTCTTTCCTGATCTTTAATTCCTGTCCTTCTTGTGAGGCTGAAATAATATTTAAAGGTTCCTGAAGATCAATCTGCAGGACCTGATGCTCCTTTTTCACCTGATATCTCACCTTATTCGTTCCTACAATGGATTTCGTCTCCGGGAAAACTTCCACATCCAAATGATAATAATTCAGATCCCACCAGCCACGTTCCGGAGTGATACTTCCTCTAAGTGTATCGGCACGGGAAAACTTTTCCTGAGCAAAGACAGATGATATTGACAGGAAAAAAATCAGGCAAGGAAATAAGTTGAATGTACTTTTCATTTGTTTGAATAAATTGAAAATGCGTTTAGATGTATTTATAGTGAAATGGATTTCAAATTATCTCTCACAGATACCACTGATTGCCACAGATCAGATTTTATAAATCTGTGGAAATCTGAGAAATCTGTGAGCTTATTTTTCCAGGATCAATCTCAACAAACAATTCTACATTTATTGAAAGATCAAGTATATTAGATTCTCCCCGCTAAACTCTCCCCTATCCGCAACAATCCTTCACTTTCCTCCTCAGTAAAATCATAAGGCACAGGTTTCGCAATTCCCAAGGTGCCAAACAATTCCCCATCCAATAGCATCGGAACAGCAATCGAACCTTCTACTTTGGTTTCTTTGGCTGCAGGTCTTGCTACACCTGAATCATCGGTTTGGAGATTACACATTTCCACAGGTTTTTTCCTTTCGGCAGCAATTCCTGCCATCCCCTTCCCTATTGGAATAGCTTCCATTTTGGGCAATAAAAACGCTGGAATTCCCTGCTGTGATTTTAAGTGCAATAGGTTGGATTCTTTGTCTAGCACATGGATTGTTCCTGTAGTACAGTCAAATGCAGAAATGATCTCGGACAGAAGTGACTGCCAGTTGATTTCACCTTTGGTTTCCTGAATGCCTGTGATGATGTTTTGTGTTTTGTTCATTTTTTTCGGATGTATCAAGTACTAAGTACAATGTACCAAGTATGGGTTAGTTTATGGTTTTAGGTTTCTTGAATTAAAGACGGATCTTGTGCCTCATATCTTGAATCTCATTTCTCACATCTGAAATAGATGTCTCCTGCCGTCGAAATGACAAGGAGAAGCTTATTATTCTTTTACCCTTTTATTTTATTTAAGCTTCTATAAAATTGACTAAAATCTCTATTCTTACCATTAGTTTCTGCTAAGGCAGTCTCACATCTTACAAAGCTTTCCCCACAAAAACCGGCCAATCTTCCCTATTCTCAAAACTATTTTTAAATACTATCTCCACCTGATCGCCTTCAAAGGTTATCAGGATGGTTTCGGTGTGGGGGCTTTCGTAATATTTCAGTTTTATTTCCAAGGTCTCTGAATCTTTCCAAGCATAGCTTCCAGCAACTTTGAAGGGGGCTAATCCTTCGAGTTGGTTTTGGGCAAAGTGGAAAAGATTGGGACCTTTTCTGTATGTTGTTCCCAAGACCCACTCTCCTGAACCCAATAGAAATGCGTGGGACTCCTCTCCCACTTTCAAAGTCAGTTTACTTTTATCTTTAAGAAATTTGAGATTAAACCCACTTACTATACTATTCTGTTTGTCAATATGATAGGTATTCTTACTTATTTCTTTTTCTAGTTTTTTGTTTGGTTTGCTTTTAAGAGGAACTAAGGATAGGCTCCTTAAATTTTTATTAAGATTTTTTTCAATAATGCCATTCCCATCAAAGGCTGGTAAAAGATGTTTCCAAACCAAATCCAATAAACCCTGCATGTCACTGGTTTCCGATGTGATGACAATCACTCCATCCAATTCGGGCAATATCAGGATATATTGGCCAAAGGCACCATCCGCCCGATAGGAATCATATCTGCTTCTCCACATCTGATAGCCATACCCCTGAATCCAATCATTGGCAGCCATCTTTTCAGGAGATACTTCTGGTTCCTGCATGATTTTTATGGTACTGGCTTGCTCAATCCAAGATTCCGGCAAGATCTGTTTGCCATTCCAATGCCCTTTTTGCAAAAACAGTTGACCAAGTTTTGCCATATCTTCGGTTTTAACCCTGATACCCCATCCTCCCACGGCAATTCCATCCAAATCAGTCTCCCAATCCACTCCTGCAATTCCCAAAGGGTCCAACAATCTCGGTTGAAGATATCCCAAAAGAGACTCTCCTGATACCCTTTGGATAATGGCAGAAAGCATGTAGCTCGCTGAGGTATTATATAGAAATTTGGTGCCGGGCTTGTTGGCAATGGGCATACTTAAAAAAGCTTTGACCCAATCTTCCTGTGTAAAAACTTCCTGATTGAAACTCTTGTCATGTCCAACAGTCATAGAAAGCAGGTCTTTGATTTCCAATCCCGCCAAATAAGGACTGACGGTGGCCGGTAATGATTCAGGAAAAAAGGATACAACCTTATCAGTGACTTTCAGTTTGCCTTCCGCCACCGCCAAACCTATTGCCGAGGCAGTAAAGGTTTTGCTGACCGAATACATGGTATGCTTGGATTCAGGACCATAGGGTGACCACCAAGCTTCAGCGCCCACCTGACCATTTCTCAAAATCATCAGGCTATGCATCTCATGCTTGCTTTCGGACTCCACCGCATCCAAAAAGTGATGAATTCCATGGCTTGAAATATTTTGGGCTTCGGGAGTACTTCTTGGTAAAGAACTTTGGGCAAATGCCTGATAGGATAACAAGAATAGGATAACGGTTTGGATGGTTGTTTTCATTGAAAGTTTGGTCATTAGGAAAATTGGTTTAAAAGCAGGTTTGAATTTAAACAAAGAATGAAAGTTATAAACTGAATTTTTTGCAATCCCCACAAATAATCTCAATGGTGGTTAAATTTCAATTTAGCCATCTTCAGCCTCCAACACCAAAGCAGCTGTAGAAAGAAATAAGGTGACTGACATTATTGCAGATAATAATTGAAATCCTAAATCGAATTCAACAAATAATCAAACCTAACCTGCCCGTCAAATTCAATATACTTTTTCAAATCTGGGAAATCAGGATTGATCAGTAGGTTATGTTCCATTGGATAAAAGGAAAGATTCAACCTGGCTGAAGGTACCCTTAAAAAAGGAAATTCTTTTTCTTGCAACCATATCCTACCAAAATCCTGAGTGATTTTGCCATGTGGCAATTTATTCCATTGTTCAGGCAGACTTTCTTTTTCCAATGTCCCGATCAAATTTGGCTTACTGATTTCAAATTCAATCATATACCAGGATTTTCCTGAAAACGCATTGCCCTTAATACACAGATATTCCAATAAAGATATGGCTGGTCCACTTCCTGCGTAAATCATACCCAAGCCTTTTGGATTCCATCTTCCCGCACTGAATGAACAACTGAATGGATTTTTGTAATATGTTTCTGACATTATTCTGTAATACCGCATTGGCTTACATCACATTGCCAAAATGAAGAGCATCCAACGCCTCATCCACCAACTCCAATCCAATCATCGAGGTGATCAGCTTGATGGGAGCTTCATTGCCTAGAGCCATATTCGGACCGTCCAACCATTCCTTGAGATGGGTAGTATTGCCAAATAAATCCACTCCCTTTTTGATGACTTCATCTATTTTAAAAAACTGATATGAACCCGGAGTACCTATCGGACTTTTACTATCCCAACGAGAAACAGTACTCGGAGACACTGAAGCCGCCTTGGCTATCTCTTGGATTTTTAAATCCAGAAAATCGACAATTGGCGAAATATCTTCTGAAAGAAGATTTTGATCCAATAACTTCCCTACTTCCGTCATACTGCCCGCTTTTGTAAACGCTGGAATAAAATATCCATACCCACCTGGAATATTATAAAATTTTGATAGTCCAAATCTCTCCACTTGAAAAGAGGTAGCGCTGCCATAGGGTGCCTCATATTGAAAATCAGAAACGATATTTTCTTCCTTTGGATGAGATTCTCCATAGGATTTTGTCTTTTTTGCGGTTTTAGAATTCATTTTTTCAATACTCTAATATTTCTAATTATTTTCATTTGACACTTTGAAAATAGTCATTTGAAAATTAATTTCAAAATTTTCTACCAGCTTTTTATTTCCCCCTTTTCAATTCTTTTTCAATTTCTTCCATATCACCCTTCAAGGCTTGATCAAGAATGCTATCCCATCGATTTTGTGCATTTCTGTCCAAGCCATGCCGGGTTCTGGCATCATAGATTTCTTGAAGTTTGTTCATTTCCCTGTATGACTCGAAAAAAGCATCATTGATTTCTGCTTCATAATTTTCAGGGTTCAGGTCGAATGCCTTCAATTTGTTGATCAACCTGTTTCCTACTACCCTACTGACATCAAAATGCCTTTGCTCATGATTCAATGAATAATCATTTTTGCCGTCAGTTCTTACCCAAGAAGAACCGGGAAGCATGTAAATTTTTATTTCTAAGGGTAAAACCAAAACTCCATCCTCCATGAATGGATTTCCTTCCATGGCCAAACTCGTAAAAATCATTGCATTGTTTCTATTGGTCCGGTTTGGTCTTTCTAGGAAGTCATTCCAAGTCAATGACTGATTGGAATCATAAAAAACCGTGTCTTGGTCACTCTTTCTGAATTTTTCAAAAATTTGCAGTTTGACACTTTTTGCTAATTTTCGATTGTAAGTCGCATGGTCTTTTATCCAATCATTGAAAAAAACAAGGGAATTTGCTACACCCTTGTTCAAAATCTGATTAACTAAATCTGTACGGTGAATGGATCTTTGGTAAGTAATTCCTGCTTCATAATCTACCAAATGTACAGGTTCAAAAGAGCCTTTAAGGTAATACATAAATTTGATTTTCAATTCTCCCGAAGCCACTTTACCGCTCTGTTGTTTTTCTGAAATTTTAAAATCTACAACACGAATCTGTATAGCTCTATCTGTTTCAATTTGTAGAAGGGAATTTTTGTAAAAGCTTTTAATTCCATCAGAAATTGATTTTTTTATATTTACTTTATATAGTTGATTATTAGCATTATAAATACTACCAATTGAAGTGGTATTACTTTGAATTTCCAACACTTCTACCAATTCAAATCCAGAGTTATCCAGAGTCTGTCCCTCTACTCTTGTCAGTTCAAATTGTATCTCCTGAGCAAAAACATGACCGATTAAAATGGGAAAGAGGATGATTAGTGCCGATATGATTCTTTGCATAATTACATAACGCAAAGCCAAAAACAACAGTTCTTACTGATTCTCTCCCACTTCAAATCTAACTACAATTATTATTCATATTTTTTGCCAATCATTTCCTTTACAAAAACTAAAATAGATACTTCTCCCTACCATCAGGATCAGCATGACTAAACTATGACTGGAACTACAGATGCTAACACGACTAAAGTCAATCATGCAAAACTAATCCTAATGGCCTACTGTAAACTACCAACTGAGACTGCCTACTGCGACTGCCAACTGAAAACAGCCCCCCTACTTTTTCTCAAAAATCAACCTCGCATGTCCCATGATTTCCCTCTCAAAACAAACCCTGTTGGGCCTTACACGGAGTACTGCAAGTTGGTGTCTAAATTCTTTATCCGTAAGGTATTTGGGAATAAGAGAGGCAAACCAAAGGTATTTTTTCAATTGAAACCTATGGAATCGCTTGGTCCATTCCCGATTGGTATGGACATAATCCAGTCTCCCATCGGTGTAATAGATTTTTTTGAAATAGGGTTTAGCGGTCCTGACGATATGTTCATATCCGTAAGGAACCCAAGAATCAGGATTATGCTTTAACAGCAGGGCCATCATGTATTGATTGGAATCTTTTGGGGCATTAATGTCGATTTTATCAAATGGCATCATGTTCTTTTCAAAGGTCATACTTTGCATATAAAACTTCCCCCCATCTTTCAGGAGATGATATACATGCTTAAAATAATCTTCGTAAACGGCATCTTGTTGACCATTGAGATAATCTTTGACGGATGCCACATGCTCAAAACTTCCAAATGCCGTGATGGCATCAAAGGTTCCAAAATCTTCAGGCTTGACATATCTCGCATCTTTGATATAAGCAGTAAGGCCATTATCCCTACAAGCTTGAACCTGTCCGTCAGAAAGGTTCACTCCTATGCCTTCTGCCCCTACTTCATCTCTCAAATACTTTAACCAACCACCCCAGCCACATCCCAGGTCCAAAACCCTAGATCCTTTTTTAATTCCAAGATTTTCAACCACAAACTCATATTTCTTCAATTGTGCTTCTTCGAGGCTCATGGAAAAATCACCTAAATACATTGCATTGCTGAAATGGGCATTTTCACCAAGGCTCATACGGATAAATTTGTCAATGTTAGTGTAAGTAAAGTCCATTTCCTTTTTCTTATCCCACTGCTGACCTTCGCGTTCGCTTACGCTAGATCCTATCCATTTGCCTTTGGGGGTTTCTGTTTTAGGTTCTTCAATTGCCATATTAGATTTGTTTGAGGTTAGATTTAAAAAAATCCTTGATTGGATTCAAATTGATTTTAAATTAATCAAAAATATTATTAAAGCATAGAGGAGTTTAAAAAAAGTAAAAATGGCTTAGAATTAACAAAAAAAGAAGCTGGAGAAAAATCCCCAGCTTCTGTTACAATTAAACCCTATTTTCCAAATTCAAAAATATGTCGACCATCTAAAGATAATGTCCTTCCTGTAGTAATATAGGTTGTCTCATCCCAATCAAGGCTTAGTATTAGGGATGACGAGGTGATATTTTGAATTTCCACACGAACCCCATCACTTCTTGTGAAAGCTGTGGCCTCGATATTATCAAAGTTCCAGAATCCGGTTGCAGGCCAAACTCCTTTTCCATTTACTGAAGTATATTGGGTATTAAGAAATGTCAACACCAAGTCTCTGTAAACATTGGTTTGATCAAATCCATCTACCGTTACTTTGGTCATTTTCCATGGTGAATTCACCATGATCAACCTTGTAATCTCTTGTTGGGTTGGCTGTGGATCCACAGGATCCTCTCCACATGAAGAAAACAGTAAAGGGAATATTATCAACAAGCTGAAGATAAATGGATTGATGATTTTTTGATTATTTATATTTTTCATCTTTTTATTTGATTTAATGAGCGATAATGAAAGTTTAACTACCCACCTCTCCTAAATTTGGATTTCAAATAAGGTGGGCAGTTATATACTTCAACTTTATTTCTTAATTATTTTCACTGAATAATTTCTATTCCCTTGTTGTAACCTCAACAGGTAAATACCTGGTGAAAGTCTTGAAACATCAGCTTGATAATCATTATCCAACTCTGAGAATACAATCGATGTAGGGCGACCTGCCATATCTACCATTTCCGAATATCCAATTGGACCACTTAAACCTCTAAGATGAAGTATGTTTTCCACTGGATTAGGGTAAGCAGTCAGTTCTCTTATCTGTTGTGCCCTCAAACTGTTTACGATCAAGGTGATTTCATCAGAGAATTCACTTACGCAGTCATCAATAGTCACCTGAACGGTATAAGTTCCAAATGTCGAAATGGCAATTGATGCACCTGTTACACCTGAAATCGCTTCTCCATCAAGATACCACTGATTTCCTGATTGTGAACTAGAAGTCAAAGTCACCTCTTCAGTCCCCTGACCAGAAACAGTTATCACTGGTTTGGCTGGATTTATACAGAATGTTTGACTCACAGGCGGTGCTGCGAAGAATCCAATATTTCCAGGTTGGCTTGCGGTAATGGTAGTTTTTCCTGGGCTTACCAAAGTTGCTACACCTCCTGAAATTGTAACATTATTGTTATCAGAACTGTAAGAAATTGCCAATTCGGATGTAGAGGTCGCATTTAAGTTAAATGGTGGCTCTCCTAATGTTTTATCCTCTATAGCAGGGAAAGTAATTACTTGCTCCTCTTGGACAATTTCGCCAAAAGCCATATCATCCCAATAATAAGTCTGCTCTCCTGATGCTGCGCCTGCAGTTCCAAAATTGAAGAACACGGAAGCCTTATTGTAGTTTCTAGAGAAGTTAATAGCTTCAGTTCCCGCTGCCTGATTGGCAAAGTCAAAGGTTATCGTTTGCCATTGGCCTGCTACCGTCACAGTCGCTTCAGTTTCCACGCTGATTGTAGGATCATTGGAAGCTTCCACTTTTAACCTAATTGGAATTCCAGCAGTTGGAGACCATATCCTAAGACTCATTTTGGTGTCACCACTTTCAAATGGAATCGGACTTGCAAAACCTGTCGTACCACCTACTGTGGTTCCTGCCCATGTTTCTGCTTCAGCTGTCTTGACAGACTTGGCTACCTTGTTCCCAGCATTCGTTGGATCAACCACTAGCTCAGAGGCATTGCCACCAAAGTCAGTCAGTCCATAATCCAACTCATCATTCTCAAATGTGACAGGTAGTTCAAGAACTGTATCTTCACCCCCACCGTTGCCATCTTCAACCTTAACGAGAGAAACATTTTTAATAAAGACAGGATCATTACTTAATCCCATTTCGAAACCAAACTTCATCGCTCCGTACTTATTGGCCATATTGAATGGAACTTCAATGGTCTGCATTTCAGTATTAAGGGTATGGTCTGTAACACTTACCGCTACAAATCCGCCACCATCTTCACCGAAGTAGAGACGTAGTGCTCTGCCAGCAACCGATGACCTTGCATCGAATTTAGCAACATAATCAGCTCCTACCTCCAAAGCTTGGATTTGGGCAGCTGTGAAGATTTGGTTGAACTGAACATGCCAAATTTCTCCTCCTGCACCCGCTATTCCTGTAATAGATGCTTCACCTTCTGCGGCAGCTACTGTTGCACTTACGCCTGCAAAATCGGCGATGAATGGAGTCCATGAAGCTAGCCCATTTGCGAAATCACCGTTGATGATTAAGTTTTCACCGCTTTCTCCATTACCATCATCCTCACCCTGACGAATATTATCGACATACCAAGTGAAGCCTGCTGAACCATCACCCACAGTACCAAGGTCAAATATCAGAACCACATTTTTATAAGTGAATGCCTTATTGGCTCCGCTCATGTCAAAAGTGACATCAACCCACTGATTAGATTCAGCGATTGTGATCTCCTGTTCGTAGGCTTGTGCCCCATCATTTTCGTTTTCTATCTTAAACAGCATTTTAGTATTAGCACGAGGTGCCCATACAGCAACTGTAAATTCTGTGCTGGAGGATAAGTCAATATTCTCATCCATCATGATAAAAGAACCTCCCCAAGGCTGGCCGGCATTTTTCACCATCCTCGCCACTTTGGCACTTGTATTTCCATTTGTATCAGGATTGTCAATTACGGTAAGTTCGCCACCATCAAAATTGGTGATCGCTTCAATCCATGCAATATCCTCTTCGAAAGTAATTGGGAAAACAATTTCTGAAGAGCCACCATTACCGTCCCCATCATCATCGGAACCAAAGGCCATATCATCCCAGTAATAGGTTTGCCCCGTTCCTGCTGCTCCAAAATTGAAGAACACGGACGCTTTGTTGTAGTTTCTTGAGAAATTGATCGCCTCTGTACCCGCTGCCTGATTGGCAAAGTCAAAGGTGAGCGTCTGCCATTGTTCAGCTACAGTCACAGTTGCTTCAGTTTCCACACTGATCGTGGGATCATTGGAAGCTTCTACTTTTATTCTAACAGGGATTCCCGCCGTCGGTGACCATACTCTAAGGCTCATTTTAGTATCTCCATTGGCAAAAGGAATCGCACTAGCAAAACCTGCAGTACCACCAACTGTGGTGCCTGCCCATCCTTCTGCACCTGTAGTCTTTACTGACATCGCGACTTTGTTTGTTGCATCAGTCGGGTCAACAACGATTTCTGATTCATTACCACCAAAATCAGTCAGTCCATAATCCAGATCTTCAATTTCAAAAGTGACTGGAAGGTTCAATATATTTTCTCCCCCTCCATTGTCGTCACCTTCAACTTTGGTAAGTGAAACGTTTTTGATGAAAACAGGATCATTGCTCAATCCCATTTCAAAACCAAGCTTCATGGCCCCGTATTTGGTACCCAGGTTAAAGGGAACTTCTATATTCCGCATGGTAGTATTTAGGGTATGGTCCGTAACACTCACACCTGCAAACCCTCCTCCATCTTCACCGAAGTATAGACGCAAAGACCTTCCATCTACAGAAGACCTTGCCTCAAATTTGGCAACATAGTTTTGACCAACTTCTAATGCTTCAATTTGCGCAGCTGTAAAGATTTGATTGAACTGGACATGCCATATTTCCCCACCAGCACCTGTAATTCCGGTTATGGATGCTTCTCCTTCAGATGCTCCTACTGTTGCACCTACCCCTGCAAAATCTGCAATGAAAGGAGTCCATGAACTAAGGCCATTTGCAAAATCTCCATTGATGATAATATTTTCACCAGTTTCACCACTTCCACCGCCAGAACCGTCTCCGGTGCTTTGACGGATATTATCTACATACCAAGTAAAGTTTGTCGATCCATCTCCTGGTGTTCCAAGGTCAAAAATCATCACCACTTTCTTGTAGGTAAATGCGCTATTGGCTCCACTCATATTGAAAGTGACATCCACCCACTGATTTGATTCTGCAATAGTAATTTCTTGCTCATGGGCCTGAGCACCATCATTTTCGTTTTCTATTTTAAATAACATTTTGGTATTGGCACGGGGTGCCCATACTGCTACTGTGAATTGTGTTCCAGCTGACAAATCAATGTTTTGATCCATCATCATAAATGAACCTCCCCACGGCTGTCCGGCATTTTTCACCATTTTGGCCACTTTGGCACTTGCATTACCATTTGTATCCGGATTGTCCACTACAGTAAGTTCCCCTCCGTCAAAGTTGGTGATCAGGTCATTCCATGCAATATCTTGCTCAAAAGTAATTGGGAATACAATACCAGAACTTCCACCACCTCCATTTCCGTCACCGTTACCATCTGAACCAAAGGCCATATCATCCCAATAATAGGTTTGCTCTCCTGCTTGTGCCCCAGTGGTCCCGAAATTGAAGAATACAGATGCCTTATTATAGTTTCTAGAGAAGTTGATGGCTTCAGTTCCTGCTGCCTGATTGGCAAAGTCAAAAGTAAGCGTCTGCCATTGGCCTGCTACAGTGACTGTGGCTTCAGTTTCCACGCTGATAGTTGGATCATTGGAGGCTTCTACTTTCAATCTGACAGGGATACCTGCTATTGCAGACCAAACCCTCATACTCATTTTGGTATTGCCCGAAGCAAATGGTATCCGCGTTGCAAATCCAGCTGTTCCACCTACCGTAGTTCCAGCCCAAGTTTCCGCCCCTGTCGTTTTTATGGATTTAGCCACTTTATTGGTCGCATCTGTGGGATCAACAACTATCTCAGAGGCATTGCCACCAAAATCAGTAAGACCATAATTCAATCCATCGACTTCAAAAGTTACAGGTAAATTCAGGGTGTTATCTCCACCATCGCCACCACCGTTATCATCTCCCTCAACCTGTCTGATATTATCTACATACCATGTAAAGTTTGTTGATCCGTCCCCGGGGGTTCCAAGGTCAAAAATCATTACCACCTTCTTATATGTGAAACCGGTATTGGCTCCGCTCATATTGAAAGTAACATCCACCCACTGATTTGATTCTGCTATTGTAATTTCACGCTCATGAGCTTGAGAACCTACATTTTCGTTTTCTATCTTAAATAGCATTTTGGTATTGGCACGGGGTGCCCATACTGCTACTGTAAATTCTGTTCCGGCAGACAAATCAATGGTTTGATCCATCATCATAAATGAACCTCCCCAAGGCTGTCCGGCATTTTTCACCATTTTGGCTACTTTGGCGCTTGAATTTCCATTTGTATCAGGATTGTCAACAATAGTAAGTTCTCCTCCATCAAAATTGGTAATGAGATCATTCCATGCAATATCCTCTTCAAATGTAATTGGAAAAACAATTCCTGAACTTCCACCATTTCCATCATCTCCTCCATCATCTTCCGCAATAAAAGCCATATTATCGAAGTAATAGGTTTTCTCTCCGGCTTGTGCGCCTGTTGTTCCAAAGTTGAAGAAGATGGAAGCTTTATTATAGTTGTTTGATAAATTCAGCGCTTCAGTACCTTGAGCCTGATTTGAAAAATCAAAAGTGAGCGTTTGCCACTCACCAGCTAAGGTAGCTGTTGCTTCTGTTTCTACCGACTTGGTTGGATCAAGATGATCTTCCACCTTTAATCTTATCGGAATACCTGCATCAGGAGACCAAACCCTCACGGACATTTTGGTTTGAGATGAGGTAAAAGGAATTCTGCTGGAAAAACCTGTTTGAACTCCATTTGTTACGGCTGTCACTGTGGCACCTGCCCAAAGTTCTGCTGCGACAGACTTGATTACTCTAGCAACTTTGTTACTGGCATCAATAGGATCATCAACAATAGCTGAGTCATCCGCACCTCCAAAACCAACAATGCCATAATTGACATTTGGTTCATCAAAGGTAACGGGAAGGTTCATCTGTGACTGCGCATTTACATTAAATACAGTCGACAAAATGAAAAGGATAAATAAAGTAAAATTTTTCATAGGCACTAAATACTCTTTTTGGGAAATTGTTATAAAGTTGATATTTAATTATTTGTAATTTATTAAAAGTAGTAGTTTGAAAAATGGAAAGATATTAGAAGTCTACAACATAAATACATCAAGGCTTTTATAAAAATACATCTTAACTACATCAAAGCCTTATTTTGATTTAATCTAAGACAATTTCAGTTCTTCTAGTTGGTATTGATAATCATATTGAAGGTCTTCATGCAATCCGGATATCAATTTTTCAATTTTCCTGATCTGCATTGCGTAGAGGTTTTCGATGACAGGGTGATGAAATGTCAAGTAACCATAAAGCTTCATCTTTTCACAAAAAAATAATACAAGTTCAATTTGGGCGGTTTTGTCTTTGGTAAGTTTGAGAAGTTTATTCAATTTTCTCCGAATTGCTTGCGCCGATTTTTTTGCGAAATGGTAATGCTTTGTGTTTGCTTTTACAAACTCAAACTCAATATCTTCTTTCACCATTTCAACAAATAACCTGGGATTTTCCCTTTCAAATAATTTAAAAAATAAATAAGATTTATTATCTGTGTTGAATTTGCTGAGATCAAGAATCAAATCTTTTAATTCCTTTTCATTAAGGTAAGACAATTCTTTTTTGATATCGGAAAGACTTGCAATTTTCATGTT